>DATISS010000043.1:0-16606 GCA_035468565.1 Planococcus sp. (in: firmicutes)
GCAACCAGGCGTAAACGGAAAACACCGATCGGAGAGTGATAGCACCTGGAAAGGCCAAGGCCAAAAACAAACAAGCCCAAGAAATCGCGGTGTGCTGGATAAAGAATAGCCAAAACCGGAAATGTTGATAATCGTAAGGTATTTCGGGTGTCACCAAAGCCAAGACAGCCGGAATGATTCCGATAAAAAATGAGACTTGAATCCAAAAAGGCCGCAAGCTCAGCAAACCGGCCATAGCAGTAAGCGAGGCGATTCCACACAAGTGGAGCGGCATATGGATGCGAAAACTCCAAATTTCCTGTGTAATGGCCCAATACTGGTAGGAAACTTCCGAGAAAAAAAGAATGGCCAGCACTAGCCAGCGCAGCCGCTGAAACAGCTGCGCTTTCATCTCTATCCGGTCCTTCACCCCGATCATGCCCAGGAATCCGATCAGGGCGATGCTTAACGCCAGCAAGTGGCTAATGGAAAAAAGTTCAAAAGGATAGTTGGATTTTGCATCAAAAAAGGATTCCATAGCCGCCCCTCCCTGTAATTCGTTATGAGAATATTTTAGCATTATTTATCGTTGTTGTTCTCCACCCATGGAGCAGCATAATTAAAAACAAAACGGCGCTCAGAGGACCATTCTTTAGAATTTCCGCTTACCATTCTTAAAAAGAGCCTAGTTTTGATGTGATAAAATATAACTGAACACTCCGATATTTATATGTAAGGTTTTTAAGGAATAAGTGATAACACATGTTAGGGGGTTCTCGGACATGATTGATTACGAAGAATCGGCGTTTAACGGAAACGAATCCATCCTCTTTATCCACGGAATTGGTGCGAGCCGATGGATGTGGTGGCAGCAAGAAGTCGCATTTCCGGATTATCAAGTCATCCTGGCCGATTTGCCCGGACACGGGAAAAGCGTCTCAACGCCATGGAAGGGTTTAGCGGATACCACCGATCTAATCGCACAGCATGTAATCAAAAACCGAAGGGTCCACGTTGTCGGGATTTCGCTGGGTGGCCATGTTGCTTTGGAATTAGCTAAACGCTACCCTGAAAAGGTTCTGAGTTTATTCATTAGTGGCATCACCGTCAAACCCATGCATTTTCAATTCCTGCTTAAATTGCAATCCCGGCTCGTTCAGCGCGGCATACAAAATGAGCGATATCTCGCTAAACTAGCCCGTGAACACTACCACTTGCCCCAGGATAAAATCGCTGATTTCATCACAAATTACCAGCTTCTCACCCCAGAAACCTATGAAACCATTTGGAAAGAAATTGTGAAGTTTCGCCTCGATGAGTCTTACGGGGATATTGCCGCTCCCTGTCTAATCGCTGCAGGAGATAAAGAATCGCACGGCATTCTGGAATCCGTTGAGATCGCTCCGCAATTCATATCAACTGCCGTGGGGAAGTTAATCCCCGGCGCCCAACATGATTGGCCTGTGCAACATGCACATCAGTTTAATCAGATGTTGAGAGAGTGGTTGGTTCATCATAATGACAGTACCAGAGCTGGCGACTAAGAACCGAAAAACCAAGAAACTTCTTCAAACAAAAAGTACAATCGGCTGCTGTTTAGCCGATTGTGCTTTTTACTGATTGTTCCGCTCTCTGGAAGCAACACAATTCCTATACATGAATAAAAAAAATTTGCTCCGAGGGACATTGATTTCCTCGGAGCGCTGATGTATGAGATGTATATTGTGTTGTATGTTCAGATTTTTCCGAATTCTGCCTTTTTAGATATGAGCACAAAAAATTTTCAATTTTCGTAATTTTAAAAATAATAAGTTGTATAATTATCTAAACAAAAAAAATTTCAGTTCCAAACTCATGTGCGAATCTAACGCAACTTTATTTTAGGGGGAATGCCGGGTGGTCAATTCAGTAGATAAAAAAATTCTGATTCTTGGTGGATATATGCATATGGTCAACGTGGTCGAGACAGCACGAAAGATGGGGCTGTACACTATCGTCGTTGACAGAGATACTGATTCTCCGGCCAAAGCAGTCGCTGACAAATCCTATGATGTGAGTACAGCTGATATTGAAAGGGTGGCGGAGATTGCCAGAGCGGAAAGCATCAGCGGCGTCTTCAATGGTTTTGATGACATCAATACGTGGCATGCGCTTGCTTTATGCGAGAAGCTGAACCTGCCTTTTTATGCGACAAAAGAACAGTTGGAAATCTGCTCGAACAAGGACCAGTTCAAAGAACATTGCCGTAAGTTCGGCGTGCCGGTCATTGAGGAGTATGAAATCGGAGAAAGCCTGTCAGAAGAAGATTTTTCAAAATTCGTTTTCCCAGTCATCATCAAACCGGTGGACAGCTACGCGAGCCAGGGAATCACCGTTTGCTATTCTGCAGAAGAATTGAAAGAAGGCTATGCGAAAGCAGTCCGTTATTCAAAATCCGGGGAAGTAATTATTGAACGGTTTATCGACAATGCTTATGGGGTCATGATGTTCTACACAGTTTTGAATGGGCAGATCGTCTTAAGCGCAATGACAGACAGGCACGTACATAAACAGTACAAAGAACACCCGCCATTGCCGACAGCGACGGTCTTCCCTTCCCAGCATTTGGATCATTATATAAAGACGTTGGACGCAGATGTTCGATCTATGATCCAAGGGATGGGAATCCAAAATGGTGTCCTTTTCATCCAATCCCTGTTTGAAGACGGGCATTTCTATTTCTACGAAATGGGCTTCCGGCTAAGCGGCACGCAGTATTACACGATTGTCGAAAAGCAGACTGGCATCAACTTGCTGGGAATGATGCTCGATTATGCGACAGACGGAAACCTTGGTCAATATGCGATCGACAAGTTTGATTACGGCTATACGAAGTTTCCCGCATGCAATCTCTCGATCCTTTTGGACAAAGGAACGATCAAAGAAATCGTCGGACTTGAAAAAATAAAAGAAAATCCCGCTGTGGTTTCTTACATACCTATTCACCATGTCGGAGACCATGTAGAAATTACAGGGACCTACGCTCAGATGCTCGGCAGGTTCAACATTGCCGCGGATACTAAAAAAGAATTTAATCAAATTATTCACGAAATAAACAACACACTCCAAGTCCTTTCAACTGAAGGCGAAGAAATGATCATTGCTCACTTTACACCTGCAGAAACGGAAACTTTGGCTAACTAAACTGTGCTACTCCCTGGGAACAACACAAACAAAAAGCCGTTCAAAAGAATGTTGATTTCCTTTGCGCGGCGATGCATGCGGTATCGATTGTATTTGTATGTGGAGACTTTTTTAGAAATGGTCTTTCTCTGGGACGCGACTACTTAATGTGGTTTTGGATAGCAGGTTCTTTCGTTAACAAGCGTTATTTCTTGGTTAACACGTCTTCTTGAAAAATTAACAGGCGTTGCGCGACATTCATCATGCGCTAGCGGGAAGTTAACAGGTGCTTCTCTGATTTTATCCGGCATTGCTCGCCACAATCGAAGGTCAAGAGCGCACATGGAAAAGCCGTTCGCTCCAGCGAACGGCTCCTTCTCGAGCACTTGCGCATTTCGCCTTGGCGAAATGCAAGCCTCTGTGGTTTTCCATAATAGGTTCTTTCGTTAACAAGTGTTATTTCAAAGTTATCAGGCATCATTTAAAAGTGCATTTCCTTGTTTCACCAATTCAATAATTTTATTCCTGGATCTCCAGAACTGCCTGCTCAGCTGCTTGCAGCGCACCTTCAAGATGTCCTCCAAACTGCTGGCTCGTTTCTGTACCGGCAAAAATCAATTTCTTTTTCCACGCGCCGGCCGCCAGCAGCTTTCCGTATGCAGGAAAATCCCTGAGTGGCATGCTGTCAGCCATTACAGCCGTCTCCGCATCACTGGACCAATCCTTGTACAAGATGGAACTCGCATTTTTTGCCGCCGGGCCAAATAACCTGACCAGCTGGTTCGTGACCATTTCTAAAAGCTGTTCCTCTCCCAGCTCGCGCCGCGTTTCTGCCGGCATGCCGAAAAAGCCGAATAACGCGCCTGTTCCTTGGGAAGGAGAAGCATCATGAATTTCCTGCAGGGGTCCGACCCAACTCGTTGCAAAACCGGAAAGACCGGATTCCCTCCAAAAAGGACGTTCATAGACAGCAACGACCTTGGCCTGCCCTGCCATCCATGTCGGCGTCTCCACGAGATCCCTCATCAGATCTGCGGGGAGGGACGGGGAGAATTCAATGTGTTGCGCTGCAATCCGTGGCGGCAACGCCAGTATGACCTGATTTGCAGAAATTTCCTTTCGTTTTCCGTTACCTAGACTTGCTTCAACTGTAATAGCGCCTGTTTCATCTAGCCGAATGGCTGTTGCGCGCGTTTCCAGCTCGACCGTACCTGGTGGAAGCGCAGACTCAACTGCTTTAATCAGCGATTGTACACCGCCCTTGATTCGCACAGATTTTTCAGCCGCGCCTTCCGGCAATACATATCGCTCTGGCGGACCATGCTGGTTCCGCTCTGAAAGCATTGCTCCGGTCGTGTACTGCTCAAACGTCTCCAGTTTCAGGCCTTCGATTAATCCGGCAATGGCTTTCTCGTATTGAGGCCAGAACCATGTCGGCCCCAAATCGAATCGGCCCAGTTCTTCTTTGCCGGAAGCCTGCGCGCTCAATACGCGGCCGCCCACACGGTCTCTCGCCTCTAGAACTTTGCATGTGATGCCGCGCTCAGCTAGCAGCGAAGCTGCATAAAGGCCACTCAGCCCAGCGCCGATAATAATAACAGGCTTGTCCACGTATACCACTCCTTTCGGTTTCATCTGCCGCATCCATATGCGGGATTCGTGTCTTTGTGAAAGAACAAATTCTAAATGCTTCTGATCATATCCGACAATTAACATTTTACACCGCAGCCAGCCTATAAACCCAATATTCCACCTCCCCACTTGTTTGCTGTCCAGCCAGCCGAAAAATCTGCAAGTGAGAGAAAACCGCCTCAAACCAAAAAGCACAGTCGGCTAATAATCGCCGACTGTGCTTTTTGCCTGCTATGGACCTCACTTCATATATCGGTGCTTTCTCAAATTTCTTAAGTCAGCGATTTCCTGCAGCAACTTTTCTCCGATATTCGTTTCCCGCACTTTTTTTCGTTCCACTTCTTCGTCCACCAGCCGTTTCACTGACAGCACGTCGGTTTCATTGCTCAACACTTCTTTTTTCGAATTGAAATGCTGATGGGCGACGAGCTGCATGCCGCAGGAATTGTAGAGCAAGGTATATCCCGCAATTCCGGTGGTGGATTGATAGGCTTTGGAAAAACCGCCGTCGATGACGAGCATCTTGCCGTTCGCTTTGATCGGATCTTCGCCGTCGATTTCTTTTACCGGCGTGTGGCCGTTGATGATGCGGCCATAATTGGGATTCAAGTCGAATTCCGCAAGCATTTTCCGGCACATTCCTTCATCTTCGCGCAAATGGTAATACGGATTTTTCCGTTCTTTATGTGTTTCTTTTTCTTTGATAAAGTAGCGCTCGAACGTCGTCATTTCCCGTTTGCCGAAGAGCGAGGAATTTTCGCCTGTCCACAGGTACCACACCATATCAGTCGCAAAATCATCCGTTTCTTCCGGATGGGCGAATGCGTAGCGCAAGTAATGCTCGAAAACATCGAGCAGTTCACGTCCCGCGTAGGTTTTGCCTTCGATCTCCATTTCTTTCATGTCGCCGTTTTCTTCCAGCGGAATGCAGCCATGGATCAGCAAATTGCCGTTATTGCGCAAATACAGGCTGCCTTTTTTCATGAGGAAAGTCATATGGCGCGCCAGTTTCTCGGAATGCTGGATCGAGAACAGCAGTTTGTCTATCACTTGCGCCTCTTCTTCCAGCAATTCTTCCGGCCGCTCCGGGTTGACTGTGGCAAAGCACGTATTTTCCAGCTTATACGTTACCCCGTTGAGCGTGACTTCTTCATTAGCATAATCGACTTGCTCTAATAACAGGCGGTCTTCCATGTCAAAGCATGGGCGCCGTTTGATGATCGGGCTTTCCAGCTTGAATTGGATAATGGAGATGGCTTGATGGATCTTGGTAATTTGCAGCTGTTCCTGCTCGGTCAATTGTTCATCGGACATCCGCTTCGGGTGGAAAATCGTGTTGTCTTCGTAGTATTTTTCAGCCAGGTTCAACAGCGGGCGCAGGTTGATGCCATAGACATCTTCGATGATATCGAGGTTATTATAACGCGCGCAAATCCGGATGATGTTCGCCAGGCACACTTTCGACCCCGCAAAAGCGCCGAGCCACAGGGCATCGTGGTTCCCCCATTGGACATCGACCGAATGGTACTCGATGAGCGTATCGACAATCTTATGCGGATCGGGGCCGCGGTCATAAATATCCCCGACGACGTGAAGATGGTCCACAACCAAGCGCTGCGTCGTGTACGCAAGGCCGATGATCAGCTTGTCGGCTTGGCCGAGATCGATGATTTGCTCGACCATTTTCGCGTAATATTCCTTCTTGTTTTTGAACTCGTCCGTCTTGTACAATAACTCTTCCGTGATGTAGAAGAATTGCTTCGGCAGCGCCTTGCGCAATTTCGAACGGGTGTATTTAGAAGACGCATAAGCGACCAGTTTCAGCATGCGTTCGATGGTCTCGACGTACCATTCCCGCAATTGCTTTTTGCTGCTGAAATTGCTTTTGATCAATTGCAATTTCTCTTCCGGGTAATAAACCAATGTCGCAAATTCGTTGAGTTCTTTTTCAGGCAATTCGTCTGCGAACAAATCACGGATTTTCACCTTCACATTGCCGGAACCGTTGCGCAGCACATGCTGGAACGCCTGGTACTCGCCGTGCAGATCACTGACAAAATGCTCCGTCCCCTTCGGCAGATCCAGTATCGCTTCCAGGTTAATGATTTCAGTGGCCACTTTTTCTTCACAGTCATATTTTTGCGCCAATAAATTCAAGTACTTTTCATCCAACATCAGAAATCCCCTCCCCTTCGTAATTCCACTTCTAATAAAGGCAATCCCGTTCTTAACGAATTAAATACGGTCAACCAAAGAATTTTTCTCTGTATCTTCAGTTTATAGGAGTTTGTGGAAACGCTCTAGTACAAATTAGGTGGATGGGTGATAAGTTCTTGAGAATGATGGGAATTGAGTCCACAAAATAGAAACCACGGACAAAAAACCAAAGGCACCTTGCTTATGTTAAGCAGCTGCCTTTGGTTTTATTTTCTTAAGAAGATTTTACCGCTCTGTGTTGGCCGCTCCGACTTCAGTGAACTCTCCCTCACTTGATGGAACTGCCTCTTCCTGTACAGCCGGCATTGTCGCAACCGGTGCTTGAGCAGCAGGCTGGTTGTTGCGGTTTACGTAGGATTTCAGCAATTCGCCGATGTCAATGCCGGTCATTTCCTTCAGCGGCTCCTGCATGTCGACCATCGTTTTCGTGACACTCCTGCCGAACGATGGAATGCCTTGGCCATTGCCGGAATCGATGATTTTCACCGATTCGATGTTGCTTAACGGCATTGCGACTTTTTCCGCGAAGACCGGCAGCATGTCAATGAGTTTTTCGGTGATGATGACGTCGCCGTGCTCTTCCATCGCTTCCGCGAGTAGCTTGCGGGATTCGGCTTCCGCTTTCCCTCGCTCGCGGATGACTTCGGCCTCCGCGGCACCTTCGTCGCGCTTGATCTTCGCTTTCGCTTCGCCGTCAATGACTGCTCGGCGGGCTTCCCCTTCAGCGGAACGCGTCGTTTCGTAATACGTGGCATCGGCTTTCGTTTTGCGCACTTTGCTTTCTTCCTCTTCCAGTTTCACGGCACGTTCCCGCGCCATGAATTGCATGCTCAATTCTTCTTCCTGGATTTCCATCGCGAGCTTGGCTTTTTCCAGTTCGTACGACTGCTCGGACTTTGCACGCGCGCGTTCGGTTTCTTCCATGAAGGCGGCGTCTTTCAAGTCTTTTTCTTTTCTCGATTGCGCAGTGGAAATTTGGCGCTTGTACTCTTCTTCTTTTGCTTCCTGATCAGTCTGCGCTCGGTGGATCCGGGTTTCGCGTTCGGTGTTCGCTTCTGCGATTTCAGCCAGCTTCCGCACTTCCGCAATGCGTGGCCGCCCGAGGTTCTCGAGGTAGCCGTTGTTTTCATCAGCGTCACGCAAGTCGGTCAAGCCGAGCGAGGTGATCTTGAAACCCATCAAATCCAGCTGTTTCTGGGCGATATCCTGGACGTCCGTGTTGAATTTTTCCCGGTCGCTGTTGATGTCTTCAACAGTCATCTTCGACAAAATCGCGCGCAAATTGGATCCGAGCACTTCGATGATTTCGGTTTCAATCTCTTCCTGCTTTTTGCCAAGAAACTGCTCAGCGTAATTGGCGATGCCGTTCAGCGTATCCGCCACTTTCACCATCGCCACGGCGTCCGCAACAATCGGCACCCCGGCATTCGTGTAGACGCGCGGTGTCGCCAGCTTCAGCTGAAACGAAGTCAGGCTGACCGGCGTCGAGGTCTGGAAGCGCCGCAGCAAGTAGCCGCCGCCGCGGATGATTTTCATCGAACGTCCTTCATCATCGGTGAAGATGTTCGTGTCTTTTGTCGGATCCCCCAGTTTCGGTCCCGTGATGATCAATGCTTCATTGGATTTGGCGGTGCGGTACCGGATTTTCATCCAGAAAAAATACCCGACGCCTGCGATTGCTGCGATGATCAGCAGCGCGATAATAACTGTAATGATGCCTAATGATTCCATTGTGCTCCCACTCCCTTTGTTTGAATGAATGCCTTGCCCCCTAATACGCCATCCCTCGGTTCTTGCTATGTATTGCTTTGTGCATTCGATGGTGGCCTATAATAGTAATACGGCTGAGTTGTCTAAATGTTTCAAAAAAGGGAATCTTTTTACAGGAATTAGTTTTCAACCTTTAATGTCGATATTCCGCAAAACAGCTACGCTTGCCGCGGGCAAGACATGGGCCGAAGCTAGCGAGGCCGATGTCTTTGCGACGAAGCGCAGAGCGCTGCAGGAGCAGAGCTCTTTTGCAGGCGTCTTCGCTGTTTTGCTCCATATCGAGATATTTTTAAGATTATTGTTAGCGCCAAAGCGATTTCTATAAGTTAATTTCTCTAGTTCAACTTCTATATGAGTTTACGGCCGGTAGCCATAGCCGAAGTTGAAGAAGAAATAAAAAATGAAAACAAGGAACGCTGCGGGTATCATGCTCAGCGCGATCAGGATTTTTGCCCATAGGGTTTTCGAGTTTGCAAACCACTTATAATAGATGAAAATCAAAATGCCGATGAACGGTATAAGCAGCAAATTCGATGCGGTGTATGCCCACGCTGAATTTTCGTCCCAGTAGGCATCCGGAACCGGAATGACGCCTTCGTATTTGGTATTGATGCGCCGGGTGATGCCGATGAACAGAAAAGTTACGATGGCGTAGTAGATGACGACCAAACTTTTCGCTTGCCAGTTGAAATAAGGGCTGGCCATAACAATGATCAAAATAACGCCGACCATGATAAATAATAAGTAACTTTCCATCTTCCCACCTCTTCCTGGCTTCTGCCGAATGATTCTTCTGTTTGCCTTTTCCATGCCGAAGCAACCTATTTACTTAGCATACGTTCCATAAGGAAATAAGTTCCAAAGGTGGCGGTATCATTGGGGAAAGTGTTGGGGATCATTCTGTTGCTGGCGGCAACGCTTCTTTTCATTGGCAACCGGGCCTACGAGTTCAGCGAAAAGCCGGAGATAACCGGCAGTTTCTCGATTCGCACAAGCGCGTCTCCCGGCCAATCCAACATTATTGAGATCATTGAGATGTACGATGACGGCGGCCCTGGAAACCCCTTGCATCAGGATAGCGAAAGCCGGGGATTCCATTCACTGCGCATTTATTACGGCGAATACGGTAGCCTGCTGGAAAAGTATAAAGAGATCACCGATATCCGGATGCCTGAAATCGATTATTTTGATGTCGTCTGGACCGGCGAAGGACAGGTGGCCATCAACGTGATGCACCGAAACGAAGCCGGGGAAATATTTGTTTTCGAGTCTTATCATTTTGATTTTTTGACCGATACTCTGACTAGGCAGACGCCGTAGCTACTGTTTTTGAAACGTTTGCGCCGCTGTTCCGTATTACAGGAAAAGGGGGTTGGATCATGTCTGGAGATTTGTTTATGGTATTGCCTTTGCTTACGGTCTTATTCAATTTGGTTTTTATTGGCATCGGGGTTTATGTCATTTTCGCTTTTTTGAAACAAGGGAAAGAACGCAATGTTTATTTAAAGGAAATTGCTGAAGAGCTGCGCAGGAGATAGTTTTTAGAAAGGGGCTTGGTCCAGTATGGGATTGTTCCGGTTTTTATTTCTCGAAAAGAAATACTTGGTCTACACGGTATTCGGCCATGAAATGTACAACCGGGCTGTCAGAGGGTTCGATGCACAAGGAATTTCAGACGATGCTGTTCGGACGATGAACGACACTAGCATCGGCTCTGCCGGGCAAAGCGACATCCCTTTAGTAAGAAATTCTTCCGCGAGCAAAGTTCAATATGATTTCTATGTGAAAAAAGAAGACCAGCACCGCTGCCACTTCAATTGAATTGGCATTTTAGCTTGAATAGAAAATGCCCACACAAAAACCGCAGTCCCCGGACTGCGGTTTTGCTTTGCTCTAACGTTTCTTCATAAACTCATGATAGCCGCTCTTGTAAAACTCATACCACTCATCAATCTCCGGCTGCGGCGCTGACTGGAGCGCCTCCATCATTTCTTTGCCAAACTCCAAAAACGCCGACCCATTCGCCGTGATGATTTTGCCGTCGCGCACCGCCTGCTGCTCCGCGTAATCCGCTTCTCCCGTATAGTTTTCCGCAGATGCTTCTTTCAGCTCGTCCAACTGGTTGCTCGTATGGCGGACATCATTCAATACGCCGTTCATGCCTAGAAAAACGGACGCATCGCAAATCGCTCCGACGACTTTATCACCGTCCAGCGCTTTTTGCACAAGTTCCATCACTGCCTTGCTCTCCTCTTTGCGCCACGAATTGCCGCCGATCAGCACCACGCCCGCAAAATCTTCGCCCACTTCATCCAACGTATAGTCCGGCAGCGTGCTGAAACCGCCGATCGAACGCACCGGCTCCTTGCTAAGCGACACCGTCTTCACGCAATACCGCTGCCCCTCCTGCTCCGGCTTGTCATTCAACGCCGCCGCAAGCGAAGCCGCCTCCCAATCCGCATACTCATCCAGCACCACAAACAGCACTTCCTCCAACTTCATCCGAACATCCCCTTTTCAATAAACTCCTATTCCTTCTGGCTGAATCTTCTATTTACTCCGCATTATAGCATTTTGCGGGATTTGAAATAAGCGTCCAGAGCTGAAAAAAACTATTTACCTAAAACAAGCGCGCCTTTTAGGCACGCGGTTAAAACCTATATTTATCGCTTGAAAACTTCCTCTACTTTCTCAGCTAAAAAATCTTCGCTTTCAACGTCTTCAATCAGCAGCGCGAGGACGTATGGCGGCTCTTCTGTCGGGTAGCCGATAAAGAAGCCGTTTTCTTTGCCTTGTGCTTTGATGAGGCTGAGCGATCCGGTGAAGCCGTCGAGCGATTCGCGCATCGCGGCTTGGAGCGGCTCGATATTTGCTTCGCTGATGACACCCTCTAGCCAGACTTTCGGCGTTTCACCTGCCAGCAGTGTCGGCTCATTAACGGAGCCGCCATTTTGGAACGCTGTATACAAAGCTGCGAGATGCAGGATGTTCGCTTGCACTTGGCCTGCAGAACCCGGCACGCCATTTTGGGACAGCGTCGACGGTGTCAGTTCGATCGTGAACGGCATCGCTTCGCCGAAACCGAAGCCTGCCAAACGTTTGGCGAAAGCATCTCTGCCTTGTGCTTGAAGCTGTGCGTCGTAAAGATTATTGGCGGTGGCCCGCAAGGTTTTATTCGTCGCATCGGGCTCTACGGTTCCCCCTTCGAGGCCTGCTGCGGTGATGAGCGGATTTAATGCCGCGCCGGGCGTATAGGCCGCGGCGAAGCGGTTGAAGAACAAGAGCCGCGGATCGTTCGCGAGCTCGCGGTAGCGGCTCTGGGCGATATTCGGAATAAACAGGTTCGGGTCGAAGCCCGGGGAACTGACGAGCGCCAGCACTTCACCGGTTTTCGGATCGATCGCTGCGGCGGCGCCGGGCTTGCCTTCCATCGCGTTATAAATGCGTTTTTGCAGCTTGGCGTCGATGCTCAGCTTCAAGGCTTCGCCTTGCGCCGCTTCCCGCTCCGACGAGGTGACAGTTTCGCCGCCGTTCGCTTTTTTAATCAGGATGCGCCCAGCTGTGACACCGCGCAACTCGTTTTCAAAGCTTTCCTCCAAGCCGCGGCGGCCGATGACGTCATCGGTTTCATAGCCCGTGCCTTTGCGTGCGGCCAATTGCTCGGCGGTGATCGGCCCGACAAAGCCGGAGATATGCGACAGCGGCTCGCCGTACGGATAGCTGCGCAAGGTCATTTGGTTGCGCACCGTGCCCGGGATGGCGAACAGCTGGTCGAGCACCGCCTGGTCTTCACGAATATGGGCGAGCGGCACATAGAAATTCGGCTGCACCCAGCTTTTGCCCAGCTTGTCGTTAATTTGGGCTGGTGTGATGTTGAGCAGCGCGGCGACGTCGGCGATGCGCTGCTCATCGAACTTCTCGGGGATGACGCCCACTTCATAAGCGACCGCGTTGACGGCGATGCCTTTGCCGTTGCGGTCGACGATGTCAGCCCGCGGTGCAAGCTCTTTCACTGCCGATACCGTATCGCCCCGCTCAAGTCCCGGCAGGATGAATGATGGATCCCATTCGACAAACCAATCGCTGTTTTCATACAGCAAGCTCATCGTTTTGCTGAACTCGACCGGACCGCCGGCGCTGTCCATCGCGACCTGCAGCTTGAAATCCGCCGGCAGCTCACGGCTCCACTCGGCGTCTGCCGCAGGTTCGCTAACGGTCACCGCCAGGTTCTGGATGGCGAGGTCATCATGGAGTCCTTGCTGCCAATCGACGAAAAGCTCCTTGCCGAATGCCCCTTTCGTCCCTTCATTCAAATACGAATCGTACAATTGGTCAAAATCCTTCTGATGCCACAGCTCAATAAATTCCGTGAGCCGCGCTTCTGCGGCGATGCGCTCTTCCGGAACCTGCACCGCTTCCTCTTCGATTTCCTTTTCCGGCGCTGGCTGCGGCTCGTCTTGGCAGGCGGACAAGATTCCGGCGGATAAAAGTAATATGATGGCTAATGCCTTTTTTTCCATTCCGGCACCTCCTTTCTTTTTAGTTTACCAGTTTTCTGAATAGTTTGAACTCGTAATTTAGGTTATTATGGAGGAAAGATTTACTCTGCTTTAGTTTAAAACGAAAGGCGATGCTGCGGATGTTCGAAGAAATGAAATCTCGCCATTTATTCGGCTGGATGTTGGGCGCGTCGATCGCGGCAATTTTCATCCTGCTGCAGGTTACAGAAAACCCGCTCATCATCGACGTCGCCATACAGCTGGTGTTCTACGTTGTTGTGCCAGTGTGGTTTTTCGGCTACCATTTCAAAAAGCGTGGCGTGAAACTGCGCCAAGTTGTGTTCTTCCGCGGCACCGCGCGCTGGTTGCTGCCGGTCTTCGGGCTCACCGCTTTGTCGATGGCGTTTTCTATCGGCATGATTTGGCTGCTGTTGCGGGCACTCATGCCGATCGCCCCTGCGGCGGTCGATTTCGTGTTCACGCCGCAGCCGCTCTCCGATGCGGTATGGTATTTGGTCGCGACCGGCTTTATTGTCGCGGTGATCGGTCCGATTGCGGAAGAGTTCGTGTTCCGCGGACTCATCCTAAACCGGCTGATTACGAAGTACGGCTTCTGGAACGGCCTCGGCTTGTCGAGTGTGATATTCGGCATGTTCCACATCGACTTTTTCGGCGCGTTCTTATTCGCGGTGGTCGCGTCGCTCTTGTATTTGAAGACCGGCAACTTGCTCGTGCCGATCTTGCTGCACATCGTCAACAACACCGTCGCCGTTTACCAGAGCTTCGTCAACCCGTCTTTTCCACAATGGCTGATGGTGACGAGCGTAAACGACCTGTATACGAAAAGCGTGCCGAACCTTATCGTGCTGCTCGCCAGCCTGGCGCTGCTGCTGTTCGTCATTGCGCGGATGGCGCGGGGCGTCGAAGACAAGCTAGAAGAAGACCATATCTTCTCGGAATAAATTCTTAAGGAGGTGCAAGGCATGAAAACCCATTTTTTTCCGACAACGCTTCGCGGCCGGATTGGCACAATGCTCGCCGCTTTGGCGCTGTTGGAATTCTTCGCTCTTTATTTTTTTGCCGAATTATTCAATGTTATCCGCTCTGAACTGTTGATCACTGCATTCGGTCTGGTTGCAATAGCCGCTGCTATCACCGGCGCTGTCATGGCTCTGCTCGCTATACGCAAAGACCGGGAGCGCTCCATACTCGCGTATTTGTCCATCGCTTTAGGCGTCTTGGCAGCCGGTTTCGTGCTTGGCAACCTCCTCGGCATTCCAGGTATTTGAGGCGGGAGTAAGCTTTTTTCATAAAGAAAATCCGGGATCACTTTGCGAGGCTCTCCCGGATTTTCTCTTTTTCTATGGATTTCAAAGCTACGTGCTTTTTGCTAACACCGGTTAACGTTCTAACAATACAGGTTAACCTCTTGCTAACACCTGTTAACTTTCAAGCAATCCATATTAACTCCCATGCAACCTATGTTAACACGGATTTCATACTGGTTAACGCGCCAGCCTTATCATAAAAACCCCAGATGATTGCATTTCGCCGGAGCGAAATGCGCCCTTTCAATAGAAGGAGCCGTTCGCCTCAGCGAACGGCTTTTCCATTTATGCACTTGAACTTGCACTCAGCTCGCCGCGGTCTTCGCGAATTGGCTATTGTAGAGATCGGCATAGAAGCCGTTGCGGTCGAGCAGTTCGTTGTGTGTGCCTTGTTCGATGACGCGGCCTTTGTCCATTACCAGGATCAGATCGGCTTCGCGGATCGTTGATAGCCTGTGCGCGATGACGAAACTGGTGCGGCCTTTCATCAAGAGTTTCATCGCTTTTTGGATGAGGATCTCGGTACGCGTGTCGACGCTCGACGTCGCTTCGTCCAGAATCATGATTGGCGGGTCAGAAAGAATCGCGCGCGCAATCGTCAACAGCTGCTTCTGGCCTTGCGAAATATTCGATGCTTCTTCGTTCAATAAGGTGTCATAGCCGTCCGGCAGCGTGCGGATAAAATGGTCGGCGTGTGCCGCTGTTGCTGCCGCAACGATTTCCTCTTCGGTCGCGCCGGTCTTGCCGTAAGCGATATTGTCCTTGATTGTGCCGTTAAACAGCCACGTATCCTGCAGCACCATGCCGAAATTGCGGCGCAGTTCGCCGCGCGGCAAATCGCGCGTGTCGATGCCGTCGATCAGGATGCGGCCGGCGTTCAATTCGTAAAAGCGCATCAACAAGTTGATGAGTGTCGTTTTGCCCGCGCCGGTCGGGCCGACAATCGCCACTGTCTGTCCCGGCTGGACGAGGATGTTCATGTCTTCAATCAAGGGATTGTCTCCGTAGCCGAAGTCGACATGCTCGAACGCCACAGCGCCTTTCGCGCGCTCTAATGATGCATTCGTTGCTTCCTGCGTTTGTTCCCGTTCATCAAGCAGCTCAAAGACGCGTTCGGCCGCGGCGACGGTCGACTGGATGATGTTCGCGATGTTCGCCGTCTGCGTCACCGGCTGCGTGAATTGACGTGAATACGTGATGAACGCCTGGATGTCACCGATTGAGATGCGTCCTTGCGTCACCAGGATACCGCCGGCAACGCTGATCAGCACATAACTGAAGTTGCCGATAAATTGCATGAGCGGCATGATGATGCCGGACATAAACTGCGCTTTGCGCCCGGCTTCGTATAATTGTTCATTCGTTTCATTGAATTTATGGATCGCTTTCTTTTCGTGGCCAAACGCCTTGACGACCGGGTGGCCGGTGTACATTTCTTCGATGTGGCCGTTCAATTCGCCAAGTGTGCGCTGCTGGTCGGCGAATTGCGTTTGCGAGCGCTTGAGGATCGGCCGGATGACGAACACCGACAGCAACAGGCTTGAAATCGCAATCGCCGTCAAGATCGGGCTGATGATCAGCATCATCACCGTGATGCCGATCAGCGTCACGAACGACGTGATGAACAGCGTCAAACTTTGCTGCAGCGTCGTGCCAATCGTATCGATGTCGTTCGTCACCCGGCTCAGCGTTTCGCCTTTCGCCGTTTGGTCGTAATAATTGAGCGGCAGCCGCTCCAACTTGGCGCTGACGTCTTCGCGCAAATCGTAGACCGTGTCCTGCGCAACCGTTGACATCAGGTATTGCTGCAAATACATGAACGCGCTGCTGAAAACGTAAAGCCCCGCCAGCAGCAATAAAAGCTCGCCGATCGTATCGAAGTCGATTACCGCTCCCGGCACGCCGCGGATTTCGCCGTACGCGCCTTCAAACAGCTCCGTAATTGCCATCCCCATGATCATCGGTCCGATGATCGTGAAGACGGTGCTGAGGATTGCCGCTATAAACACCACCGTAAGT
>DATISS010000044.1:0-6695 GCA_035468565.1 Planococcus sp. (in: firmicutes)
TGCTATCTTAGTTCAACTTATATAGTAATAATTCGATAACCACAGTGAAATTCCTGCATGCTCCAATGACATTAAATGTACATATCTAGAGGCTTCCAGTAAATTGATTTTCTGCTCCTTAAGCCTTATTGTTAACCTATGACCACATGGTTACTTTTCATGACCCAAGGGTTACAAGGAGGGAATAAATGGATAAACGGCAGGAATTAATGAAGCAGGCCACACGCTTTTTTTCATCAAAAGGTTTTCATCAAACTTCTGTCCAGGAAATCGCCCAAGGCGCTGGCATCTCCAAAGGAGCGTTCTATAAACATTTCGATTCCAAGGAAAGCCTTTTCATTGAATTGCTGAAACGCTACCAGCTTGATTTGAATTCAGCGTTGGCTGCTCCCCGTTTTGCGGATGCCGCCGACACCAAACAGGCATTCATCGAAAAGCTGGTTTTTGAGTTCGATAAGACCATTTCTGACAAGGACTTCTTCTTGATGATTTTCAAGGATTTTCCGAAAGATGAAAACGGCCATATGCAAGCTTTGCTGCAGGAATTGCGCGCCGCCCAACTGGATATCACCAAAAGCATGCTGCTCGAGGTGTACGGTGTAACTGCCAAACCGTTCATCGCTGATTTGGCTGCACTGTTCGACGGCATGAAGCGTGAGTTTTTCATTTACTTGATTTTCGAAAACGAACCGTTGGATGTGAAAAAACTTGCTCGATTTATCGTTGACAGCATGGACGCCATCGTCAGCAATTTGGAGCATATGGAACCGGTCCTGTCTGCCATCTCTCCCTCCCCGAGCCCTTTGGATGAAGCTTTTTCAGCGTTAGAGGAAAAAATACGCACTATCGCGGTGGACACGAAAAAACGATCGTCTTCGCTGCGCCTGTTGAAAGAAGAAGCCGGAAATCCTGAGCGCCAGGATTTCCTGATCGAAGCGCTGATCGCCTATTTGGCACAAGAACCCAAGCTCGAGCCCGAACTTTCACGGCTCCAGAAATTGATTTAATACAGAATTCATTTTTTATACGAGGAGATTATGCATGAAAAAGATCATTGATTTTTCCCTGAACAATAAATTCGCATTATGGATCTTGACGATCATGGTGGTCGTCGCCGGTCTATTCGCCGGATTGACGATGAAACAGGAATCGATCCCGAACATCACGGTACCTGCGTTGACAGTCATCACTCCATATCCGGGCGCTGCGCCTGACGAAGTGATGAACGAATTGACGGTGCCGATCGAACAGCGCATCCAAAACCTGAACGGCGTTGAATTGCTGACGTCGTCATCGCTCGCCAATGCATCCTCCATTCAAGTCCAATTCGATTTTGACACGGACATGGACGAAGCACTGCGTGAAGTGGAAAGTGCCGTATCCGAATTAACATTTCCAGAAGGCGCTACCGACCCTCAGATTTCCCGCATCAGCATTGATGCTTTCCCTGTCCTGACGCTCAGCATCAGCGACGAGGAGCAATCGCTTGAAGAACTGACGAAAACAGTTGAAGACACCGTATTGCCGGAAATAGAAGGCGTTGCCGGCTTATCAGACGCCCAGATTTCAGGCCAGCGACTGGAGAAAGTCACAATGGCTTTTGACGAAGAAGCGATGGCCCGCTCTGGATTGACGCAAGATGCAGTCCAGCAAGTGATACAGGCTTCAAATCTCACGTTCCCGCTCGGCCTGACGGATTTTGGCGGCGAAATTAAAAACCTCGTCATTGACGGCAATGTGGCAACTGTTGATGATTTAAAGGCGCTTCAGATCCCGGCAATCCCACAAGCGGCACCTCCTGGGAGCCCGACTCAAATGCCTCCAGGCACTGAAACAGCACCAGACGCAGCAAATGTGGCGCCCGCTCAGATTCCGACTGTTGCTTTAAGTGAACTTGCCGATATCCAGATCGTCAGCGAAGCCGAATCGATTTCGCGCACGAACGGCGAAGAATCGATTGGCATCCAGATCGTCAAAGCACCTGACGCCAATACGGTCGAAGTCGTCAATGCGGTGAAAGACATCGCTGCCGACTTGGAAAAAGAATACGACCTGACCATCACGACAACGTTTGACCAAGGCGAACCGATTGAGCAGTCTGTCGAGACCATGCTCAGCAAAGCACTATTCGGCATCCTTTTCGCAGTCGTCATCATTTTGTTGTTCCTGCGCAGCTTTAAAACGACGATCATTTCGATTATTTCGATCCCGTTGTCGTTATTAATGGCAATTTTCCTCTTGAACCAGATGGACATCACGCTGAACATCATGACACTCGGCGCGTTGACAGTGGCAATCGGCCGCGTCATTGACGATTCGATTGTCGTCATTGAAAACATTTACCGCCGCATGTCGTTGCCTGGCGAACAATTGCGAGGCAAAGCCTTGATCCGCGAAGCGACGCGCGAAATGTTCATCCCGATTTTTTCTTCCACAATCGTAACGATTGCGGTATTCCTTCCCCTGGCACTCGTCAGCGGACAGATCGGTGAATTGTTCCTGCCGTTCGCATTAGCCGTGGTCTTTGCATTGTCGGCTTCATTAGTAGTGGCAGTAACAATCGTGCCGATGCTTGCGCACTCCATGTATGCCAAGCAATTGAACGGCCAGCTTGCCAATAAATCAGGCCACGGCGAAGAAAAGCCAAGCAAATTGGCGGGCTCTTACAAGCGCATCCTTGAATGGTCGCTGAACCATAAAATCATCACGTTCGGCGCAGCCACAGTATTGCTTGTTGCCAGCCTGTTCCTGGTGCCGGTCATCGGCGTCAGCTTCCTGCCGGAAGAAGAACAGAAGATGGTCATGGCGACTTATTCACCTGACCCTGGCCAGACGCGTGACGATGTTGAACAAATCGCCACTGACGCGGAAGGTATGATCAGTGATCGTACTGGTGTCACGACTTACCAATACTCCCTCGGTGGAGAAAATCCGATGGCCGCCATGTCCGGCGGCGGCAACAATTCCGCGCTGTTCTTTATTGAATACGACAGCGACTTCGAGAACTTCAGCGAAGAAGGCGGAAACCTCATCGCCGACTTGAACAGCAGCACCGAAGCCGGCGAATGGAAAACGATGGACTTCGCCGCTGTCGGCGGAAGCGGCCTTGAGCTCTTCGTTTATGGCGATAACACGGAAGATATCCAATCCGCCATCGATCAGATCCAACCGATCATGGAAGATAATAACGGCATGGAAAATGTGGAATCGAGCCTGACGGAAGCATATGAGCAATACACGCTTGTTGCGGACCAGGAAACGATGAGCCAATATGGCCTGACTGCCGCTCAAGTTGGCATGGCGCTGCGCGGCACTGGGCAAGCGCCGGTATTGACGACTGTCAAGCAAGACGACAAAGAGTTGAATGTTTACATCGAAATGCCAGAAACCGAATACGCCGACATCAATGATGTCACGGACGTTGAAGTACCGACGTCACTTGGCACGACAGTGGCAATCGGCGACATTATGGAAGTCGAAGAAGGTCGTTCACCGGATACCATCAACCGCCGCGACGGACAAATGTATGCATCACTGTCAGCGGAAGTCCTGGGCAACAACGCCTCGGAAATCGCTGCTTCGCTTGATGAAAGTGTCAAGGGCCTGGAATTGCCGAGCGGCGTCTCGGTTGACCAGGGCGGTGTTGCGGAACAGATCAACGAATCGTTCACGCAGCTTGGACTGGCTATGCTTGCGGCAATCGCGATTGTTTATTTCGTCCTTGTCGTAACATTCGGCGGCGCCTTGGCGCCATTCGCCATCCTCTTCTCATTGCCGTTCACAGTGATCGGCGTCTTAGTGGCATTGTGGATTTCAGGCGAACCGCTAAGTGTCAACGCCTTGATCGGTGTCTTGATGCTGATCGGCATCGTGGTCACCAACGCAATCGTGCTCGTTGACCGCGTCATCCACAAAGAAAAAGAAGGATTCACGACGCGGGAAGCACTGCTTGAAGCAGGTACCACTCGCCTTCGTCCGATCCTGATGACTGCGCTTGCGACAATCGGCGCGTTAATTCCGCTTGCCATCGGCGCAGAAGGCGGCGGCCTGATTTCAAAAGGGCTCGGCATCACGGTCATCGGCGGTTTGACGAGTTCGACCTTGTTGACATTGGTCATCGTACCGATTGTCTACGAAGTCGTATCGAAATTCCGTAAAAAAGAAATGAATTAACGTTAAAAGCCGGCACGCTCCCTAGAGCGCGCCGGCTTTTTTCATGTTTATTTTGAAATACGTTCGGTTGCAGCCGAATCCGGCAAAAAAATCCCGCTGACGTCACATCAGCGGGATCTCCTCTTTATTTAGCTTTCAAAAATTCAAATACTTGTTCATCGATTTTATCGTCTTCCGTCCAGCGGTCGTCGAAGTTCTCGCTCAAGGCGAATGTCTTCAGCGCATCTTTCACTGCCCCATCATACGAAGCGTATTCCGTGTGATCGAGCAAGCCCAACTCGGCGAGCTTGCGCTTCACCTCTTCGAATACGTTTCCTTCCATCGCCAAAAAACTCTCAGAAGGCGCATTGAATAATTGATGGAGCTTATAAAGCCGCTGCAGTTCATCGATCGGCTCAGGATGGTCATCGACGCGCAGGTCCACTTTAACATTGTTATAACCGCCATAGCCCGCACCTTCCTGCAGCACATAAACCGCTGCAGACTGCTTGCCCCGGCTGTCGCCCCCTGCCTGCTGGGCGGCGCCGAGCGCTTCGAGCATGCGTTCAGCAAGCGGTCCGGTTGCGCGTTCGAATGTTTCGCTCATCGCTGATACCGTTTCTTCGCTGACGAGGATATTGCCTTGCGCTGAATGATGGCGGCCAATCTTGTGGCCCGCCCAGTCGTAGCATTCCGCACCCGTGAACGCCGCAGCCTCACCTTGTGCATTGACGATCGCTACTTGCCGCAGATTTTTGCCTTCGTCCGCGCCGACAAGTTCCTCAATTACTCGCTCCGGCGTAAAGCCTTGTTCAAGCAATTCCAATCCTCTTGGCCCGTAAGATGTGTTCGCCCACGATTGGGTAGCCACGGCGCCAACATTCGCCTTCACCCACGGCACCACCGACCCCACCGCCAAAAACTTGGATTGCACCGCCACCCCGACTTCACCTGTTGCCGGATCTGCCGCTGCGATCGAAAAAGTGGCCACTAACTTATTTTTGCTGACTTGCTCCATTTGAAATTTCCCCCATCCATTTATTTATCAGAATAATTAAATCTTACCCTTCTCTGAATCCCTTGTAAAATTTTTTCAAAACAATAAATGCAGGAACTACTATCAGCAAAACAATTTTTTATCACAAATGCAACTCAGCTATTAATTGACAAAACTTTCTGATATAATAGAGTCATATAAAATCAGAATTTTCAAATTAAAAACACATACATAGTAAAAATTACTTATATTTTTTTATACATAACTGGGTAAAGCCCAGGAAAAATCAAAAGGGGTGAGAATTGTGGGAAGTAAATTATTCAAAGTAATCGCTGCTCTTACGCTCTTATTGTTCACGGCGCTGTCGTTCTCTTTGACGGCGGAAGCAGCCGCTTCGACTTACGTCACAAAAGGCACCACGACAAACAAAGTGGTTGCACTGACTTTTGACGACGGCGCGGACGGTGCGAACATCAACAAGATCCTTGGCATTCTGTCGACCAACAAAGTCAAAGCCACTTTCTTTTTGACCGGATCAGGCGCAGCCAACCATCCGACGTCGATCAAAAACATCACCACCCAGGGCCATGCCATCGGAAACCATTCCTATTCGCATCCTGATTTCACCAAATTGACGGCTGCACAGATGAAAGTGGAACTCGATAAAGCGGAAGCCACAATCAAAAATATCACAGGCAAAACGACGAAACCGTTATTCCGCGCGCCTTTCGGGGCTGTCAATTCAGCAGTGCTGTCAGGAGTCGGTGCTGCAGGCTATACGCACACCATCCAATGGAATATCGACACAGTCGATTGGAAAGGTGTTTCATCGACCGCTATCACTGATAAAGTGGTCAATAATATCGTTCCGGGCTCTATCGTCCTCATGCACACTGGGGCTGGTGCCTCCGGTACGCCAGGCGCATTGCCGGGAATGATTTCAAAACTGAAAGCGAAAGGCTATTCATTCGTGACAGTTCAGCAGCTGTTGAATTTGCAGGCTGGTACTGTCAAATACACCGTCAAAGCTGGAGATACGCTTTACAGCATCGCCGCTAGATACAAAGTTACCGTTGCCGCGTTGGCAAAAGCCAATAACATCACAAACTACAATCTCATTCGAGTCGGGCAAGTGCTGATTATTCCAATCACACCGCCTCCGGCAATCGTCGTTAAATATACCGTCAAAGCTGGAGATACGCTTTACAGCATCGCTCGGAAGTACAATACGACCGTCGCTAAAATTGCCACCGCTAACAAAATTTCCAGCCCTTACATCATCTATGTAGGCCAAGTGCTGGTCATTCCGAAATGATTGCAAGCCTTTCACTGCAAAACATAGCACCATAACAAAAGGATGCGCCTAAATCTGCGCATCCTTTTTGCCATGGCGGTGCCGCGCTCTCAATCTCCCGCGTTTGATATAGTCATTTCACACCAATCGTATTATAATAAATACAGGAATAATTACAGCATTGATTTAAATTTTGGAGTTGAGACCGTTTGGAGTTAATCATGATCGTTAAATTCAGTTTACTGGCCCTGG
>DATISS010000045.1:0-4357 GCA_035468565.1 Planococcus sp. (in: firmicutes)
CAGGGAGGAACATATCAGCAAAACCGACGAGCAATGTCGGTGCGGCATCAGCGGCTTCCGGCAAACCAAGAAGGGTCAACACCGGAATCAATGGATAAGAAACGATTTTGAAAAGTGGCGTGTATTCTGCGACGACCAATGACATCGTGCCGAGCGCCATCACGAGTGGGATCAAGGCGAGCCAGATATCCAGCACGGTTTCGGCGCCTGTCTGTGCAAGTTTTTTCGGGCTTGCTGCACTGCTCGCTTTGCGGCGGGCTGCATCAAAGCCCCATTTTACCAATGAGACGCCTTCAGGAATTGTATCATCGATCTGTTTGCCAACAGGCTCGTAATATTCATCCTTTTTCAACGACAACGGCGGAATGCGGGGCATGATGACGGCGGCTACCAAACAGGCGACTGATACTGCCACATAGAACGGCAGGAATAAGTGGCCGATGCCGACGACGTTTGCGACAACGAGGCTGAACGCGACCGACGCGATCGAGAACGTGGTGGCGATGACCGAAGCTTCCCGTTTCGTGTAATAGCCTTCGTCGTATTGTTTCATCGTGACAAGTACGCCGACCGGCGCCGCACCCATCCAAGATGCCATGGCATCAATCGATGAGCGGCCCGGCAATGTGAAGACCGGACGCATGAATTTATTGACCAAAGCTCCGACGAATTCCATGAGGCCAAACTCCACCAGCAGCGGCAAAAGGATGCCGGCAAACAAGAACCACGTCAAGAGGACCGGAGCCAAATCGTATAATACAACGCCGCCAGTATTACGGGATGAAATCGCCGCTGGTCCGATTTCAAAGAACGCCATCAGGCCAAAAGCGAAGGCCAGTACGCGAACGGCCAAGCCGAATGGCCCGGTGATGAACAGTGAACGCAGAAACGGCGAGTTTTTAACAAATGCCGGTTTGGCAACAGTCGCACCCACAGTTGCGACGGCCGATAGCCCAAGCAAGAATAAAATGAATGCGGGAATCACGGAGCCGAAAGTTTTCAGCAGGAACGATGCCAAGATGCCGACGCCGATGGTGATTTGGCCGTCATAGGAAATAGGAAAAAGGAATAAGAGCGCCCCAATCAGCGACGGAATCAGGAATTTCCAGGTTGCAGATGGTGAAATCGCCTTTTTTTCGCTTTGAGTTAATGTCATGTGTGTTCCCCCTTTGGTTTATATGTGGTCATGTTTAGTCTAAAATTAAATGCCGTAGTCGATCTGTTCTTTAGAAATCGTCAGCGGCGGAATCATGCGGATCCTTTGTATCTCCTAACGGCACCGTCGAATATTTTTTTAGTTTGCGAACCACGGAAGGTTGGCTGATGCCGAGAACATTCGCCATTTCGGTTGTGGTCTTGTAACGCTTTTGCGCATTGAGCAGCACTTTCTTTTCGATGGAATCAAGGATATGCGGCAGCGTCTGGCCATCGAGTTCGATGCCGATGCGCTCGTTGGCGTCCGGCTGATATCTCACCGGCAGGTCATCAAGCGTGATGAGGCTCGATTCGCTTTCGATAAAGCTTCGTTCCAGGACGTTTTTCAATTCACGAAAATTGCCTTCCCACGGCAGCTGCAATAAATGGA
The DNA here is from genome assembly GCA_035468565.1 of Planococcus sp. (in: firmicutes). Lineage (GTDB taxonomy): Bacteria > Bacillota > Bacilli > Bacillales_A > Planococcaceae > Planococcus. The sequence continues at coordinate 1,586 of DATISS010000045.1, forward strand.
AATATAAGCTGTCCGAGACGTGCTTTTCTTCGCTGTATTTTTCGTTCAACTCTGCGAGGAACTTGCTGATGGCGCGGTCAAGGTCTTCCGGTCGCTCACGCAGCGGCTTTAACTGAATCGATGCGAGATGCAAGCTGTAAAACAGGTCTTCGCGGAAACGGCCTTCTGTAACCGCTTTCTCTAATGATCTTTCGCTGATGGCGATGATGCGAACGTCATGCTGCCGTTGCAGAATCTTGAAAAGCATCGCCTGTGAAGCGAGGGAGAGCTGGTCGATGTCGTTGAGCACGAGTGTGCCGCCAGCCGCCAAAGTCAGATAGCCGGTTTCGTCTAATCCCGTAAAACTGATGTCCAAAACCGATTCCGGAATAGAACTGCAGTCGGCTTCAATAAATGCTTCTGCGCTCCGGGTGCTTTGGGAATGAATGAACTTTGCAAGTTCAGTCTTGCCGGTGCCGTGTTCGCCTTGAATCACGATGGGCACTTCGAGGCGGGCGGCTTTGACCGCTATTTTCACGGCGCGCTGTGAAGAGTTGCTGTCCATGATGCAGCCCGCGACCTGTAGCTGCTGGTCCCGCAAATAGGCCAATTCGCTTTTCACTTTTGACATTTCTGTTTCCAATGTCTGCAAATATTCTTTCATCAGCAGCAGTTCCGACATTTCGTAGGAATAGCTGATGACGAATTCCACTTCGCCGGCATCATTGAAGAGGGGAATCCCAGTGATCAATATCTTTCTGCCGGAGGGCGTGTTCTGCAACATCACGATTTTTTTCTTTTTCTCGACGACAAGCGGCGTCACAGCAGGAGAGAAAATCCCTTGGGCTTCCAGATCGTAAACGGATTTTCCAAGAAGGTCCTTAGGTCCGACGCCATAATGTTCACCGCTGATCTGGGAGACTTTGATGATTTTTCCTTCCCGCGAGGTGACGATGATGTCTTCATCATACGAATTCATGATTTCTTCTTCCGTATTAGGGAGCAAAAATAAGGTATTCACGTCGAACCTCCTTTATTCAATCTTGTATAGACTATACAATATTGAATAATACGATTACAAGAACAGTTTTATTTTTTCTGATAATTTATTTTGGAGAATAATTACTATAAATTGAGCACGGGGGTGAAAAAAACCACATTCCGGATTGGAAGGTGGTTGGTGTCCGTTTATTGCGCGGCAGCTTGTGCGGCTTTTTTGTCTTGTGACTCGTGCAGCTTTACCATGACGAAGCAGACAATCGGTTGGATGACCAGGCTTTCGGCGATGAGCACGATGACGAAGTAGCGCGGCCAATTTGCTAGCCAATTTGAAAAGAGTTCGCTATGGAAGCCATTGCCCACCAAGTCGCCGATGAACGTCATCGCGGCTGATATGCCGAGCACCGTAAAGAAGGCCTTCTTTGGCATTTTGCGGCAATCTTTTTTCTGAATGCATGGAAATCTTCCTTTCAAAGTGCTTATACTGGCCTTTCTATACGCGGAAAATTGCAGTGGGAACTGGCAGGGAACAAGGTACTTTTGAGGCTGGAAGTAACTATAGAAAACCCCCTCTCTCTGCATGTAAGTGGCCGAATGGTGTCGGTTTTATTTTCGCAAATAGTTTCTTAAAAGCCGTTCGTAGCTTACAGTAGAGGATAAGAACGATAGACAAGGATGAGAGAGATGAAGGTTTTTGCATCGCACGAAGAACAGATCCAGATCCTGCGCCAGCGCGGCATGAAGGTGGCGGATGAAGCCGCGGCAAAACGGATTTTGTCACGCGAAAATTATTACGCGCTAATTGACGGCTACAAAGAGCCGTTCCTGGAGCGGGATGAGCGGCTGAATCCGTATGGCCTCGAACGCTACGCGGTGGGCACGGAGTTCAGCCATGTGTACGCGCTGTACCGGTTCGACCGGGAGCTGCGGATGCTGATGCTCAATGAATTGCTGAAGTTCGAAAAGAACATCAAATCGAAAGTGGCGTACCGGTTCTCGGAAAAGTTCAAAGGGACCGACAGTTTTCTGGAAATGGCGAACTACAGCCCGGACAGTGCACGGCATCATGAGCGAGACCGCATCATTTCAACGCTCGAGAATTTGATCAAAAGCCATAAGAAGCGGGATAAGGTGAGGTATCCTGCTATCCGCGAGTTCTATGATAAGAACAAAAATGTGCCGCTTTGGGTGCTGGTGAATTTCTTGTCGCTCGGACAGATCTCAAATTTTTACTCTGTCGTCGACGACGAACTGCGGGAGCAGATTGCGCGTGATTTCGCCGAAGAGTTCAGCGAGGAATATGAACCGGCACAGCTGCAGGCGGAAGAGCTCGATGCCATTTTGCGCTTGGTATTTCCATACCGCAACAAATCCGCGCACGAGGAAGTACTGTACCGCTTCCGCCTAACGCATCCCGAAAAGCTGGACGGCGTCGAGGCGCTGCTCCGCTTGCCTAATGGCAGCCTTGGAAAAGGCACGGTGTATTCGATGGCGAGCTTGCTGCGTCTGCTGTTGGCAAAAGAGGAATACGAAGTTTTTTGGAGTGAAATGGAGCGGCTGATGGCGGATTTGAAAGCGGAGTTGCCAGGGCGTGCCTATGGCGTGGTCATGAGAGATACCGGATTCCGGGAAAATTGATTCTACAATTTTTGAAAAGGAGGCGGTGCCTGTGGTGTACGCTGCATTGCTTAGAGGGATCAATGTTGGAGGCAACAATAAAGTCAATATGAAAGAGCTCAAGCAAGTTTTCGAAGAAGCGGGCATGACCGCTGTCAAGACGTATATCAATTCCGG
>DATISS010000046.1:0-7645 GCA_035468565.1 Planococcus sp. (in: firmicutes)
AAAGCAATTGCGTTAAAAGCATCACAAAATTCATTGGAAACAGAGGTGTCAGGAAATGGAGAGTACATTCAACGTCAAAGAATTTTTAAAGGCTTTGCGCAAGCGGCTTCCACTGATTGTTATGGTGACTTTGCTGTTCGTAGCGTTGAGCGGGGTTATCAGCTACACCATGATGAAGCCGATTTATCAGGCTTCGACGCAAATTCTGGTCAACCAGAATACCACGGCGGCGCAGCCATTCAATACGCAGGACATTGACGCGAATATCCAGTTGATCAGTACGTACAATGTCATCATCAAAAGCCCAATCATTTTATCGGCGGTCATCGAAGAGCTTGGCTTGAAAGAGACGGTTGCCGAATTGAACGAACGCATTACGGTATCGAATATCGAAAATTCACAAGTAGTGACGTTGAATGTGGAAGACGCTTCGATGGAAAAAGCGGTCCTTATCGCCAATACGACGGCTTCCGTATTCCAGGCTGAAATTAAAAGCTTGATGAAAGTCGACAACGTCAACATCTTGGCGGCGGCGATAGTGCCAATAGAGCCAGAACCGGTGAAACCGGATCCGCTATTCAATATGGCCGTCGGAGCCATCATCGGCTTCATGCTTGGCACAGGGCTCGCAATTCTGCTGGATCAGATGAATACGACAATCCGTACGGAGGAAGACATCGAAGCGATAGTCGGCCTCAATGTACTGGGCATAGTCAGCCGCACTGAAGGCGGCAAGGAAGAACGCAGAACTTCGACATTAAAAGATAAGAAGGAGATGTTGGCTGATGTGGAAAGCGAAAAAATCAAATCGATCGGTGGGACGAAAATTGGTGGTTCGTACTAACCCCCATTCCATCACTACCGAACAATACCGGACAATCCGGACGAATATCAATTTCTCTATGCCGAGCCCTGATACACAGACAATCCTCTTTACATCAGCAGCGAAAGAAGAAGGGAAATCGACGACTTCTTGCAACATGGCCATTGTTTTTGCCGAAGCCGGAAAACGCGTGCTGTTGGTCGACGCGGATATGAGGCGCCCGACGCTGCACCATACATTCCAGATGAGCAATAAAGTCGGCTTGTCGAACCTTCTGCTGAAAAAAGGCAGGCTCCAGGATAGCGTGAAACGGAGCGGCGTGGTGGGGCTCGACTTGCTGCTATGCGGGCAGATTCCGCCGAATCCGGCTGAACTTCTCAGCTCGCCGGCGCTTGACACGTTGATCGAAGAGATGAAGGAAAAATACGATTTGATCATTTTCGACTCGCCGCCGCTGCTGTCAGTGACCGATTCAAAAATCCTGGCGAATAAATGCGACGCCACAGTATTGGTCGTCAATACCGGCAGATCCGAGAAGGAAAGTGTCACGAAAGCAAGGGACGCGCTAGTGACTTCCAAGGCCTTCATCATGGGCGTGGTCATGAATAATTACGAAATTAGCAAAGATACTTATTATTACCAAGCTTACGGGGATTAATAGCAGCAATCAAAAAAGAGATGAGATGGGGTAATTCAATTGACGATAAAGAAAAGATACCTTTCATTATTCTTCATCGATTCGTTGATTATTATTTCTTCTATCTATGCCTGTTATTTATTCTTATATCCGTATGCCAGTGTGTTAACCAACGAAATGCTGTTCATCAGCACGGTCACGCTGTTCATCGCGTGGCATTCGTTTGCCTGGCATTACGGGCTGTACCGGAAAATTTGGGCATATGCTTCAATCGATGAACTCAAGTCGATTGTCATGGCAGTGACGTTCACCATTTTTGTAGCAGCGATCATGCAGTACACATATTCTGCACAATTATATGTGAGAACGCTGATGCTTTCGTGGCTGCTGCTAGTTTTCTTTTTCGGAGCTTCGCGGCTTTCGCTGCGGTTGGTCCAGGAACAAGCGATCAAGCGCAAAGCGGTATTGACCAGCCGGACAATGGTCATCGGTGCAGGACAGGCAGGAAGAATGATAGCAAGGCACATGAAGCATAATCCGGAATGGGGAAGAAATCCGGTGATCTTTGTGGATGATGACAAGAAGAAATGGGGGCTCGAGATGCTTGGCATCGAAGTTGTCGGCGCAATCGAGAATATCCCTGCTTATGTCGTAGACCACCGCATCGATCAAATCGTCATCGCCATCCCTTCATTATCCAAAAAAGCAATGGCGGATTTGACAAAAAAATGTTTGGATACCGGTGCTAAAACACAGACGATTCCAAGAATTGAAGATTTGATGACCGGGAAAATCCAGGTCAGCGATATCCGCGATGTGAAAATCGAGGACTTGCTCGGCCGCGAGGAAGTCAAACTGGATATGCAAGCAATCAAAGAACAGCTCAGCGGAAAGTCCATCATGGTGACGGGCGCTGGCGGGTCGATCGGCTCCGAAATCTGCAGGCAGATCGCCAAATTCAGTCCATCGGAAATCCTGCTTTTGGGGCATGGAGAGAATTCCATCTATACGATCGATATGGAGCTCCGGGCAAAAGTTCCGAAAACGACGAAGATCATCCCGATCATCGCCGATGTTCAGGACAGGGAACGGATATTCCATGTCATCAAGACGCTCAAGCCGGATCTCATCTATCATGCGGCCGCGCATAAACACGTGCCATTGATGGAAGCGAACCCACTCGAAGCGGTCAAGAACAATATATTCGGAACCAAAAATGTGGCTGAGGCAGCAGATAAGTTCGGCGTAGGCAGTTTTGTCATGATTTCCACGGATAAGGCAGTCAATCCCCCGAACATCATGGGTGCGACGAAACGTTTTGCCGAAATGATCGTGCAAAATTTGGCCCTCAACAGCAATACTACTTTTGCAGCAGTTCGATTCGGCAATGTTCTGGGATCGCGCGGCAGTGTGGTTCCGCTCTTTAAGCAGCAAATTGCCGCAGGCGGGCCGATCACGGTGACGGACGAGAATATGACGCGTTATTTCATGACCATACCGGAAGCTTCGAGGCTGGTGATCCAAGCCGGGCTGCTCGCTTCTGGCGGAGAGGTGTTCGTCCTGGATATGGGCGAACCGGTGAAAATCGTCGATCTTGCGCGGAACTTGATCAAGCTTTCCGGATTTGAAGAAAATGACATTAAAATCCAATTCTCCGGTATGCGTCCGGGAGAAAAACTATACGAGGAATTGCTTGATGAAAGTGAAATACAAACTGATAAGATTTTCCCGAAAATCTATATTGGAAAAGCGACTCCAATCAGCCAAGTCGAGATGAGCCGCGTCTTGAAGCAACTTCCGGATTTAGGTCCTGAGGAAACGAAGGAGATTCTGCTGAACCTTGCTAACCGCAAGCGGCCGGGAACTGGGCAGCCGCCCGAATGGCAGGAGCAATGGAAAGCTAAAGCGGAGGGCAAGTTCGCATAGGTTTTTAAGAAACCGTCTGCCATCCTTGATACACCACCAAGACTACTATCGAAAATACATTAAAGGAGGAAGTGCGGATGCGTGATGTGCCCATGATAATATACGACAATTCGCCGATTTACTTCCAAAACCTTTTTGCGAGCGTGGAGGGATACAGAAAGACAAAGAGCAGATATAGCAATATCTACTTCAAATACCTGAAAGAATTGGGCAGGCGGGATTATTCGGATGCGGCTTTTGAAAAAGCCTATCAGCAACAGGAGCTCCAGAAGCTGGTCAAATATGCTTTTAAAGAAAGTCCGTTTTATCAGGAATTCTACAAAGGGATCGACATCGGCTCAATAAAGACGGTGGAAGACTTGAAGAGATTGCCGGTGCTGGAAAAGGAGATGCTCCGGGAGAACATCGCTTCCATGTACACCGTTCCTGAAACCTCCGGAATTGTATCCCATACATTGGATTCAGCCGGAATACCGCTGAAATTCCTATTCACTAAAGAGGACATGCAGAAGCATATGGCGTTCCTGGACTTTTTTAAAAAACAGCACGGTGTCACCAATTTGGAAATGAAGCGTGCTTCCTTCTCCTCCAATCGGTTCATACCGAAGAGGCAGCAGAAAAAGGTTTTCTGGCGAGATAATTATTCAATCAAACAGCGCCTGTATTCCGCTTATTACTGCAACGAAAAGAACGCAAGTTTTTTTGTGGAAAACTTGGACGGCTACAAACCTGACTTCATCGACGGGTTGCCATCGGCCCTTTATGAAGTGGCGAAATACATCAACCAGCACCGGATCATCCTGTCGTTCCAGCCCATTGCCATTTTTTCGACCGCTGAAACGTTGACGCCGCAGCACCGACGGGAAATTGAAAAGGCCTTCGATTGTCCGGTGCGAAATCATTATGCTTCTGCAGAAGGGGCGCCGTTCATAACGGAATGCCCGAAAGGCCGGCTGCATTATAATTTGAGCTCAGGCATCATTGAGACGACAATCGACAGGGAAATGATCATCACGGGCTTCAATACGTATGGAACGCCATTGATCCGCTACAAAACCGGAGAGCGGATCGACATGCCAAAAGATGGCGGATTTTGCGAATGCGGCAGCGCGCATCCGGTCGTCCACCCCTTACAGGATCGGGCGGATGATTATCTCCAATCGAAAAGCAAAGGCAAGTTCACGGCTTTGTATATGTCCATGGCCAGCAGCCGTTTTTCCGACAGCATCCGGAAAATACAATTCATCCAAAATTCACCGGATGTCATCGACGTCATGATTGAAGCATCGGAAAGCTATACGAACGCTATGACGGCATCGATCCATGAAGAGATGGTTTATATTTTCGGCAATGACATGCGTTTCAATATGCGCATTGTAGAAGAAATTCCGGTGCAGCCGAACAGTAAATTCCGGCTGGTGATCAATAACCTGAATTGATAAGGAACTGCTTGCAAGAAAAATAGGCGTAATGCTGAAATTTGACGGGGTGATTTATTGATGAAGATTCTACCAATCGAGCAAAACAAAAGCACAAATCTTTTCATACAGGCACCATACCAGAAAGAAAAGATTTTCCTGTCCTCTCCTCACATGACCGGAAACGAAATGAAATACATCCACGAAGCATTCGATACCAATTGGATCGCTCCAATCGGACCGAATGTCGACAAGTTCGAAGAGGAGCTTGCCGCGTATACAGGAGCGGTGGCAGGAGCAGCATTGAGTTCAGGCACGGCAGCGCTTCATTTGGCTTTGCACTTGCTGGGTGTCGGGAAAGGGGACCGGGTCTTCTGTTCTTCGCTGACATTCGTCGCCAGCGCGAACCCTATTTTGTATGAAGGGGCGGAACCGGTATTTATCGACGCGGAAGAACAAACGTGGAACATGTCTCCAAGCGCTCTCCGCAAAGCCTTCGTGGCATCGGCAGAAGAAGGCAAATTGCCCAAAGCGGTGATTGTCGTAAATTTATACGGCCAAAGCGCGCAGATGGATGAACTGCTGGGAATCTGCAACGAGTACGGCGTACCAATCATTGAAGACGCGGCTGAATCGCTCGGCTCCCTTTACAAAGGGCATAGCAGCGGAACACTCGGAAAATTCGGCGTCTATTCCTTTAATGGCAATAAAATCATCACTGCGTCAAGCGGAGGAATGCTGATATCGAACGATGCCCAAGCGCTGGTGAAAGCGCGTTTCCTCGCTTCACAAGCGAAAGATCCCGCTCCATACTACAAACATCATGAAGTCGGATATAACTATCGGATGAGCAATATCCTCGCAGGGGTCGGCAGAGCGCAATTAGAGGCAATCGAGGACCGGGTCAATGCCCGCCGCGCCGTTTACGCACGGTATGCAGAAGCCTTCAAGGACATCGAAGCCATCGAATTCCAACCGGAACTGGAAGACACGCGTTCCAATCGCTGGCTGAGCGTCTTTACGCTTAATCCGGATTTAACGGCATTGACACCGGAAAACATCAAGCGAGCCCTTGAAGCGGAAGAAATCGAGTCCCGCAATGTCTGGAACCCGCTGCACCAACAGGAATTATTCAAAGACGTACCTTTCTTCAAAGATGGCGACGGGGAAGCAGTCAGTGAACGGATATTCCGCCGCGGCTTGTGTCTGCCGTCAGGTTCGAACATGACAATCGCCCAGCAAAATCGCGTGATCCGCATTGTTAAAAGCCTGTTTAATAATTAAAATGGAAGTTGAAGGGACATTCCGGCGAGGAATGGCCCTTTCGCGATTCACGGAAGCCATGGCCAAAACGACTCAGGCGTAGCGTGACAGCTAGACTTACTTTGTATTGGCGTCTATTCTGAGAAATGGGGAGATGGCTATGAAACTTGTTCAGCTTATGATGATGTTGTTATTCGTAATAATAGTTGTGGCGTGCGGAGCGGAAACGGCTCCGGAAGTACCGGAAGACGGTGGGCAGCCGCCAGCAGAAGAACCAGCAGAGGAACCGGCAGAAGAACCGGCAGAAGAACCAGCGGAAGAACCCGAAGAGGAGCCAGCAGAAGAACCTGAAGAAATTGAAAGCGATCCTTACAGCTTTTTTATGAAAGATGGCACCACCGCGCGTTTTAAAGGAGACGGCAACGAATATGCGCAGCTCACGGTCCGGACTATTTTTTTGGAGAACAATCATATCGCGGTGTACGAAGACAATGGCGGCACCACAATTCTGAAGGTTTTCCGGGTCGCGGACAATGCAGTGGACCTGGTGTTGGAACAGCCTGAGTTCTACGAAGAATACAATCCGCCGCTTGAAGAGCTTAAGGCCTTGGAACCGATTTCCCGATATTTCGAATTGCCGATTAGAGTCAGGGATAAGGTGGACGGGTTGGAGGTAGTGAAGACGGACGCTATGGCGGAAACACCTTATGCAAATTTCGATGATGCAATCATGACTGAAAAACTCGAAGATGACGGCGCAACGATCCGCAACTATTACGTGGAAGGTTTCGGTGAAGTCAAGCGGGAGTTCATCATGGGTGAAGGGACGGAAGAGTTCCGGGTGACGTCGTCTTTGGAATCGATCGAATAGGCAAGTATCCGGCCCGTGCGCTAACGGGCCGCTTTTTTTGAGAATCTTTTGAGAAAAAAATGCCAAAAGCAGGGGAATAGTGTATTCTAGAATTCGATATCAAGGGCAAAGGACTGAAGAAAATGAAGCATATGGTTACAGCGAATGATGTGGCGAAACTGGCAGGGGTATCCCAATCTTCCGTTTCACGGGTCTATTTTGAAGGCGCGAAAGTATCTGAGAAAACCCGTGCCAAAGTGCTGGCAGCGGCTGAACAGCTTGGCTATCGGCCAAATGAGTTTGCGCGCAGTTTGATCACCAACAAGACCAAAATCATCGGCTTGGTGATGAAGGGAGTCGAGAATCCCTTTTATCCGCAGGTATTGAAGCAATTCACGACGGCTTTCAAAAAACTTGGCTACAGCGTTTTATTTGTGCATACGCAAAATGAGGAAATTCAGCCGGAAGACGTGGAAACGCTGCTGAATTACAATGTAGCGGGCGTCATTATCACAGACGCGGCGATGTCCCTGAAGGTGGCGGAGGACTTCCGTCTGAACCGCATTCCACTCGTGTTTTTCAACCGCAAATTAAACACGGATGAATTTTATTCGGTGTGCTGCAATAATTTGGATGCTAGCCGGAAAGTCGCTGAATACCTGATCGGCCAGGGCGTAAAGGATGTGGCTTATATTTCCGGCAACGGCAACACGTCGACCAGCCTGGAA
>DATISS010000047.1:0-3238 GCA_035468565.1 Planococcus sp. (in: firmicutes)
TACAATTGCGCGTTCAGCTTTTGCCGATCTGTCAAAGGCATTTTTGTATCCGTATTGGCACGCTCGGAAGTAATGGCCATCTGAAAATACTTTGCGGAATTCATAAAATCGCTTTTTCTGTAGGACAGAAACCCCAACCGATAAGCGGCAATCGGATTGCGCGGATCGTACCTCAATGCTTTTTCCAAACTCGGTATGGCCACCTGGTCCACTTTTTGGTCCGCCATTTTAAGATAGGTGCCGTAATGCACCAAATTGAAAACGAGCCGTTCTGTTATGGTTTCCAGATAGCTCTGTTCCTCCGGGTTTCTTCGCACCATTTGTTTCACTTTGTGGTGCATCGCTGTATACAGCTCGATTTTCTGCCGATACATTAAGGACTCTTCCAGTTCATCGCTTTGCAGATGCAGCTGCCGGTCCTGCTCTTCTAATTCGTCCAGGGTCATCTTGGTATAATGCACGGTTGATCATCCTTTTCCTTTGATAACGACACTTGTTTTTTCTATACACTTGTTATAAGCGACCCGATACAGCGGTGACGAACTTTTGGGTTCCTTGATCAATCACAGCTGCAAGCGAATCGGGATCCTCGAAATCTGGTGTGGAGGTCAATGTGCATTCTATGATGGCATCTGGATTCGCCTCATCATGAAACACAAGGACGTCAGCTGGCATGTCAACGGTTTGTAGAAATTCATATTTCTTTGCTATTTCCCTGTTCCGAGCGGAAAGCCATACTTCAAAAACTCCTTTTTCATGCAAATACACAATGGCGATTTTCAGTCCTTTATTTTTTAGCTGTTCTGTCTTGAAGGAAAAAAAAGTCATATCCATATACCCTTGATACATACTGCCGATGTCATTCTGCGGGTATTTTTTGATCAAACCCGTTCGCAATTTGCCGATAAACGCCAATATCCCCCTGTACGCAGTCTGTATTTCACCATCTTGCAACTGGCTTGTGTATTCATGGATTAATTGATTGAGCGTTTTCATCTCTTCTCCCCCTTAAAGTTCAATTCTCCTGCTTTTACATTATTTGAAATTTCCTTGTCCCTTCTTGTCAACAATCCTCCACGCGAGTTTAACTCCCACTATTGCAAAAACAACGGCGCCGATGATAGCCCCCACGTATGCGGCCAACTCATATCCTTCAAGTCCGGTATTTTCATGGATATCGAGGCCACCTAAAAAAGTTCCACCCACGACTAAGCCGAGAAAAGCACCGCCAATACCCCCGACTACGAAACCGATAAACCCGCCGATGATGCCCGGCACTCGTTTTCTGTTCATCGCCCACCCACTCCTTTACTGTTACTTTCGATACATTCGTTGTCCATCCCTCTTTGTGTTTGCCACAGGGACGCGGTTTTAACAAACAAAAAAGCCGGTTCCGAAAACCGTTAAGGTTTAAGGAACCGACTTTTCTGTTTAGGTTGCAGTTACTTATCAGTTATTGCTTTCTTGAAGATTAAGCCCTTTTGAAGTGGCTGCTGTCTTCTGTGATTCCTGCTGCCCTTCAACTCGCTTAATGTCCCAGCGGATCAATAGCGAAATCAGGAAGGCAATGGAAACCAGAACAATGAAGACGTAGAATACTGGAACATAGCTGTCTGTCCGCTCGCGGATCTGCGAAACGATGGCTGGCCCGATGATGCCGCCCATTGTCCAGGTCGTCAATAAATAGCCGTGGATTGCGCCCAATTGTTTGGTTCCAAACAGGTCGCCGATAAATGCCGGCAGATTGGAGAACCCACCGCCGTAGCAGCTGACAATGACCAAAATTAAAGCTTGGAACACCAATACATTGGTGATGTTCGGAAGCATAGTGAACGCCACAATCTCCAGTACAAAGAAAATCGTGAAGATGGTTGGGCGTCCGATGTAATCAGAAAGTGCAGCCCATCCAAGTCTGCCTCCGCCGTTGAAAATTCCCATGATGCCGACTAAAGTGGCTGCGCCGGCTGCTGAAAGTCCCATCATCTCCTGAGACATCGGTGAAGCAACAGAAATGATCATGATGCCGGCACTGACGTTAATCAGCATCATTGACCAAAGCATCCAGAAACGGCGTGTTTTCACTGCTTCTCTAGCGGTCAATTGTGCCAAATCTTTTTTCATCACTTTTTTGCCGGAATCGATGGCTTGCTGCATTCCCTGCGGCATCCAGCCTGCCTGAGGCGGCGCAATGTATGAAGCACCCAAAACAATCAAGATAAAGTAACTGATGCCCAGCATGTAGAATGTCGTGCTGACACCAAATGAGCCGATTAGCTTAGCTGCAACTGGTGCCGTGATCAACGCACCTGCTCCAAAGCCCATAACGGCCATTCCAGTAGCCAATCCTCTACGGTCCGGGAACCATTTGACAAGCGTCGAAATAGGCGCGATATAGCCCACTCCTAAGCCAAGTCCACTTAACAGGCCGTAGGTAAGAAGAAATAATCCCAGCGATTCGATCTGGATGGCAAAGCCTGCACCTGCCTGGCCAAAACCGAATAAGAATGCTGCCATAATCGCTGACTTCCGGGGTCCGTTCTTCTCGACGAATCCTCCAAAGAACGCTGCGGAGATACCGCCAAGCGCCATCATGATCGTGAAGGCGTAGGTAATTTCTTTTGGTGCCCAGCCCATTTCACTGCTGATCGGCGTCGTATAGACACTATAGGCATAAGCTGCCCCGATCGAAAGCTGGATAGCAATCGCCGCTAAAGCGATCAGCCACCTGTTTTTTGTTTTCCCCATCGAATTTCCTCCTTTTAGCTAAAAATGCTCCTCTTTATTTCAGAAGCGATTCTTCAGAGAATACATGCTTATTCAAAATAAAACAAATACTTTTTTGAAAATAAAAAAGTAAAAGTGTATAAAAAAGCTGCGAAAACCAGGTGGCAGTAAGGGAAATTAACATTAAAATTTTTTCATTCTAATGGAATAAGTTATAATGAAATAATGAATATTTTTGCCTGCAGCTATTTTCCAACTTGCTAATTTCTCTAAATGTTAAAAAAAGCTCCTTCAGATGCCGATTAAGCTGCTTTAATCACCATAAAGACAATTTCAATCATTTTACACAGAGTTTTCATAAAAATAAGTTAAAGTGATTAAACAGCACAAAATAGCCACAATTACCCCCAGCTGCCGTGTTGACATTTTTGGACTGAGTTACAGCACTTGAATGTAAGCGCTTTACTGATTATTCTTGCAAATCAGTATCGCTAAGTGAATCGGCACGACAAAT
>DATISS010000048.1:0-8588 GCA_035468565.1 Planococcus sp. (in: firmicutes)
AAGGCATTCAGACCATTGTGTTTGCGAAGAGCCGTGTGCGGGTGGAAATGCTCGTCACGTATTTGCAGGCCATCACGAAAACGAAGCTGCAGGACGAATCCATCAAAGGATACCGTGGCGGCTATTTGCCAACGGAACGGCGCGCCATCGAAAAAGGGCTGCGTGACGGTTCAATCCAATGTGTGGTGTCGACGAACGCACTTGAACTTGGCGTCGACATCGGCCAGCTGCAGGCCTGCATCATGACAGGCTACCCCGGCAATATCGCCAGCGCTTGGCAACAGGCGGGGCGTGCAGGACGGCGGCAGGATGAATCGCTGGTCGTCTATGTCGCGCAATCCACTGCGCTCGACCAATACATCATCAACCATCCGGAATACTTATTGGATCAATCGCCTGAAGAAGCGCGCATCCATCCGGAAAATATCATCATCTTGATGGACCACTTGAAATGCGCGTCTTTTGAATTGCCGTTCTCGACAGACGATCAGTACGGGGAATTCGATGTCCAGGAGTTGCTGGAGTATTTGCAGGAACAAGGGGTCTTGGTGCGCACAAGTGAACGGTGGCATTGGATGAGCGACCGATTCCCGGCACATGACATCTCACTGCGCTCTGCTTCTCAGGAAAATGTCGTCATCATCGACCAATCGGTGCCTGCAAATACACGTGTCATCGGAGAAATGGACCGTTTCAGCGCGATGACGCTGTTGCACGAAGAAGCTATATACCTGCACCAAGGGACGCAATTCCAGGTCGAGATTTTGGACTGGGAAGAAAAGAAAGCCTTTGTCACGGAAGTCGATGTGGATTATTTCACTGACGCCAATCTGGCGGTCGAACTGAAAGTGTTGAGCGAAGACAAGACGAAGAAATTCAATGGCGCGGATGTCCAATACGGGGATATCGCTGTTTTGGCGATGCCGACGATCTTCAAGAAAATTCGGTTCGATACACACGATAATATCGGCTCGGGACCGATTTCGCTGCCTGCGGAAGAGCTTCATACTTCATCAACATGGCTAAGTTTTACTAAGCCTGAAGAATTCAGCGATTCCGAGCTGTCCGATACAATGACTGGAGCGGCATACGCCATCGAATCGTTCATTCCGATTTTTGTCCAATGCGACCGGCGGGATGTCCATGTGGTGCCGCAAGTGAAATCGCCGCATAATGATCTGCCGTCATTTTTTATCCATGATTCTTATCCGGGCGGCATCGGCATCAGCGAACGCATCTACGATTTGTGGCAGCCGCTGCTGCAAAAAGCGCAACAGCACGTGGAAGAATGTCCTTGTTTTGATGGCTGCCCGTCGTGCATCGGTGCACAGGATGCAGCCGTCAGCATGAAAAACCAGGTAATCGACTTATTGAACGAGCTTCAAAAAGAGGGGTGACCGTCCAATGTCGTTTGAAAATAAATTGCTTCAGATGAAGGGCATGTTGAAAAAGCAGCCGGCCAAGAAACAGCAAAAACCGAAAACCTTAGAACGCCCCGCGTATGAACATGCTTGGGCGGGAATTGGGCTGGAATTGATTGAAAACCGCTATGGCTTTGTTTATGTGAAACGGATCCGCTATCCGCTCGAAACCATCCACGGCAATGTCAGCTTGGCGGAGCTTGACCGGGTGCGGGCGGCTTGGGAACAGGTGCCGTTTGACCATCCGTTCAAATTGAAAAAAGAAGAGCCAATTCTGTTTTTTGATACCGAAACGACGGGGCTCAGCGGCACGGGCGCTTATATTTTCCTGATAGGCGTACTTGTGAAAAAAAGCGATCATTTTGAAATGACGCAATACGTCATGCCCGATCCCTCTCATGAAGCGGCGTTCCTCTACGAAACTGGTTTGTGGCAGGATGATGAGCCGACCATTTTTTCCTATAATGGAAAAAGCTTTGATTGGCCGCAGTTGACGTCAAGATGGACGATGCACAGGCATACTTTGCCGAAGCTGCCGGTAGCGAAGCAAATTGATCTGTTCCACGGCACGAAACGCATTTGGAAAAATGAACTCGAACGCATGAAGCTCAGCACGATCGAGTCGGAAAAGCTGGGATTTGAACGGGTCGGTGATGTCCCAGGCTTCCTCATCCCGCCGATTTATCTCGATGCGGTGAAGAGCGGCTATACGGAAGGGCTCGGCAAAGTACTGTTTCATAACGAACTCGACATCCTGTCGCTCGTTTCGCTTTATGTGCTGTCATCTGATCTCCTGATGGAGGACATGGTGTCGGAAACAATCGGGGCTTATACGAACATCGGCAAATGGTACGCCGATCTGAAGCAATATGACCAAAGCGCGGCTTATCTTGAACATGTCACGCAGCAGCGTGGCAGCGGAGCTGCCTTGGCGCGCTTTTTCCTGGCGATCCAGAAAAAGCGCAGCGGCGACCATGCGGAAGCGGTTAAGCTTTTTAAAGAAGCGGCTCCGCATCTTCGGGGTTCAGCGGAGGTCGAATCCTGGGTGCATGCCTCAAAACTTTACGAGCATCAGCTGCGGAACATCGACCAAGCGATCATCATGGCCAATTTTGCCAAAGAAGCGAGCGAGCACACCCATGTGCGAAAATCGATTGAGCAAGATATCCATAAACGCCTGAACCGCCTCCATGAAAAAAAACGAAAAAAAGAACCGGAACTTGATAAGAACTAAACACGCAAAACTTGCCTTATGCTATACTTAGCGTAAAGCAAGTTTTTATTTTGCATAAACGTCAATATCTAGTTGCACGTTACGGAAGGACGATTAAAAATGGACAATAAATTCACAGCGAAAGATATTTTGGAAAAAGACTTTAAAACGGGAATGCGCGGTTATAACCAGGATGAAGTGGACCATTTTTTAGACGACATCATCCAAGACTATGAAATCTTCAGCAAAAAAATCGAGCAATTGCAAAACGAGAATAAGCGGCTGCGTGCTGAGCTGGAAGATATGCCGAGAAAACAGGCGACTCCTGCTCCGGGAACAACTAATTTCGACATTTTGCGCCGGCTGTCCCATCTGGAAAACCACGTATTCGGCAGTAAATTAGACAACAAATGATTGTGTTTGAAAGTTTCGCTTCAATAGCGTATACTTATTAAGCCATCTGAAATTCTGGCAATCGCTCCAGTTCAGTCTGGAGAGGAAAGTCCATGCTCACACGGCCCTGTAATGGACGTAGTGATCGCGCTCAGCGAAACAATAAGCTGAGGCAGCCGCTTTGGCGGTTGACGGCGGGTAGAACGCCTAAGTCTTCGGATATGGCCTAAATACCCTGAAGGTGCCACAGTGACGGAGCTGCATAAGAAATTATGCAGGTGGAACGAGGTAAACCCCGCGAGTGAGAAACCCAAATTATGGTAGGGGCACTTTTCCGATGGAATCCAACGGAGGAAGAGGCAGGCTATGCTTGCAGATAGATGGTTGCCATCCACTAGTACGAGGCGCAAGCTGTTTGAGTACGTGGAAACAAAACATGGCTTATAGAATTTCGTTTGGCTTTAAAATGCTTATTGAAGGCTCTCCTTGCGGGGAGCTTTTCTACTTATTATGGAATCTGATTGAACTTGCCCCATCTAAACATTAGGGGACAGGAAAAGGAGCTTATATGACTAAATATAAATTATTAGCGACAGCTGCCATGGGCTTGGAGTCCATCGTAGCAGATGAATTAAAACAGCTTGGATACGAAACGCAAACCGAAAACGGCAAAGTTTTTTTTGAAGGCGACGAGCGCGATATCGCATTCACCAACCTTTGGCTCCGGACGGCAGACCGTGTGAAAATCATCGCGGGCGAATTCAGCGCTTACACATTCGATCAGTTGTTCGAAGAAACCAAAGCTTTGGAATGGGAAAAATTCCTGCCGGTGGATGCTAGTTTCCCGGTACAAGGGAAATCAGTGAAATCGACGCTTTACAGTGTGCCTGATTGCCAGGCCATCGTCAAAAAAGCTATCGTTGAACGCTTGAAAAAAGCCTATCACCGCAATTCGTTCTTGGACGAATCGGGTGCCCGCTTTAAAATCGAAGTGTCCATCCTGAAAGATAAAGTCCAATTGGCAATCGATACGAGCGGGGCTGGCCTGCATAAACGCGGCTACCGTTTGGATCAAGGGGAAGCTCCACTGACAGAAACCTTGGCGGCTGCTTTGGTGAAATTATCCCGCTGGACGCCAGACCGTCCGTTTGTGGATCCGTTCTGCGGTTCAGGTACGATCGTCATCGAAGCGGCGATGATCGGACAGAACATTGCTCCCGGCTATAACCGCGATTTCGACAGTGAGAATTGGCCTTGGATGACGCAGCAAATTTGGGATGATGTCCGCGAAGAAGCGGAAGAACTTGCGAATTATGATCAGCCGCTGAACATTCTCGGTACCGATATCGACCACAATATGATTAAGGTGGCTGAGGAAAATGCCCGTGAAGCCGGCTTTGCCGACATCATCAAGTTCCAGCAGCGCCAAGTGAAAGACTTCACCACGACCGAAGAAAACGGCGTTATCGTCGGCAATCCGCCGTACGGTGAACGGATCGGCGAAATCGAAGTGATCGAAGAAATGATCAAGGACATGGGGCGCATCTTCTCGAAGAACCCGACTTGGTCGGTTTATATGCTGTCATCAATGGCAAGATTCGAATCGTTATACGGCCAGCCGGCCACGAAAAAACGGAAACTGTTCAACGGTTTTATCCGCACGGACTTGTTCCAGTTCTGGGGAGAACGCTCGAAAAACAAATGACATGAGAACGGAAGGGCCACAGCCCTTCCGTTTCTCTGTGAGGAGAATTAGATGAGACAGCCATTACCATTTCCATTATCAAAAGATAAAACATTTTTTGAATCGCTGAATGACTGGATCGGGGATGTCTTCTACGATGAATTGCCCGAAAAAGGCTTTGATTTGCGCGATGAACAGATATTCATGGCGTTTCAGATCGAGCAGGCGTTGAAAGACAAATCCGTACTTTTTGCGGAGGCAGGGGTCGGCACTGGGAAAACATTAGCTTACCTTTTGCCAGCCATCGCTTACGCACGCTACACCGGGAAACCGGCATTGATCTCCTGTGCCGATGAAACGCTGATTGAACAGCTTGTCAAAAAAGGCGGCGATATCGACCGTTTGGATGCGATGTTCGACTTGAAGCTGGATGTGCGGCTCGCCAAATCGCGGGATCAATATTTATGCCTGCAGCGGCTCGAAGGCGCACACAAGCGCAGCGAAGCAGATTTCCTGGATGATATTCAATTCAGTTTGCCGGAATTCGTCAACAAAACCTATTCGATGCAGAACACGTACCCTTACGGCGAACGTTCGAGCTATCCGGATGTCACTGATGACGAATGGCAGCAAGTGAACTACCATCCGATCCAGAACTGCACGGCTTGCGATTTGCGCAATAAATGCGGCCAGACCATTCACCGCAACCATTACCGTGAGGCAACGGACCTGGTCATCTGTTCGCATGATTTCCTGATGGAGCATATCTGGACGAAAGAAACCCGTATCCGTGAAGGCCAGACGCCGTTGCTGCCGGAAGTTTCGCAAATCGTCCTCGACGAAGGGCATTTGCTGGAATTTGCGGCCCAGCGCGCATTGACTTACGAAGTGCAAGAAATGACGCTGCTGACTGTCACTGAACGCGTCATGGTCGATGGCGTACGTGAAAAAACGCTCGGATTGATCGAACAGACCATCGATTTGCATAACGAATTTTTCCGTGTGCTGCGTGCCAATACAATCGCATCGGATGAGGACCGCAAAGCCATCATCAAATCGGACGATCTGTTGATGCTCGGCCGGGAACTGATCAACAAAATCGATCTGCTGTTGGAAGAGTTTGTTTTTGAAGGGGAATTGTACACCATTCCGGAATATGATTTGAAAATTGCGGAAGAGTATTTTGATCTTTATACATTTGCCATGAAATTATTTGTGGAAAAAGGCGATGCCGTCAACTGGCTGGAAGTCAAAGATGAAATCGAGACGCTCGTTATTATGCCGCGCCTTGTGACGGATATCCTCGAAGAGAAATTCTTCGATGGCAAAATGCCGATCATTTTTTCTTCGGCGACGCTTTCAATTCAAAAAGACTTCACTTATATCGCAGACAGCCTGGGGATTGACGATTTCCAATCGTTCTCTGTGCCGTCGCCATTCGATTACGAAGAGGTCATGAAAATTTTCAAGCACGCGCTTGCGCAAGAAGATAAATTCAGCCGCGTCTATGACCTTTTGTCGAGCGGAGACCAAACCTTGGTGTTGTTCAAATCGAAAATTGATATGGAGAATTTCAAGCAATCGCTGCCGCTAGTCCATCAATACACCATTGAATTTGAAGGAGACCGTGAATTGTCGACGGTCGTCAAAGACTTCCAGGAAGGGAAGTTCCAAGTGCTTTGCTCATACCATCTATGGGAAGGCTTGGACTTGCCGGGTGAAGCCTTGACGAAAGTCATCATCGTCGATTTGCCGTTACCGCCTAAAGACCCGGTTTTCGAAGCGAAGCGCAAATTCAGCCTTCACCCGTTGGAAGAAATTGATTTGCCATTCATGCAGCTGCGCATTCAGCAAGGCATTGGCCGTTTGATCCGCACATCGAACGACTATGGAGAAATCCATCTTCTGCTGAATGAAGAAGAACTGGTTATTGAGCATTTATGGAACAAAGTTTTGCCGGTTCCCGCAATAAACTTCGAATAGGCCTTTAGGGTTACAATAAACTGATATTTCAATGCTGATGTGGAGGGATTTTTGTGGATTTACAGCAACTTTATAAAGAGCACGTCGGCAAAATGCGTGCCTACCAAGAAGCGATTTCCTTGTTGTATTGGGATTTGCGGACGGGAGCCCCTAAGAAAGGGGTGGACTTGCGTTCAGAGACAATCGGCACTTTGTCTTCCGAACTTTTCGCTTTATCGACTTCCGATAGATTCGGTGAGATGCTGACAGGCTTAGAAGCGGAGCAAAGTGGCTTAGATCCTGTCTTACAGCGTTCAGTCGAAGAATCGCGGAAAGAATACGATTTGAGCAAGAAAATTCCCCTTGCAGCTTACAAAGAATTTGTCGTGCTGCAATCCAAAGCGGAATCAGTCTGGGAAACAGCAAAACAGGATTCCGATTTTGCCATGTTCGAGCCGTATTTGGAGAAACTGGTGGCTAAAACGAAAGAAATGATCGGCTATTGGGGCGAGAAAAACGGCAGCGCATATAATACGCTGCTTGACCAATACGAGCCGGGGATGACGACCGAAGTGCTGGATGAAGTTTTCGGTAAACTGCGCCAGCGAATTGGTGGCTTGGTCAAAAAAATCGCAGACTCCGACAACAAGCCGGAAACAGATTTTCTTTACAGCCATTTCCCAAAAGAAGCGCAGCGTGATTTCAGTCTTGAGATTCTGCAGCAATTGGGCTACGATTTTGAAGCCGGGCGCCTGGACGAAACAGTCCATCCGTTCATGACCAACATCAATCGCCAGGACATCCGTGTGACGACGAAATACGATGAAAACGATTTCCGTTCTGCAGTTTTTGGAACGATCCATGAATGCGGGCATGCCGTCTACGAGCAGAATCTCGGCAGCGCGCTTGCCGGAATGCCGGTTGAAACAGGTGCTTCCATGGGCATCCATGAATCCCAGTCGCTGTTTTTCGAGAATTTCATCGGCCGCAGCGAAAATTTCTGGAACTACAATTACGCAAAACTGCAACAAGCTTCGCCGCAAGGCTTCGGATATGTGGAAAAGTCACAATATCTCCGTGCCATTAATGAAGCGAAGCCGTCGCTAATCCGCATAGAAGCGGACGAACTGACATACGCGCTTCATATTATGGTGCGCTACGAGCTTGAAAAAGGGCTCTTTAACGGCGACCTTCAAGTGAAAGACTTGCCTGAATTGTGGAACGCGAAATACGAAGAATACCTGGGCATTCGCCCATCGAACGATGCGGAAGGCATTTTGCAGGACGTCCATTGGGCGGGCGCAAGCTTTGGCTATTTCCCGTCCTACGCATTAGGCTATATCTACGCAGCGCAATTCAAAAACGCGATGATGAATGATCTGCCGAATTTTGACGCTTTGCTTGAAGAAGGCAATGCGGCTCCAATCCTCGGATGGCTGACGGAAAACGTCCACCAGCACGGCGCAATGAAAAAACCGCTGGAGATCCTCGAAGATGCAACAGGTGAAGGCTTGAATGCCGATTATCTTGCCGACTATTTAGAGAAGAAATACAGCAGCCTTTATAATTTGAGCTGATAAATAGCATGGACTAGGGAAACCTATTCCATGTTTTTTTATTTGCATGGCAATTGACGGAAAACAATGATTATAATGAAAGAGGAGGCGATTATATGTTGAAATCATTCAGTTTGGAAGGCAAGACCGCGATTGTGACAGGAGCGGGGAAAGGCATCGGCCGTGCGATTGCAATGGCAGTTGCAGAAGCGGGTGCAAATGTCATGCTGGTGGCGCGGACAGAAGCGGATTTGCGCAGCGTGCAAGAAGAGATCGGCAACGAACGGACATCGTATATTGCTGCGGATATCACTGACCGGGAACAGATCCGCAACGCCGTCAAAAAAACGGTGGAAAAA
>DATISS010000049.1:0-12543 GCA_035468565.1 Planococcus sp. (in: firmicutes)
GCACTCAATGAAAAAATAGTCCAGTGATGATGGCAGAGAGGCCACACCCGTTCCCATCCCGAACACGGAAGTTAAGCTCTTTTGCGCCGATGGTAGTTGGGGGTCTCCCCCTGTGAGAGTAGGACGTCGCTGGTCTATGAATAAAAACCGTTGCCTTAACCGGCAACGGTTTTTTTATGCGTCCGGAAATAATGCGGATAAGCAATCATATTCCTTGTATCTCACTTGTCCACGTTATAACCTTAATAAAAATCACAAAGGATGGGGTAAGCATATGTCTACAATTTATGATTATGAGGTAAAAAAAGCGAATGGAGAAAAAGAATCACTAGCCAAATATAAAGGCAGTCCGTTGATTATTGTCAACACTGCCAGCAAATGCGGCTTTACTCCTCAATTCGAGGATTTGGAAAAGCTCTATGAAAATTATAAAGGCCAAGGGCTCGAAATTCTCGGATTCCCGAGCGGCCAGTTTAACGATCAGGAATTCCATAACCAGGATGAAATCATGGAATTTTGCAAGGTCAATTACGGCGTGACTTTTCCAATGTATGCGAAAGTGGATGTAAAAGGAGACACAGCGGATCCTTTGTTTAAATATCTTGTGTCTGAGCAGAAAGGGATGCTGACGGAAGGCATCAAGTGGAACTTCACCAAGTTCTTAGTAGATCGCGAAGGCAATGTCGTGAAACGGTACGCGCCTCAGACTTCTCCCGCTAAAATGGAAGAAGATGTGAAAAAGCTTCTCTAAGAAGTATTCGGAATACTTTTTCTTCTTCCTGTTTTCTTGACACTGCATAGCGCCGCTGATAACCTTACAATAATATTCAAAAGGAAGCAGGAGGAGCCTCTATTATGTGGGAATCAAAATTTGTAAAAGAAGGTCTAACGTTTGATGATGTGTTGCTTGTACCAGCCCAGTCGGAAGTACTACCTAAGGATGTAGATTTGTCAGTGGAATTGACACCGACAATAAAATTGAACATTCCTATTATCAGCGCTGGAATGGATACTGTCACAGAAGCGAAGATGGCTATTGCGATGGCGCGCCAAGGCGGCCTGGGCATCGTCCATAAAAACATGAGCATCGAAGAACAAGCTGAGCAAGTGACAACGGTGAAACGCTCAGAGAACGGCGTTATCACGGATCCGTTTTTCCTGACTCCTGAGCATCAAGTATATGATGCAGAGCATTTAATGAGCAAATACCGCATTTCAGGGGTTCCAATCGTCAACAACATGGAAGAACATAAGCTTGTCGGAATCATCACGAACCGGGATCTCCGCTTTATCCAGGATTATTCTTTGAAAATCAATGACGTGATGACAAAGGAGAAGTTGGTCACCGCTGCAGTGGGGACAACTTTAGAAGATGCAGAGAAGATTTTACAGCAATACAAGATTGAAAAATTGCCGATCGTTGATAATGAAGGTATCTTAAAAGGCCTGATTACCATCAAAGATATTGAGAAAGTCATTGAATTTCCGAATGGTGCGAAAGATGCGCATGGCCGCCTGCTTGTTGGTGCGGCAGTCGGAGTTACTTCAGATACGATGAAGCGCGTAGAGCATTTGGTGAAGGCCCATGTTGATGTTATCGTTCTTGATACGGCTCATGGACATTCGCAAGGCGTCATGAACATGGTGTCCCAAATCCGCGCTGCTTATCCGGAATTGGTTATTATTGCAGGGAACGTCGCTACTGCGGAAGGTACAAAAGCTTTGATCGAAGCGGGCGCAGACGTTGTCAAAGTTGGTATCGGGCCTGGTTCAATCTGTACGACGCGTGTCGTTGCAGGAGTCGGCGTGCCACAGATTACAGCAGTATACGATTGTGCAACAGAAGCTCGCAAGCATGGCAAATCAATCATTGCTGACGGCGGCATCAAGTACTCGGGTGATATCATCAAAGCCTTGGCAGCTGGAGGCCACGTCGTCATGCTGGGAAGCTTGCTTGCCGGTACAACGGAAAGCCCTGGAGATACAGAAATTTTCCAAGGCCGCCGCTTCAAGACTTACCGCGGTATGGGTTCGATTGCATCGATGGAAAAAGGTTCAAAAGACCGTTATTTCCAAGACGAAGCGAAAAAATTGGTTCCGGAAGGCATCGAAGGCCGCCTGCCATATAAAGGCCCGTTGTCTGATACCATCCATCAATTAATCGGCGGCATCCGCGCCGGCATGGGATATTGCGGAACGAAGGATCTTGTAACATTGCGTGAAGAAGCACAATTTATCCGTATGACCGGAGCCGGGCTGCGTGAAAGCCACCCGCACGATGTGCAAATTACAAAAGAATCACCAAACTATTCAATTTAACAAATATTATACCTTTTGGCACCCTACTTCGTCATTTTTTTGACGAAAAGGGTGCTTTTTACATATTTTTCTTTCAGGACCTGTATAATATGATAGAATAGCATGTGGAAACTTATAGATGGAGGTATTTATACACGTGAAAAATGTTTTACAAACAACTATGTTGCTGACTGTAATGGCTGTACTCTTACTGACTTTTATTGTTCCGCAGAAAACAGAAGCGGCGGACTCATTGAATATAATGGCGGATGCTGCAATTTTGGTAGACGCTGACTCTGGAAAAATATTATACGCACAAAATGCTGATGCATCCCTTGGAATCGCCAGCATGACAAAAATGATGAGTGAATATCTTTTGTTTGAAGCAATTGAAGAGGGATCTGTAACATGGGACCAGGAATACCTGGTGACGGATTATACATATAAGATTTCGCAAGATATGACGTTGAGCAATGTGCCTTTACGCGCTGAAGAAAAGTACACAATCAAGGAATTATACGAAGCGATGGCTATCTATTCAGCAAATGCAGCGACAATCGGAATCGCTGAAACAATTGCCGGTACAGAAGCGGAATTCGTCCGTTTAATGAATGAAAAAGCGAAAGAATTCGGTTTGGACGATGCTAAATTCGTCAATTCAACCGGTTTGAATAACGGCCATTTGATGGGGATGCACGCTGAAGGAACAGGCGCGACTGATGAGAACGTCATGTCAGCAAACTCTGTAGCGAAATTGGCAAAAATCCTGTTGGACACATACCCGGAAGTATTGGAAACGACGAAAATTCCAAACAAAGTTTTCCGTGAAGGTACCGCCGATGCAACAAATATGCTGAACTGGAACTCGATGCTTCCTGGTCTGCCATATGCATACGAAGGCGTGGACGGATTGAAAACCGGAACTACTGATTTTGCCGGCCACAGTTTTACAGGAACGGCTAAGCGCGGCGATACACGCCTCATCGCAGTCGTAATGAAAGCCGTTGACAACGAAGGAGCTGGTTCTTATAAAGCGCGATTCGATGCGACGCGTGCATTATTCGATTTTGGTTTTTCCCAGTTTACAACAGCCGAAATCATTCCTAGCGGCTATCAGTTTACAGGAAATGAAACTTTGCCGGTCACAAAAGGCAAAGAAGATGAAGTCAACATCGCAGTGAAAGAGCCAGTGACGATGGTTGTGCGGACAAGCGAAAAAGATGATTATCTGCCTGAATTGGTGCTGGATGACGCTTTGATGCAAAACGGCAAAATTGAAGCGGCAATCGACAAAGACAAAGTGGTCGGCACTGTGAAACTTGCAAAAAAAGAAGGTACGGATTACGGTTTCCTTGATGAAAAATCGGAAGCGATCCAAGTCGTCACTACTGAAAAAGTAGAACGCGCCAACTGGTTCTCGTTGTCAATGCAGGCTGTCGGCAGTTTCTTTGGAACGCTATGGACAGGCGCATTTGATTTTGTAAAAGGGTTATTCTAATAAAAGGCGGGCCATCTTAACGATGGCCCGCTTTTTCATGCGATTTTCCAGCATGCCATGAGCTTCACAACGCCTTCGGTAATTTCAGTTTCCGATAATCCTCCGAATCCCAAGACAATTTGCGGTGGAACGGCAGTAGTTGCGCGGACATCGTAGGAAGACAAGCCGAAAACGCGTATGTTTGAACGTTTGGCCAGTTCCACGAGCTCTTTTTCCGATAACTGGGTCTGGATGGTCAGTACAATATGCATGCCGGCCTGTTCACCAGAAATTTTGACCGCTGGCGCGAATTCCCGCAAAGCGGACGTCAGATGTTCCAATTTCTTTTTGTACAGTTTGCGCATGCGGTTCAAATGGCGTGAAAAATGTCCGTGCTCCATGAATTCAGCCACCAGTTGTTGGTCAATCCGCGGCACGGACGACGAATAATGGAGAAAGGTCTGCTGATAGGCGCGCAACAGGCTTTTCGGCAGCACCATATAAGCGATGCGCAAAGACGGCATGAGCGATTTTGAAAATGTGCTGAGATAGATGACGCGGCCGCTGCGGTCCATGCTCTGCAGCGCGGGAATCGGCCGGCTCGTATAACGGAATTCGCTGTCGTAATCGTCTTCGATGATAAAGCGCTGCGGCGCGGCAGCAGCCCAATTAAGGAGCTGTGCGCGTTTGGTGGCGCTCAGCACGGCACCCGTTGGGAACTGATGCGACGGCGTGACATAGGCGATGTCGACCTTCTGCGATTCCAGTTCAGCGACGCTGATGCCGTCCTCCTCTACCGTAATCGGCACTGCTTTCCGGTCGTAATGATCAAAAATGCTGTGCGTCAGTGCATATCCGGGATTTTCGAAGCCGAATAAAACCTGTTTATCCAGCAAGCGGATGAGCAAAGGCATCAGTTGTTCGGTACCTGAGCCGATGATGATCTGGTCAGTGTCGCATAACACGCCGCGGGAAGCGAATAGGTAGCGGGAGATTTCACGGCGCAGCGATTCATCTCCTTGCGGATGGCCTGACAACAGTAGGCCGTGGTTCATTTCATCCAACACTTCTTTGGCGATTTTCCGCCAGGTTGAAAAAGGGAAAGACTGGGTATCGATTTTCGCGGGATTGAAGTCGAACTCGTATTCCACCGGAACTGCCGCTGCTTGCGGCTCGTCATGCTGCACATCCAAATAAGCCAGTTCCTCTACAGGCAAAGCATAAAATCCTTTCCGGGCGCGCGACTCGATAAAGCCTTCCGCAACCAGCTGGCTATAGGACAGTTCGACTGTGGTCTGGCTGATATCAAGAAATTCGGCGAGCTTGCGCTTGCTCGGCAATTTAGCGCCGACGGAAATTTTGCCCGAAATGATGGCTTGCCTGATTTCGCTGTAAAGCTGCTTGTATAAAGGAGTTGAATCGGTGCGCTGAAGTTGAAACATGAGCATATCCATAGCTATCCATCTCTCCTGACCTTGTTTAATATAGTAGAACTGATTCTTTTTATGTGGTCACTTTCCATTATACTAAACTTATTAACCGATAGGAGGAATTTCAATATGAATCAACACGGTACAGATCGCGTAAAAAGAGGCATGGCTGAAATGCAAAAAGGGGGAGTCATCATGGATGTGGTGAATGGCGAACAAGCTCGTATTGCTGAAGCTGCTGGAGCTACAGCGGTTATGGCATTAGAGCGCGTCCCTTCGGATATCCGCAGAGATGGCGGTGTAGCGCGAATGGCAGACCCACGCATCACCGAGGAAGTTATGAGGGCGGTATCGATTCCGGTGATGGCGAAAGCGCGGATCGGGCATATTGTGGAAGCACGGGTACTCGAAGCGATGGGCGTCGATTATATCGACGAAAGCGAAGTACTGACCCCGGCCGACGAGGAATTCCATTTATTGAAAGCCAATTATACAGTGCCATTCGTTTGCGGCTGCCGCAATTTAGGTGAAGCAGCGCGGCGCATCGGTGAAGGGGCTTCGATGCTGCGCACAAAAGGCGAGCCCGGAACCGGCAATATTGTCGAAGCGGTGCGCCATTTACGCCAAGTCAACGCCGAAGTGCTGAAAGTGGTGCATATGAGCGAGGATGAGCTGATGACCGAAGCCCGCAATCTAGGCGCTTCGTATGAATTTCTCCGTGAAGTTAAAAACCTTGGCCGCCTGCCGGTCGTCAATTTTGCAGCCGGCGGGATTGCAACGCCTGCAGATGCGGCATTGATGATGGAGCTTGGCGCTGATGGGGTGTTCGTGGGATCAGGCATTTTCAAATCGGGGAATCCTGAAAAATTCGCCCGTGCGATTGTCGAAGCGACGACTCATTACCAGGATTATCGCTTGATCGCGGAGCTTTCGAAAGATCTTGGCATCGCTATGAAGGGCATCGAGATTTCAACGATCGCCGCAGGGGAGCGTATGCAGGAGCGGGGCTGGTAATCATGCGAATCGGAGTTCTTGCGCTGCAGGGAGCTGTCCGCGAGCATGTTGTTTCCATTGAAAAATGCGGCGCGAAAGCGGTTCTTGTCAAATGGCCGAGAGACCTGGAAGATTTAGATGCTTTGATTTTGCCAGGCGGCGAAAGCACGGCGATGCGACGCCTGATTGACCGCTACGGATTGATGGAGCCTTTGCGAGAATTTGCGGCCAGCGGAAAACCGATGTTCGGCACTTGCGCCGGCCTGATTCTGCTTGCAAGTGAAGTGGTGGACGCAAGCGAGCCGCATCTCGGTGTCATGGACGTCGTTGTGGAACGCAATTCGTTCGGCCGCCAAATAGACAGTTTTGAAGTGGATTTAGCAATTGCCGGTTTTGACAGCCCGTTCAATGCAGTGTTCATCCGTGCCCCGCATATTGTAAGCGCCGGCCCCACCGCCGAAGTGCTGTGCGAGCATAACGGCAAAATCGTCATGGCGCGCAGCGGCCAATTCCTTGGCTGCTCCTTCCATCCGGAATTGACGGATGACCACCGCATTACGGAATACTTTATCGGCATGGTGAGGGGCGCTGCCAAGGCTCTCTTGCCAAATGGATCTATATATAGTAAAGTATGATTAATTTAAAAGAAGAAACGTTGATGGGGATCAGTAAAGCGTGAGTTTTTCCAAAGAGAGCCGGTGGGTGGTGCGAACCGGTGAAAAACGCGTTTGAATCCACCCCGGAGTTGCATGGCGAAAAAAGCCATTGCCGGTTTTAATGCCGTTATGTGATGAAGAGGATCGGCTTTTTTTGCCGGTCAATCAGGGTGGCAACGCGGGTAGCTCTCGTCCCTTTACCAAGGGATGAGGGCTATTTTTGTTGTCTTTTTTCCGTCAGCGAAATGATTTAGAGGAGGAATACTTTATGTTGGATATTCGATTTGTACGAGCCAATTTTGAAGAAGTGAAAACGAAGCTTGCGAAACGCGGGGAGGATATTTCCGTATTGGACGATTTTGAAGGCCTGGACACGAAACGCCGGGAATTGATTGCCCAGACAGAGAAATTGAAGGCAGAACGCAACGAAGCGACCCAGAACATTGCTTTGATGAAGCGCAACAAGGAAAATGCGGATGAAGAGATTGCGAAAATGCGTCAAGTCGGCGAAAAGATCAAAACAATCGACGATGAATTGCGCGACGTGGAGGAGCGCTTGAATTACATCATGATGCGCGTACCGAACATTCCGCATGACAGCGTGCCGGTCGGCGATTCTGAAGATGATAACGTAGAAATCCGGACATGGGGCGATAAGCCGGAATTCGCTTTTGAAGTAAAAGCGCATTGGGACCTCGGCACCGATTTGAACATCATCGATTTCGAACGCGCCGCCAAAGTGACCGGCAGCCGCTTCGTCTTTTACCGCGGCCTTGGCGCACGCCTAGAGCGCGCGTTGATCAATTTCATGATGGACTTGCACCAGGAAGAGCACGGCTATGAGGAAATGCTGCCGCCTTACATGGTCAACCGCGAAAGCTTGACAGGCACGGGCCAGCTGCCGAAATTTGAGGAAGATGCCTTCCTGATCGAGAAAGAAGGATATTTCCTGATTCCAACATCGGAAGTGCCGGTGACGAACTTCTACCGCGATGAAATCCTAGCAGCCGATATGATGCCGCAGGCGTTTGCGTCTTACAGCGCGAATTTCCGCTCTGAAGCGGGTTCTGCCGGCCGGGACACGCGCGGCTTGATCCGACAGCATCAATTCAATAAAGTCGAGCTGGTGCGCTTTGTAAAGCCGGAAGATTCTTATGATGAGCTGGAGAAATTGACGGGCCACGCGGAGAAAGTGCTGCAGCTTTTGGGCTTGCCGTACCGCGTCTTGAAAATGTGCACCGCTGACCTTGGTTTCACTGCTGCGATGAAATACGATCTTGAAGTATGGATCCCGAGCCAGGAGATGTACCGTGAAATTTCTTCTTGCAGCAATTTCGAGGATTTCCAGGCTCGGCGCGCGAACATCAAGTTCCGCCGTGAAGCGAATGCAAAGCCGGAATTCGTCCACACGCTCAATGGCAGCGGGCTTGCTGTCGGCCGAACGGTTGCAGCGCTTCTAGAAAACTTCCAGCAGGAAGACGGCACGATTGCAATCCCCGAAGTATTGCGTCCTTACATGGGCGGCAAAGACGTTATCAAACGTTAAACAAACAGCCTGGAAGCACGATGCTTCCAGGCTGTTTGTTATTTTTTGCAGAATGGGTAAAGAAGGAGACGGACTTCGGAAAGGAAGTGGCAGGATGGAACATCTATCAGTCCATACAAATGGCATCACTTTGCATACAGTGGCCGCAGGGCCAGAAGACGGTCCGCTCGTCGTGCTGCTCCACGGCTTCCCGGAATATTGGGGGGCTTGGAAGAGTCAGATCGGCCCGCTTGTGGAACAAGGCTATCGGGTCTTAGTGCCCGACCAGCGCGGTTATAATCTCAGCGATAAGCCTGAAGGCATCGATCAGTATACACTGGATCTGCTGCGGGACGATGTGGCGGGCTTGATCCAGCAATTCGGCAGGGACAGCGCCATCATCATCGGCCATGACTGGGGCGGTGCTGTAGCTTGGCATCTGGCGGCGACAAAGCCGGAATTTGTCGAGAAATTGATAGCAATCAATATTCCGCATCCAAAAGCGATGCCGCGCGTATTGGCGAAAAATCCACTGCAATGGGCGAAAAGCTCATATATGGCCTTTTTCCAGCTGCCGGATTTGCCCGAAAAGGCATTGGCGGCAGATTATTTCAAAACAATGGCAAACAGCCTCGTCTCGACCAGCAAGCCAGGCACGTTTTCAGAACAAGAAATAGAAGAGTACAAACAGGCGTGGGACCAACCAGGCGCTTTAACGGCAATGCTGAATTGGTACCGGGCGATGCGCCAAGGGATACAGACGCCGGATCATAAAATTGCGGTGCCTGTGCGCATCCTCTGGGGAGTGGGAGACCAATTCCTGTCGACGATGCTCGCGAAGGAAAGCCTGGATTTTTGTGAAGATGGTGAATTGGTGTTTATCGGGGAAGCGACCCATTGGGTCCACCATGAACAACCCTATATCCTGAACCTGCTTATTGAAAGGTTTTTAAAAGAAGAAAAAGCGGCTTTATAGCAGCCGCTTTTTCTTCTTTTTGTTTTCCCGAATCGCGCGGAAAAATTGGGTCAGCAAGCCGCCGCATTCGTCGGCGAGCACATTTTCGGTGACTTCGCATTGATGGTTAAAGCGGTCGTCGTTTAATAGCCGGTAAAGGGAATCGACACAGCCCGCCTTGGCATCGCGTGCGCCGTAGATGACTCGCGGGATGCGCGACTGCAGAATCGCGCCGGCACACATCGGGCAAGGCTCTAACGTTACGTAAAGGTTCGTGTCTTCCAAACGCCAGCTGCCCAGTTTCTGGCAGGCTTCCTGTATAGCCAAAAGCTCAGCGTGGGTTACGGCGTTCTGGGTGGTTTCCCGCAGATTGTGCGCGCGCGCAATCACTTCGCCGCGGTGCACAATGACAGCGCCGATCGGCACTTCGCCTTTTGCCGCCGCTTTTTCGGCTTCTTCAATCGCCATTTGCATATAATAATGGTCTTGCTCCATGCCATTCATGATTCATCGCTCCTTAAAAGAAAGTGTAGCATCCCAAATAGGAATATTATAGCCCAGCACAGACAAAAGGCAAAAAAAGGCGTAAAATTAATGAATACAATACATAGTCAAGGAGCGATTTGATGGTCAAAGAACATAAAAAAGAGTCATTCTGGCATTTAATTCGGCGTTTATTCTTGATTTTGGTCGGAGCCACGATGGCTGCTGTTTCAATCGAGCTGTTCCTCGTGCCAAATTCCATCATTGATGGCGGCATTATCGGGATTTCGTTGATCCTGGATTATTTGACGCCGGTGCCGTTCGGCATCTTGTTGGTGATCATCAACTTGCCGTTTCTGTTTTTCGGCTACAAGCATATCGGCAAAAGCTTCTTCATTTCTTCTATTTTCGCCATTGTAGCATTGGCAATTGTTGAATTTCCTTTGCATCCGATTCCCGGATTCATCGATGATCCGCTGCTTGCGACCGTATTCGGCGGAATGCTGCTCGGTGCGGGCGTCGGCCTTGTCATCCGCAACGGCGGCGCGCTGGACGGCACCGAAATCCTGGGCATCCTGCTGACGCGCAAGCTGCCATTTTCCGTCGGGGAATTTGTCATGTTCGCCAACATCTTCATTTTTACCTGGGCCGGTTTTGTGCTGGGCTGGGAACAGGCAATGTATTCGATTCTGACTTATTACATCGCATCAAAAACGATTGATATAGTCATCCAAGGGCTCGATGATACGAAATCCGTCATCATCGTCTCCGAGGAATACGAAGAGCTCGGGGAAGCCATCAACTCGCGGCTTGGCCGCAGCGTAACAAAGCTGCACGGCAAAGGCGGTTTTATAGAAACGCCGAAAGATGTCATTTATGTGGTAGTGACGCGGCTTGAACTCACGAAGCTTAAGCAAATTGTCTCGGACATTGACCCGAAGGCATTCTTGACGATCATGGCGACCCAGGAAGTGCACGGCGGCG
Organism: Planococcus sp. (in: firmicutes); assembly: GCA_035468565.1. Classification (GTDB taxonomy): domain Bacteria; phylum Bacillota; class Bacilli; order Bacillales_A; family Planococcaceae; genus Planococcus. Next base: position 10,802 of record DATISS010000049.1, read on the forward strand.
CATTCAAAGCACCAATCCATTGACGGATTGGTGCTTTTTTCTGCTATTTTTAACGGGGGGTCTATGGTAAAATGAAAAACATTGCAACATACTTGAACAGAAAGAGGGGAACTTCCCATGCCGGTGCCATTTATCACCGTTGAAGGTCCGATTGGCGTTGGCAAGACGTCATTGACAAAAGCGATTGCTGACCAAAACCAATTTCAGATGCTGAAAGAAATTGTTGACGAGAACCCGTTTCTCAATAAATTCTACGAAGACATTGAAGAATGGAGTTTCCAAACGGAGATGTTCTTCTTGTGCAACCGCTATAAACAGATGTCCGATATCCAAAAGAAATTCATCTCGAAACGCGAATCGGTTGTCGCGGATTATCATATATTCAAAAACCTGATTTTCGCAAAGCGCACACTGGCGGAAACAGAATATGAGAAATACGAATCGATCTATAACATCTTGACTGCTGATATGCCGAAGCCCAATATGGTCGTCTACCTGCACGCCAGCCTCGACACGCTGATGGCGCGCATCAAGATGCGCGGCCGCGAGTTTGAGCAGCTGATCACTCCGGAATACATGGAACAGCTGGCTGCGGATTACCATGAATACATGGAGCGTTTCGAACGCGAGCATCCGGAAATCCCTGTACTGCGCGTCAATGGAGATGAAATGGATTTTGTCCAGAATGGCGCTGACCTGGCGCTTATTTTAAGCAGAGTGGACGAAACCTTACAAAAAAGGAGTTTGTCAGTATGAATTTACGTGAAAAATACGATATCCCTTCCGATGCAGTCATCACGATTGCCGGTACCGTGGGAGTCGGCAAATCAACGATGACAAAAGCGCTGGCGGATGCGCTGCAATTCCGCACGTCATTTGAAAAAGTGGACACGAACCCTTACTTGGATCTGTTCTACGACGACTTTGAAAAATGGAGCTTCCACTTGCAGATTTACTTTCTTGCAGAGCGTTTCAAAGAACAAAAGCGCATGTTTGAATATGGCGGCGGTTTTATCCAAGACCGTTCAATTTACGAAGATACAGGTATTTTCGCTAAAATGCACCAGGAAAAGGGCACGATGAACGACGTCGACTACGAAACATACACCAACCTCTTTGAAGCGATGGTCATGACGCCTTATTTCCCACATCCCGATTTGCTGATTTACTTGGAAGGGTCGCTTGACGACATTCTGGGGCGCATCCAGGAACGCGGACGTGCGATGGAGCAGCAGACGCCTGTTGAATATTGGGTGGAAATGCACGGGCGCTACGAGAAATGGATCAACAACTTCAACGGCTGCCCTGTTCTCCGTTTGAATATCAGCGACTACGACCTTATGAACGATCCGGACTGCGCGGAGCGGCTTGTCGAACGCATCGGCAGCTTTATCCAGCAGACTTCCGTTTTAAAAAGATAATGAAAAGCCCGGACACTGAGTCCGGGCTTTTATATTTCCCGGGAAATATAGTAGTGAGATAGCTCTTTTAAGCTTTCATTTCGCTTCTCCAATACGAAAAAAGAAGGCAGCCCGGGGGCTGCCTTCTTGAATGACTATGTATCAAAATGTTCAGACATATAAGCTTTAAGAAAAATTCGCTACTTTCGTAACGAATCCAATCTCGAATTTATATGCGCGTAAATTCAAAAAATGGAGGAGGAAGAGGGATTCGAACCCCCGCGGGATTTGACTCCCCTGTCGGTTTTCAAGACCGATCCCTTCAGCCAAACTTGGGTATTC
>DATISS010000050.1:0-4318 GCA_035468565.1 Planococcus sp. (in: firmicutes)
TTTCAGTATACTTCGAGGAAGTAGGATCCACTATAGTTCTGATATCAAAAAAATTCCCTCTCACTTTATGTGAGAGGGAATTTTTCTAAATGGGCTGATGACTTACATCATGCCGCCCATGCCGCCCATATCAGGCATGCCGCCGCCTTGTCCTGCTGGTTCCGGGATGTCTGCGACGACTGCTTCCGTCGTCAAGAACATCGCGGCTACAGAGGCTGCGTTTTGAAGCGCTGAACGCGTCACTTTCGTTGGGTCGACGATGCCTTGTTCAAGCATGTTGACCCATTCGCCTGTTGCTGCGTTGAAGCCGATGCCGACTTCTTCAGATTTCATGCGGTGAACGATGATCGAGCCTTCAAGGCCAGCGTTTGTTGCGATTTGGCGTACAGGCTCTTCGAGTGCACGAAGCACGATGTTGATGCCTGTCGCGACGTCGCCTTCTTGCTGCGCCGCCACTTCCGCTACTTGGTTGTAGACGTTGATGAGTGCTGTACCGCCACCTGCGACGATGCCTTCTTCAACCGCTGCACGCGTTGCGTTCAATGCATCTTCAATGCGCAATTTGCGCTCTTTCAATTCTGTTTCAGTTGCTGCGCCTACTTTGATGACTGCCACACCGCCAGCAAGTTTCGCTAAGCGCTCCTGCAGTTTTTCGCGGTCGAACTCAGAAGTTGTTTCTTCGAGCTGGCTGCGGATCTGTGCCACGCGTGCAATGATTTTCTCCGAGTCGCCATTGCCTTCAACGATGGTCGTGTTGTCTTTAGAAACAACGACTTTCGCTGCGCGGCCAAGCTGGGAGATGTTTGCGGATTTCAAATCAAGGCCGAGGTCTTCTGTAATCACTTCAGCGCCCGTAAGTGCTGCAATGTCTTCGAGCATCGCTTTTCTGCGATCGCCGAATCCAGGTGCTTTGACAGCTACTGCATTGAATGTGCCGCGCAATTTGTTCACGACAAGCGTTGCCAAAGCTTCGCCTTCAACATCTTCAGAGATGATCAATAGCGGTTTGCTTTGCTGAACCACTTGCTCGAGCACTGGAAGGATTTCCTGGATGTTGCCGATTTTCTTGTCAGTGACAAGGATGAACGGGTTTTCAAGAACCGCTTCCATTTTATCGGAATCCGTCACCATGTAAGGAGACTGGTAGCCGCGGTCGAATTGCATCCCTTCCACAACGTCAAGTTCCGTCGTGAAGCCACGTGATTCTTCCAATGTGATGACGCCATCGTTGCCGACGCGCTCCATCGCTTCAGCGATCAATTTGCCGACTTCCTCGTCGCCGGAAGAAATCGCCGCTACTTGTGAAATCGATTCCTTGCCTTCGATTTGCTGGGAAATGGACTGCAATCCTGCGACAGCGCTTTCCACTGCCATCTCGATTCCGCGGCGGATGCCTACAGGGTTCGCGCCTGCTGTAACGTTTTTCAAGCCTTCACGGATCATCGCTTGCGCAAGCACCGTTGCAGTCGTTGTACCGTCACCGGCGATGTCGTTTGTTTTGGAAGCCACTTCCGCCACCAATTTCGCGCCCATGTTTTCAAACGCATTTTCAAGCTCGATTTCTTTAGCGATTGTTACACCGTCATTCGTGATGAGCGGTGAACCGAATTTTTTTTCAAGAACGACATTGCGCCCTTTTGGCCCAAGTGTCACTTTTACTGCATCTGCTAATTTATCAACACCGCGCAGCATCAAGCTGCGTGCATCTTCGCTAAATTTAATTTCTTTTGCCATCTGTAGTTTCCTCCTCTATCTTGTTAACGTTCTCTATTGATATTTATCTGCTTATTGATATGGAGCAAAACGGCGAAGACTCCTGCGGGACAGCGTGAGCAATGCTCCTGCATCGCTTCGCTGCTTCGTCGCAAAGACTTGCCCTCGCAGGCTTTGGGTAAGTCTTGCCCGCGGAAAGCGAGCCGTTTTGCGGAATATCAAGAATATAAAACTTAGCCTAAAATAGCTAAAATATCATTTTCACGTAAGATCAAATATTCGTTGCCATCGTATTTAAGTTCAGATCCTGCATATTTCGAGAAGATGACCCGGTCGCCTTCTTTGACGTCCAATTCAGTGCGCTGTCCATTGTCGCGGATAAGTCCGTTGCCAACAGCGATCACTTTGCCTTCCTGCGGTTTTTCCTGTGCCGATCCCGGCAATACAATCCCGCTTGAAGTTTTTTCTTCGGCTTCGATAAGCTTAATAATTACGCGATCTCCTAATGGTCTTAACAATTGAAACACCCTCCTCAGATTATCTAAATAAGTAAGTACACCTTAGCACTCTCAACACTCGAGTGCTAACCCACTTCTCAGTTTAATAAAACCGTCCCTCTTTTGCAAGTCAAAACATTCTCTTTTTTTCTAAATCTTTGCGGTCGCCCCCTGAAAGTTCTACAATAGAAGGAACACGCAATAACGAAAGGAATTTACTTGAAATGAAATTGAATTTAAAAGCGCAGACAGATACAAGCCTCAACGGCAAAAGCAAATTGAGCGTTACCGCCAAGCGCAAGACCAAAAAGACGCCGCTCTATGTCCTGCTCATCTTCATCGTGATGCAGCTGGCACCAGCCTTCTTCATCGCTCCGACATTGGGTTACTTCCAAGGCCAAGGCCTTGACGACGCGACAGCGCGGATGACCACTACCGGCTGGCTTATCGTTAGCTCAATGGGCATCGGCTTTGTCGCCACGATGATTATCGTGCTTCGGGACAAACGCTTTTTCGATATCTGGAAAGGCAAAAAAACGGGCCTCCCGATGGCGTTCGTCTGGGGTGCCCTCGGCTTCCTGCTCCTGCTAATTGGACAATCGCTCGCTGTCATGATTGAAATGGCCATCGGCATCGATCCGGGCTCTGAGAACACGATGGCGCTCGTCAGCGTCGCTGAAGTTGTGCCGCTCACGATACTCGCAATTGTCCTTTTCGCCCCTGTTTTAGAAGAACTCGTATTCCGTCGCGTCATTTTCGGCTCACTGAACCAAACAACGAATTTCTGGCTTGCCACTGCCGTCAGCGCATTGGCATTCGGTCTTGTCCATATGGAAATGACGCATTTGCTGACGTATTTCTCCACCGGCCTTGTGCTCGCGTTCCTGTACCAGAAAACAAAGCGCATCATCACCCCGATCATCGCACACGTCCTGCTGAACGCCTATGTCATGGCCATCCAGCTCAACATGGATAAGATTCAAGGGTTCCTGAAAGAATTGGAGAAACTCCAATAACAGCTGTATACAAAAAAAGCCTTCCCCGATTTAATTCGGTGGAAGGCTTTCTTGTTGTTCGATGATTTGCTGCTGTTCCGCTTTCAAAAACTTGCGGTAGCCGATTTTGGCGATGACGACACTGAACTCATAGAGCACAATCAACGGCAGCGTCACAATCATATGTGAGACGATGTCCGGCGGCGTAATGAATGCCGCGATGATGACCAATCCAAGATACGAATACTTGCGGTACTTCGTCATCAGCATCGGCGTGATGATGCCGAGCCTGGTCAGAAATAGCATCAGCACCGGCAGCTGGAAAATCAAGCCGAACGGCAGCGTAATCTGGAACAGGAATTGGAAATATTCATTGATGCCGATGGTTTCCTGGATATTCATGTTGTCTGAGATATTCAGCATAAATCCGATCACATAAGGAAACAGCACCAAATAGGCAAAAGCGATTCCTCCCAAAAACAACAAGAGCGAAAACGGAATATAGCTTAATGTCGCTCTCCGCTCCTTATCAAGAAGCCCTGGGCTGATGAATGCCCAGAACTGGTACATGATTACGGGCGAGGTGATGATCAACGCTAAAATCATCGTTACCTGCATAAAGATCTTCAACGGATCCGTAATTTTGAACGCGTTCAAGGTCAGGTTTTTCGCTTCTTCTGTATATTGCAGATACTGAATCAACGGTTGGGCAAGAAAAAAGCTGATAATTAGCGCCAACACAAAGAAAACGACTACAATGGTCAGCCGTTTTCTCAATTCAACTATATGTTCAACTAAAGTCATATCTTTTTCTGTCATCAGACAAACATCCTAACGTATTTCCTTTTGCTCTTCTTTCTTTTTCAGATCTACTTTATCGTCGTCATCATCTACAAGTCCTTTTGTAGCATTTTTGAACTCACGCAAAGACGAACCAAACGCTTTCCCTAGTTCCGGCAATTTTTTTGGGCCGAAAACAAGTAAGGCAACAATCCCGATAATGATGATACTCATTGGACCTGGCATACGAGGCACCTCCTGTATTATGGCTCTATTCTACATCATTTGAGCCCTTTTGGCTATTTCGAGAAGCCCTTCAAATGTGAAGGTTTT
>DATISS010000051.1:0-11733 GCA_035468565.1 Planococcus sp. (in: firmicutes)
TTCCTATTCAGCAATATGTCCCGCGGAATCACCGGAGAAACCATCCACGTAGACAGCGGCTACCATATCTTATAAGAAATATATGTTGAAATAAAGAAGTAGCGTATTGAATATCGCTCCGGTCGCTTTGGGCATGGATCCCGCAATGAGCCGAGATAAGCACTCGTCTCATTGCTTCGCCTAGCCCCTTGACGCGCCTCGCTAAGCTATCTCTCGATATGGAGCAAAACAGCGGAGAAACCCCGTACTGCTCCTGCATCGCTTCGCTGCTTCGTCGCATAGACTTGCCCTTGCAAGCTACGGTCAAGTCTTGCCTGCGGAGCAGCGTAGCGACGAGACAGCCGAGACCCCACAGGGAATGATTGGGCAAATGGAATTTGGCCGATCATTTGCGACGAAGCTAGCGAAGCGATGCAGGAGCACAAGGTATTCGAAGCGACTGAGGAGGCTTGGCGCTCGCCCGCGGCAAAAAACATGTGCTCCTGCAGCACTTCGTGCTTCGTCGCAAAGGCATCTCCCCAATTCTTGGGTCGATACCTTCGCAGCTGTTTTGCGGAATATCGACTAGTATACTACCTTATAAAATATGGTAGCCGCTGTCTACGTGGATGGTTTCTCCTGTGATTCCGCGGGACATATTGCTGAATAGGAAGGCTGCTGTGTCGCCTACTTCTTCCGGTGTCGTGTTGCGGTGAAGCGGCGCTTTTTCTTCGATTTCGCGAAGGATCGTGTTGAAGTCGCTGACGCCTTTAGAAGACAATGTGCGGATCGGCCCTGAAGAAATCGAGTTGACGCGGATGCCTTGGCGCCCTAAATCGGCTGCCAAATAGCGCACGGACATCTCAAGTGAAGCTTTCGCTACGCCCATGACGTTGTAATTCGGCATAACGCGCTCGCCGCCGATGTAAGTAAGGGCAACGATGCTGCCGCCTTCCGACATCAATTCTTTTGCGTAGCGTGCAACGATCGTCAACGAATAAGAGCTGATGTTTTGCGCCAGCAAAAAGCCGTCGCGTGACGTATCCGAGAAATTGCCTGCTAATTCTTCTGTTTTTGCAAAGGCGATGCAATGTGCCAAGCCGTCGATGCTGCCTGCCTGCTCTTTGATAGCGCTAAAGCAGTGCTCTACGCTTGCATCGTCAGTAACGTCGCACGGCAAAATGATTTCGTGCTTGCCGTCAAGTGTCGCCACTAGATCCCGCACTGATTTTTCAAAGCGCTCTCCAGCGTATGTAAAGATCAAGCGTGCGCCTGATTCGTCAAGTGAGCGCGCGATGCCCCAAGCGATGCTGCGTTTGTTGGCGACACCCATGATAACGAACGTTTTTCCAGCTAATGATATTGACATTTAAATTCCCCCTGCACCCATTATTATAACCTGGTACTAATAATACATCATAAAAAAGAAAAGTGCAATTTGCACTTTTCTAGAGTCGATTCAAAAAAGTAGTTGCCAATCCCAAGTAAATCAGAATCGATATGATGTCATTCAATGTTGTGATGAATGGGCCTGAGGCAACTGCCGGATCAATTTTCAAGCGGTGGATCAATAACGGGATAAACGAACCCGCAAGCGTCGCTACAAAGATTGAACTCATCACCGCAATCCCGACGAGCAGCCCGATCAGTAGCTCCCCTTTCCAGAAATACACGAGCCCCACAACAAAGGCGCCGCAGACGACTCCGGTGATCAAACCGGTGCCCGCTTCCCGCAGCAGCAGTTTCATTTTGCTTTGTTCTTCGATGTCACCCGTCGCAATACCGCGGACAGCAACGGCCAAGGCCTGCGTTCCGCTATTCCCTGCCATTCCAGCGATCAGCGGGATAAATACCGCAAGAAGTGCCACTTGATCAAGCGTTTCTTCGAACATGCCCATCAGGTTCGCCGTCAGCATTCCGAGGAATGTCAGCAGGATGAGCCATGGCAGCCTTTTTTTAGCCGCAGTGAACGGCCCTCTATCAAACGTATCCATATCGGATACAGCAGCCAGTTTAGAATAATCGTCAGACGCTTCTTCGTCCAGTACGTCAATGATATCATCGACAGTGATGATGCCGAGCAAATGATCCTGGAAATCGACAACCGGCATGGCCAGGAAATCGTAATCCTTGATCATCCGGGCGACTTCTTCCTGGTCTTCCCCGACAGATACGCTGACTACCCGCTCGTTCATGATGGTGCTGATCAAAGTGTCTTCGTCCGAAATGATGAGGTCGCGCAGCGTCACGATGCCGGAGAGCCTGCGGTCCTCATCGACAACAAATAAGTAATAAATCGTTTCGGCATTCGGTGCTGCGTTCCGAAGAATATTCATAGCCGACCGGACAGTCGAATTTTTCGGAATCGATACAAATTCGGTGGTCATGATAGATCCTGCTGTATATTCTTCGTAATGCAGCAAGTCTTTGATCTGCCTTGCCGATTCCTTGTCCATAACGGTCAAATATGTGGCGACTTGTTCTTTGTTCAATTTATTCAGCACATCAACGGCGTCATCGGTATACATCTCTGACAGCAAATCTGCGGCGTAATTGACGTTCATTTCCTTGAAGTAATCTTCGTACTCGTCATCATCAAGTTCGATAGCTTCGAAAATATCCGCCATTTCTATAGGAGAGAGATACTGATACATCATCTGGCGGATTTCAAGCTCTGCCTTCTCGTAAAATGTTGCCTGGTCATAAGGATGGTGCGACAAGAATTCTCCGCGGAATTTTTCGACATTCCCAGTTTCAAGATGCCTATTCAATAGTTCTTCGTCCAATTCGGTTTCGTTCTGGGATTTTTCTTCCATCATGTATGCTCCCTCCTTTCTTTCTTTATGGTTCTTGCAATATCACATAATACGTTACACTATGGTTGATGATAATCAATATTTAAGAGGTGATTTTAAATGAAATTTGACATAATCGGCGATATCCATGGCTGCCACAGCGAGCTCCTTGAATTGATCGGGATATTGGGCTATGAGCGGCATGGCGACGTGTACATTCATCCCGAAGGGCGCAATTTATCATTTGTCGGTGATGCAATGGACCGAGGACCCGATTCGCTCAGCGTGTTGCATCTCTTATTCCATATGCAGGATGAAGGACTGCTGTTTTACTCGCCAGGCAATCATTGCAGCAAGCTTTATCGTTACTTCAAAGGCCATCCCGTGCAGGTCACTAACGGCTTGGAGACGACATTGGCCGAATGGCGAAGCCTGCCGAAAAAAGAGCAGCTCTGGTTCAGCGCACGCTATGTGCAGTTTTATGAGAACCTGCCGCTTTTCCAAGACCACCCCCCACAATTGATCATCGCGCACGCAGGGCTCAAAGAAGAGATGATCGGCATGCCGCTATCAAGAAGAATCGCCAATTTCGTTTTATCAGGCGAAGCGACCGGCGAGCACCACGCTGACGGGCGGCCAATTCGGCGTGACTGGGCCAAACATTACGGCGGGCAACCGTGGATCGTTTATGGGCACACCCCAACCGAGGAGCCATACATCATCAACCGCACGGCGAATATTGATACCGGCTGCGTGTTCGGCGGTTCATTGACCGCATTGCAATTTCCGGAAATGGCATTTGTGTCGGTTTCTTCGCTGCAGCCATATGCGCCGGAGCGATTTTACCGCTTTACCTGAAGCAATGCGGCCATGTCGTCGTGCAAAAGAGACTCGAACCGCATTTCTTCACCGGAAACCGGATGCAGCAATTCGAGCGATCTGCAATGCAGCGCCTGGCGCTTGATAATGCAGCGTTTTCCACCGTACAAATCATCGCCGATGAGCGGATGGCCTATATGCGATAAGTGGACGCGGATCTGGTGCGTGCGCCCCGTATTCAATTGCAGGCGGACATGGCTGAAATCTCCGAAGTCGTGCAGCACTTCCACCGCAGTCTCAGCGAACTTCCCATCCTGCCTCACTTCCCTTTCGATGATGCTGCCATCTTTTCGGCCAATCGGTTCGGTGATCAGAAATTCATCGCGCAAGACCGTGCCATGAACGAAAGCCTCATATTGCCGCTTCATCCTCTTGCTTTGCTGTTGCTGCGACAGCATATGGTGGATGTGGCGGTTTTTTGCAATGCATACAAGCCCCGAAGTATCGCGGTCGAGTCGGGTTGCGATGTGCAGCGTTGCCGGAATGCAGTTATCCTCAAAATGCTGAGCAACATGATTGGCCAAGCTTCCACCCGGATGCTCCCGCGAGGGGATTGTATTTTGCATAGCTGTCTTGTCGATGATCAATAGCGCCTCATCTTCGTAAACGATCTGCAGCGGCCCAGGCTCCGCCTTTAAGCCGCTGCCAAGTTCTTCAATTGGAAAAATAACGGTCACGGCATCGCCTTGCTCCACGATGTGCCGGACCGTTACCTCTTCACCATTGACCAATATCTGGCCTCCGCCGTATTTAACCGAAGCCAATGTGCGCTTGGAAATGCCCCAAGCACTGAGGGCCTCCCTCAATATGCCGCTTTCTTTTGCGGCGTATGTCAATTGAAATGGATTTTGTTGTTTCACATTTATACCTCACTGTCGATAAATGAATCATGCACCCTTTTCCAAAACGGAAACGCCCGGAAACGTGCAAATCGGACTTTTTCATCCGCCACTCTGTATTCAATCGATTTTACATCTTTGTGGAGCAATTGCAAATGGTCGACCGTCACCATAAAGTCCAGCGCTTTGACCGGGCGCAGCGCGCAGCGGTGATGGGCTGGCAACACGAGCGGAGAGCCAACCGTTCGGAATACACGGTTGTTGATCGACGCCATTTCCGTCAATTGCATCGCTTCAAGCGAAGGGTGGATAATGGCGCCGCCTAACGCTTTATTATAAGCTGTACTGCCGGACGGTGTCGACATGCATAGGCCGTCGCCGCGGAAACGCTCAAAATGGTTTTCATTTAGGAACACGTCCATGACAAGCGTGACATCCGGCGATTTCACGGTTGATTCATTCAACGCAAGATAGACCACGGGTTCCTTTTTGTTCTGGTATTGGATAGTGACTTCCACTAGCGGATATTCAGTGACTTCATATTCCTTTTTAGCAATCGACAATACCAGTTTTTCAATTTCAATCGGCTTCCAATCTGCGTAAAAGCCCAAATGGCCAGTATGGATTCCGACGAATGCGACAGAAGAAAGCTGCTCACGGTATTTATGGAACGCGTGCAGCAACGTACCGTCTCCGCCGATCGATAATACGACATCCGGTGATTCCTCGTTCCATTCCATGCCGAAATCCTGCAGGTATGTGCGGGCTGTCGCCATCAATTCGTTTGAAAGTTCATCGCTTCTGGATTGAATATAAAATTTCATCGGCTTTTTTTCCCTCCTTGGCGGTCTGTTGGAAAATGGGTGCTGGCGGCGTCTTTGAATTCCGTGAAATAAGCTTGTGCATCCTGGATTTCATCCCGGATCTGCGACATCTCCTCATCCAGCTGGAATGCCGCTTCCGCTGCACGCTGCAGACGGATTTTGATTTCTTCCGGGAAGACGCCTTTATATTTATAGTTCAATGAATGCTCTATCGATGCCCAGAAATTCATTGCCAAGGTGCGGATCTGGATTTCAGCAAGGATTAGCTTTTCCCCTTTGATTGTCTGCACAGGGTATTCGACGATAACGTGATACGAACGATAACCGCTCTGCTTCTCGTGGGAAATATAGTCCTTTTCCTCAACGATGCGCAAATCATTGCGTTGGCGCAGCAGCCCAACGACCGTTTCAATATCGCCAACAAACTGGCACATCATCCGCAATCCGGCAATATCCTGCAATTGATGCGCCAAATCGTCCGAAGGCTCAAATGGGATGCCTTTTTCAAGCGTCTTGTCGTAAATGCTGGCAAGCGGTTTGACCCGCCCGGTTACAAACTCTATCGGGGAATTCGAATTGTCCGTTTCAAATTGCTGGCGCATTCCTTTGAATTTTATCTTCAGTTCATCTACCGCTTGTTTATAAGGTGCTAAAAAACGATCCCATTGACCCATGATGTATCCACTCCAATTCTATCTATGCTCGTGAAGCCAAGGCTTCTTGAAAAGCTTTTTCAACGGCCGAGCTGAATGCACTACCGTAATTGTCGTTACCTTCTATATTCTCCAAAAGCATCCACAATTCCTCGTGGTATGAAGCTAAAGGCATGATCTGCCCACCCCACTGGAGCAGCGGCACTTCTTTACGCTGCAAAGCGGCTAGCATCGCCGGCCATAGATGTTCTTTGAATTGCATATAGATGTAATCAGTGCCTGTATCCAATAAATAAACAAAAGCGTGGCCATCCGAATCCGCTATCATGCGGCCCGCGGCTTCCAAAGCTTCAAAAGGCTCCTGTGCTTCGACCGTGAATTGAATCCCTTCATCTGAAATATTTCCGTTCTGGACTTCTACAAGTTTGCGCAATGGAATTCTCCCTTTCCTGCTGGTAATATATAGTGATATTTTAACACAGCTCCCGCATTCGTTGCAGTTACACCCGGACTATCCCATAATTAATCATATGAGAGAGGTGCTATAACATGTCAAAAGAACTTGAAATTGAATTTAAGAACATGCTTGAAAAAGAAGAATACGAAAAATTAGCCATGTATTACGGATTTTTAGCAACAGATGCGAAAACCCAGGAAAACTTTTATTTGGATACCCCTGATTTCCAGTTGAAAAACATGAAGTGTGCGCTGCGCATCCGAAAAAAGCACGACGGCTTTGAATGCACGTTAAAAACACCCGCTGCCCACGGTAATTTCGAAATTACCGACGTCCTGACGGCGGAGCAGGCAGCAGCCGTGACCGAAGGGCATTCTTTTGAAGCGCCTGAAGTCCGCGCCGCATTGAAGGATTTATCCGTATCGCCAGAAGCCCTCCAATTGATCGGCGCATTGACGACCCTTCGCATGGAATTGGAAACAAGCGACGGGCTGCTGGTGCTTGACCATTCCGAATATGCTGGAACGGAAGATTACGAAATCGAGTTTGAAGTTGAAGATGTGGCAGCGGGCGAAAAGCATTTCTATGCTTTGTTGGAAAGCCACGGCATTCCTGTTCGCCAGGCCGATAAAAAAATAGCCCGTTTTATGGCCGCTGCAGAGCGCCGCCATTAAGCGAACGGACGTTTCCATATTTCTCCAATAAGTCTATATTGTTTGAGAAATTGCCGTTCCGTTGTTAGAATGAATTTACAGCTAAAGCAAAGGAGACACAATAATGACTGGAAAACCGATTATTCCATATGAAGAATTTGGTGCGGAGCACTTGTCTCAACTAATAGACGCATTTTATGCCCGCGTCGCCAGGCATCCAAAGCTGCAGCCTATTTTCCCTAGCGACTTAACTGAAACAGCAAGAAAACAAAAACAATTTTTGACACAATATTTAGGGGGCCCAAACCTCTATTCTGAAGAACATGGGCATCCCCGCCTAAAAGCGCGCCATAACCCTTTTCCAATCACTCCAGACAGAGCACAGGCATGGCTCGAATGCATGCATGAAGCGATGGATGAAGTAGGCATGGAAGGAAAGTTTCGGGAAGTCTTCTTTCAGCGGCTTGTTTTGACCGCTCATCATATGGTGAACGAGCGCGATAGCGAGGAGGAGTTAGAGTGAACGACTTGGATTTGGCCATACCGCCAGACGTCCACACGAAGACGTCTAAACCCATCGAATTATATGTTTTTCTTGATCCCTTAAACCCGGAATGCTGGGAACTTCAGGCAATCATCCGAAAACTGCAAATCGAATACGGCCATTATTTCTCAATGCGTTTTGTCATCAGCACAAAATTATTCAATTTGAACAATGCAGGTGCGACTCCGATCATCGACACCGATCGGCTGTCCCATCCCGTATTGGCTTCAGTGGCAGTCAAAGCAGCTGAACTGCAAGGCAAACGCGCCGGCAACCGATTCCTCCACAAATTGCAGGAATATTTGCTGCTCCAAACAAAAGATGTATCTTCATATTCGATTTTGCTGGAAATTGCGGAGGAGTCTCAATTGGACCCGGAAGAATTCCAAAAAGATTTCCATTCTGTCCATACGGCCAAAGCTTTCCAATGTGATCTGCACATCACAAAGGAAATGGAAATCGACGAATTACCAAGCATTGTTTTTTTCAACGATTGCATAGAAGACGAAGGCGTAAAAGTGTCTGGACTTTATACTTACGAAGTTTATCAAGCCATCATGCAAGAAATGTTAGGAAATAAAAACTTGAACCGCCAACCGCCGCCATCACTCGATGAGCTGTTCCGAAAATATTCCACAATGGCGACAAAAGAAGTGGCCTCCATATATAATATTTCTGAACAAACTGCTGAATGCGAATTGAAGAAAAAAGTCCTTCAACAAAAATTGGATCGGATCACCTTGCCGAAACAGACCCTTTGGACGTTAAAATAGCGGCCGATTGAATTATTCAAACTTCTATAACAAATAGAAAAAGCGGAGCTGAATCCCATTTAGGGTTCAGCTCCGCTTTTTCGCCTAAACGACGAAAGGCGCCTTCCACGTCCGGAAGGCACCTTTCTATATTACACAAAGGGGATGGGAGAAATGTTCACGCTCAAACAAAGGGGTGTATGTTTGTATGTGATTTATTTCACAACTTAACTTTATCACGGAATAATAGTTAATGCAATAATTCACAAAGACTTTCACAAATTTGTCATATTGAGTGAAACAAAATAGCTTCTTTATAGGTTGAAGCAAATAATGAAACTTATTTAACGCCACTCCGGTCGCTTTGGGCATAGCTCTCGGCCGCGCCTTGGCTAGATTAGCACTATGAAACATAAAAGCTTATATGGTTACTCTATTTTGTAGGTGCGAAGTAAAACTGGAGAGAAAACCTCATTCCTCCAGCCCCTGTCTCGGCCCCTGCAACGCTGCGCTTGCTCGGGACATGAAAGACCGTTGCATCGTTGCGCTAACTTCGAGACACGAAAAAGAGTTTGCATGCTTCAGGCTATAAAAGAGCGTTGCAGCTCTATGCACTTCGTTGCTAGTGTACTCCTTAATTCTCGGATCAATACCTTCCCGGCAATTTTGTAAAGTATCCTCAACCAAAATCTTCATTTCAACTAATATAGCTTGAAACCATTCTCATTTCCTCAAATTATTATTTCAGAAAAACAAATAAACGGAAGCTGCACTAAATTGGCAGCTCCCGTTTATCATATTATTTTTTCAGTAAAAGCTTTTCAAGTTCGTTTAATTTCTCTTCAAAAACCTTGCATGCTTCTTCGACCGGCTGTGAAGATGCCATGTTGACGCCTGCTTTTTTCAAGACCTCAATCGCGTAATCCGAGCTTCCTGCTTTCAGGAATTCATTGATGTAGCGGTCTATAGCCGGCTGCCCTTCTTCAAGGATTCCTTTGCTGAGCGCAGTGGCTGCGCTGAAGCCGGTCGCATATTGGAAGACATAATAATTATAGTAGAAGTGTGGAATGCGTGCCCATTCCAAACCGATTTCTTCATCTGCCGCGACATCTTCACCGTAGTATTTTCTATTCAGTTCGTAATATACTTCCGTCAAGCGGTCAGCTGTCAGGGCTTCGCCGTCTTGGTCCATTTTATGGATCAAGTGCTCGAATTCCGCAAACATCGTCTGGCGGAATACAGTTCCCCGGAATCCGTCAAGCCAGTGGTTAAGAAGGTAGATGCGCTCTTGGTCGTCTTCTGTCGTTTTCACCAGATAATCGTTGAGGAGCGCTTCATTTGTCGTAGAAGCTACTTCCGCTACAAAAATCGAGTAATCGCCGTAGACGTATGGCTGGGCTGCCCGCGTGTAATAACTGTGCACGCTATGGCCGAATTCATGCGCCAGCGTAAACAAATTGTCGACATTGTCCTGCCAGTTCATGAGGATATAGGGATTCGTGCCATAAGCTCCAGAGGAATAGGCGCCGCTGCGCTTGCCTTTGTTCTCTTTGACGTCCACCCACCGGCTGTTGATGCCTTTTTCAACAATCCCGGTATACTCCTCACCTAAGGCTTCAAGGCCTTTAAGCATTGTTTTTGTCGCTTTTTCGTATGGGAATTCCATCTTCACTTCTTTGACAAGCGGCGTGTACATATCCCACATGTGGACTTGATCCAAGCCCAGCACTTCCTTGCGCAAAGCCGAGTAGCGGTGAAGCAGATGGAGATTGTTGTTGACCGTTTCCACCAAGCTGTCGTAGACGCTTTCCGGGATATGGTCATCAGACAGCGCCGCTTCACGGGCAGAACTGAATTTACGGATGCGGGCGTTGACGTTATCACGTTTAATATTTCCAGCGAGTGTTGATGCAAATGTATTGCGGAATTTTCCATAGGTGGCGTAGACCGCTTTGAACGCGTCTTCTCTTACCCGGCGGTCCGAATTTTCCAAAAAACGGCTATAATTGCCATGGGTGATGCGGACTTTTTCTCCTTTTTCATTTTCGATTTCCGGAAATTCCAAATCGGCGTTGTTCAGCATGCCGAACGTCTCAGAAGAGGCACTCACCACTTCGGACAACTGCGCCAGCAAAGCTTCTTGTTCCGCTGGCAGCACATGCGGGCGATGGGCATTCAATTCATCAAGCGCGTGCTTGTAAAGTTTAAGGCCATCATGTTCTTCAACGTATTTAGCCAAAACCGCTTCGTCAAGGCTTAGGATTTCCGGCGTCAAGAATGAAAGGCCCGTTGAAACTTTCGCATAAAGCGATTTGATGCGGCTATCCATGGCCTGGTATGTAGAATTCGTAGTGTCCTGGTCATAGCGCATATGAGCATACGTGTATAACTTTTGTAGACGTTGAACCAATTCGTCTTTATAAGTGAATACTTTATAAAGCGCTTCCGCTCCTTCACTTAATGTACCTTGATAAGAAGATGATTTCTCCGCAAGCTCAGCCACTTCCTTGAATTCCTGTTCCCATGCTCCATTGGTCGCGAATATGTCTTCTAATTTCCACGTTAATTCCGCAGGAACTTCTTCCCGCAATAATAATGTATCTGCCATTCCATTTTCCTCCTCTGTCCTACTTATTCAGAAGTCGAACTACACTCCATTTTCTCAATTTTCAAGCGTTTTTGCAATAGTGGGCATATAAAACTTCCATTAACTTGCCATCATCCCGTTCATCTTCTGTTATCTCACTGTAAATGCCAGCGTAATCTTCCAGCAGCGCCAGCGCCTTTTCATCCGAAGTTCCGAGAGAGGGTTTGATGACTCCTTCGTCAAGGAGCGCAGCAAGCGGCATTCTATTCCGAATGGCTTTGATGACGCGCATCTGCCAGATGACAGGCCGTTCATCCAGCCGTCCGGCAGCGGCAAAAGGCACACCAATGATGGCCGGAAGTTCGAGACGATTGAGTTTCAACTCATACGCTAAGAGCCAAAAAGGGTTTCGGTGCCGGAGTATGGCGTATTGCTGCGACCGGACGAAAGCATCCCGCTGCGCCGCCGAAAGTCGGAAAATCGCTTTGTATTCTTCAAACGCCAATTTTTTCGGAATGGCAAACGGAAATTGCTGAGCGCTCGCCGGCAGCGACTTCAGTTTGGCCGCCCAACGGTTTCCACCCATCCAAAAAAGACCGGAGGCGTAAGTGAATACGTTTGTTTCCGGGCAGAAAGACAATAGGTAATCGACGCCGTTTGAATGCCTGACCATCTGCCGCTCAAATTGCCGGAGGCGAATGAGTTGGATGCCATCAGGCTGCAGCATTGGTGCACCTGAAATCCATAGCGGCTCAATAGCGATAGACCGAT
>DATISS010000052.1:0-8867 GCA_035468565.1 Planococcus sp. (in: firmicutes)
CACTGAAGGCATCATCCAGAAGAAAATTGTCGGCCCGATGGATGAAGCCATGATGCAAAAACTGACTTCGTCTATTGATTGATCAGGCAGCCCGGAATCCGTTTACGGAACTCCGGGCTTTTCTTTGTCTAATTCAGCGCATCTCGTGTGAAGAAAGGCTATAGGCTTCCATGATTCTGTCGTGGAGTTCTTCAAGCGGCAATGAACTGTCGAGCTTCAACACCGGACTTTTGGATTTTTCCATTTGGTGGGCATGTTCCGCATACGTTCCGACCATATCCTTATCCGCCACCATCAAATATGTCTGGCACCATTGCAGAAACTCATTGGTCACTTCCCCCTGTTCATCAAGCGACAATCGGCTGTTCCGCTGGACTTCCCTTGCGCGCAACCTCTCCAACCGGAGATTTTCATCAAGATAAAGAAAGACCAACAGATCCCGGTCGCTAAAGCCGTCTTTGTACCAGGCATAAACAGAACCCGATGCCACGTAGTCCTTGAAAGATTCCATATCTCTCCGATACATCTCCACGCGCTCTTCGACTGGGTAGCTTTCTGTGAAGACATTATCTTTCCAGATGTAATTGTCTGTATCAATCCACTTCAATCTTTCTTTTTCGCCGATAAACTTCCCCAAAGTAGTCTTTCCCGTCCCCGACCCGCCAATAATCTGGATTTTCATTGAGGCATCCCCCTATCTCAAATAAATATCTCTTTAAGAATATTACTGAAATGCTTTCATTTTTTATTCCGCAAATCTACCTCGTTTTTCAAAAACGTCCGATCTCTCTTATAAAAAGAAGGAGAAGTGAAAAGCAATGAGGAATAAAGTAATTATCGTCTCAGTAAGTTACTGATAAAATCAATTTATTACTAAAAAACAGATTGCGGTTAATCACTATATTTCTTATAACATATATTATAAGAATAAGAGGTGGTCAAATGACAAATAAAGTTTGGTTTCAGACAGCTGTAGCCATTATTTTCACTTTGGTCATTATTCGTTTGTTTATTGAAGTACAACAAGTGTTTTCTCCGCTTTTTGTTGTCGCAGAAACGATTTTCCTGCCATTGCTAATAGGTGGCGCGCTTTTTTACCTGACGAGACCCGTTTTGTATTTCCTGCAAAAAAAGAAGTTTCCCAAGTGGGCGGCTATTTCACTTATTTTTTCTTTGATGACATTATTTGTTTGGCTGTTTTATATTCTACTTGCACCTATTGTTTTAGCACAGTTAAATTCACTTGTAGCTAATGGTCCGGCCATTTTTCAAAAAATAGAAGAATATGGACAATACCTCTTGACCCAGCGTGATCTTTTGCCTGATTCAGTTCGCGAACAAGCAATCAGCATGACTGGACAGTTTTCCAACTGGGCTTCCAACATCAGTTCTTGGCTCTTCTCTTTCCTGATGGGGTTATTCTCTGGAATTCTTGCTCTCTTTCTCGCGCCTTTCTTCCTGATTTATATGTTGGTTGACCACCAGAAGTTTGCGCCGTTTGTCGCACATTTTTTCACTGGAGAAAGACGTACCTGGATCCGTAAAACTTTGCATGACGTGGATAAAACATTAAAGTCCTATATCGTGGGACAATTATTTGTTAGCTTAATTTTAGGAGGCATGCTGCTGATCGGGTACTCGATCATCGGGCTAGACTATGCGTTCCTACTGGCTCTTATTGGTGTAATGACCAATGTCATTCCGTTTTTAGGGCCTTATATCGCTGTGATTCCAGCAATAATGGTCGCACTGGTCCAAGATCCGATTATGGCTATATATGTAGCCGGCATCATGCTCATTTCCCAGCAAATCGAGGGCGATCTGATTACGCCGAATATCATGGGTAACGTACTGAACGTTCACCCGTTGACGGTTATTACATTGATATTGGCTGCAGGGAATATCGCAGGCATCTGGGGCATCATACTCGCAGTTCCTTTTTATGCAGTTATAAAGATCATCGTGGCCAATATCTATTCCAAGCGAAAAGAAATTGAAAAGACAGCTACAAAAGAAGTTTAGCTGCTGCGAATGGAACCTGTAAAGTGGCGGCAAATCTGTATCCTTTTTCGGAATGGAAAAGACCGAGTGCCCACTCTTGAGCACTTGGTCTTTACTTTTCTGCTAATCCTTCAATATTAGCTTTTCCTTATAATTCCTCGCCATTCGTCTGAATCACTTTTTTATACCATTCAAATGAATCTTTTTTAGAACGTTTCATCGATCCATTTCCTTCATTATCCCGGTCAACATAAATCATACCGTAGCGTTTTTTCATTTCGCCGGTTGTGAACGACACGATATCAATGATTCCCCATGGCGTATAGCCCATCAAATCAACACCATCGTACGTGACGGCTTTTTCCAATGCTTCGATATGGGATTTCAAATAGTCAATTCTTTGTACGTCTCGGATTGAGCCATCCTCTTCGACTGTATCAATTGCGCCAAAGCCGTTTTCGACGATGAACAAGGGAATCTGGTAGCGGTCGTAAAGGCGGTTCAATGCATATCTCAATCCCGTAGGGTCGATCGCCCAGCCCCAGTCGCTTGATTTGATGTATGGATTTTCTACGACATTTGGCAATCCGCCAGTCACAACATTGCCGTGATTGCCATTTTGGACAGCGCTGTTCACCGTCGTGGACATGTAATAGCTAAAGCCTAAATAATCCACTTTGCCGTTTCGCAGGATTTCGTCGTCCCTCGATTCCATCAGGATGTTATATCCTTCCCGTTCAAATTCTTTTAACACGTAGCTTGGGTAATGGCCGCGTACGTGGACATCCGGGAAGAAATAGCGCTGTCTCATTTCTTCTTCCGCCAGCATCACATCTGCCGGATTTGAAGAATACGGATAAATCGGCACATGGGAAACCATTGCCCCGATCTTGAATTCAGGATTGATGGCTTTTCCTGTTGCAACAGCAAGTGCGCTTGCAATCAGTTCATGATGCCCTGCTTGGTACATCACTTCATTGGCATTTTCACCTTCTTGGACAATAACACCTGAGTTTGTCCATAAGAATAACGGATTGTTCACATCCATTTTGTTGTTGATCTCGTTAAAGGTCATCCAGTATTTTACTTTGTCCTGATACCGGTTAAAGCAAACTTCAGCGAATTTGACGAAATGGTCCACTACTTTACGGCTTCTGAATCCGCCGTATTCTCTTGCCAAATGCAGCGGCATTTCGAAGTGGGAAAGTGTGATGACCGGTTCGATTCCGTGCTTCAGCAATTCATCAAACACATTGTCATAGAATTTCAAGCCTTCTTCGTTCGGTTCCGCTTCGTCGCCTTTCGGAAAAACCCGGCTCCAGGCAATGGATGTCCGTAAACATTTTAATCCCATTTCAGAAAACAAAGCGATATCCTCTTTGTATTTGCTGTAGAAATCAATGGCTTCGTGGTTTGGATAAAATTTATCTTTTTCGATTGTTTGAGTTATTTCTCTGGCTACACCGTGCGCGCCGGCCGTCATGACATCCACAACGCTTGGCCCTTTTCCGCCCTGGTCCCATCCGCCTTCAAATTGGTGGGCAGCTAAAGCGCCGCCCCATAAAAAATCGTTTGGTAATTTACTCATTTTATCTCTCCTTATTTAAAAAGTGTCAATAATTTATTTGAATACTCTCCCATATTAATTGTACCGGTACAATTAATCAAGTTCTAAACAATTTGATTGTTATGGCAATATTTGATTGAATAAGCTTTTAAAAGCTTTATGTTATAATTCGGGTATCTTTTCAGACCATAAAGCAAAGAGGTATGCCCATGTTAAAATATCAGCACATCGCAGACGAACTGGAAAATTACATAGAAGAGCATAAGCTGCAGCAAGGAGCAAAGCTGCCCGTGCTGCAAGATTTGATGCTCCAATTCAATGTCAGTAAAAGCACGGTGACGAAAGCATTGGAGTTGTTAGAGAAAAAAGGAGTCGTGTTTCAAGTTCGGGGAAGCGGAATTTTTGTCAGAAGGCATAAAAGAAATGGCTATATCAGCCTGCTGTCGAATCAAGGATTCAAAAAAATGCTGGAAGAATTTCAGCTCACGTCAAAAGTGATCGAACTCGACGTACGCAAACCGACAAAAGAAGCTGCGCTGAATTTGAATATCGGCCTTGATGACGACGTGTACTTTGTCAAAAGAATTCGGTTTATCCACGGACAGACGCTTTGCTTGGAGGAATCGTATTTCACCAAATCAATCGTTACTTATTTGAACAACGAAATTATCATCGAATCGATATTTAATTACATTACTGAAGGGTTAGGGTTGAGTATTGGATTTGCTGATACCTTTCTTCATGTCGATAAATTGACTGCTGAAGAAGCACGATATTTAAAGCTAAAAGAAGGTGATCCGAAGCTATACGTGGAATCCATCTTTCACTTGACCAATGGCCAGCCATTCGATTTTTCCAAAGTAACGTATAACTACGTACAATCGCAGTTCTTTGTTCAAGCGTCTTTATAGTTTGCTTATGGCATGCGCAAGAGGAGGATTTACATGATTCGGATACTCGCAGTAGATGACGATTTACATATGCTGAATTTTGTTTCAGCCGAACTTCGCCAAAGTGGTTATGAAGTAATCGAAGCCGGATCAGGCGAACAAGCTTTATTGTGCTTAAATTCTAAGACGGTGGATTTGGCGGTAGTTGATGTAATGATGCCGGGAATCGATGGGTTTGAACTTACACAAATATTGCGGAAAGACTATAACCTTCCAGTCATCTTGCTTACGGCTCGCCATCATATTGAAGATAAAGAGCGTGGATTCTTAGCCGGTTCTGACGATTACTTGGTCAAACCTTTTGAATCAAAGGAATTGCTGTACCGGGTCAAAGCCATCTTGCGGAGATATGACCATCCCGCGGAAAACACCTTGATCATCGGTTCTTTGACCATTGATTTTAAAAGTTACGAAGTCCGATCAAACCAAGGAATTTTACTCATTCCTCTCAAAGAATTTGAATTGCTCGCACTTCTTGCATCCAAATCCAGACAAGTGTTGAGTCGGGATTTGATGATTGAACGCATTTGGGGCATCGATTTTCAGGGGGATGAACAGACGGTGAATGTTCACATTAAACGTCTTCGCCAGCGCTTAGAGCGTTTTGCTCCGGATGTCCAAATCATCACCGTACGAGGCGTAGGCTACAAACTCGAGGTGAACCCATGAGCCTGTACGTCAAATTTATTTGGTTCACTTTTGCGACGATGCTCGTCAGCAGTATTGTTTCCTTTTTTGCCATGAATATTTATTATCACCAGTACTTGAAAGAAGAGAATAACGACAAAAATCTAGCCATTGCCACTTCTATTATCGAATTCTTGGATAACGTGCCGTCTGATCAAATCGAAGCCACATTTAATTTGCTGGGCGATTCTGGTTATCAGCTGTATGTTACAGATGGAAAGACGGTAAATCGCTACGGTGCAAAGTACCGGGACGAATCGATTGATGAAGCGGACATTCAGCAAGTTCTCCAGGGAGGCGTCTTTAACGGCATACGGAACTTTCCGCGGGAAACTTTCGTTACCGGTTTCTTCGCCAATGAGCTGGAAAATACAGTGGGTGTTCCAGTAGAACTTGCCGGCGAGAACCACGCACTTTTTTTGCGGCCGGATATTAACCTTCTTTTCCATGAACTTCGCCTCTTGTTCGGCGGCTTGGCAGCCGGCATCATTTTATTGAGTTTTATCGGTATGCTGTTGGTAGCGCGCTTATTGATTCAACCGATTACGAAATTGACGGAAGCGACAGAAAAAATGGGCACGGAAACGTTTAACGTCCCGCTTTCCATTAATCGAAAAGATGAAATTGGCCGTCTGGCCGATCAATTTATCACGATGCGCAACCGGATTGAACAATCCACATCAAAACGCAAAGAATTCGTCCATAATGTATCCCATGACATTCAATCGCCTCTGCATACGATTCAAAGTTATTTGTCTCTTCTTCAAAAGACCGGAAGCAGCGAAGAAGAAAAAAACCAATACGCTGCCATCATCCAGGAAGAAACGATGCGCTTGTCGCTGTTGACCAGTCAATTGCTCACGTTAGCCTCCTTTGATCAAGAAGCGACAGATTTCGTTGAAGAAATCGCCGTTGACCAACAAGTACGGGACATCCTCTCCCATTTGCGCTATGCATTTGATGAAAAAGAGCTTGGAATTTCGGTTCAATTGGAAGCCGTTAAAGTAAAAGGAAACGCAGTCCTTCTGCAAACGGTGTGGGAGAACCTGTTGACCAATGCAATCAAGTATAGTGAGCCGGGAGGTGCCATTGAACTCAAGCTAAGCTCTACTCCGACTGATATGGTGTTAGAAGTACGGGATGAAGGCATCGGCATGACCGCGGACGAAGCTGTCCGTGCATTTGATCGCTTTTATCGGGCGGATCAGGCACGGGTACGGTCACTGAAAGGCTCGGGTTTAGGATTGGCCATCGCAAAAGAGGTCGTTGAATTGCATAAAGGGACGATTGAAATACACAGCATTCCTAAAATTGGTACAACCGTACAGGTAAAACTGCCTCTTTTGTAATACGCCGTTCACATTCTGGATACAAGAAAAACAAGCAGAAGCCAACCGCCTTTAAATATCAGGCGATTGGCTCTTTTTTTCCGCTTTTTTGGTTCTCATTACGAGCAGCATTTTTTGTCGATTCTCCTCCCGCAATGTAATAGCTTGTTCATCTTCCGTTCATCTTAGGGAGATAAACTGAGCTTATAAAAGAAATTGGAGGCTTTCATATGAATATTGCTTGGAAAGAAATTAAAAAAAACAAAGTAAGATTTATGATTTTGGGCTCAATCGTGTTTCTGGTCAGTTTTTTGACATTCATTATTTCCGGTCTTGCGAATGGCTTGTCCCAGGACAACGCAGCGCTGATAAAAGATCTGCCGGATGGACAATTCTACATGAACACAGACGCGGAAGAAACATATAACCTTTCGCTGATTGATACCGGTATTGAAGATACCGTTTTACGTGAACAACAACAGGCTGCTGCGCTGTCCATTCAGATGGGGTTTTTGAATGATGAAGAAGACAAGCAGCACAGTGTGGCGTTTGTCACTTCAACGGATTCGGAGTTGTTGGAAAACGTCAAAGAAGGCGAAGTTGTCCTCGATCGCTCTTTGCAAGAAGCGGGGTTAAAAGTCGAGGATATATTGACCAACACCCAATTCAGCGGCGAATTTGTCGTGAAAGGATTTGTCGATCAACAAAAGTACAGCCACGCCCCTGTTGCCTTTATCAATATGGACAACTACAAAGAGATGTATCGGGTAAATGAGATGCAATTGATTTTTATTCCAGCTGGAGATGAATTCCCGGTCATCGATGGGCTGCAATCGTTTTCGAACAGCGAGTTCCTCAATACGATTCCCAGTTATAGCGCAGAACAATTGTCTCTCAACATGATTGTCTGGTTTCTCGTCGTTATCAGCGGTCTGTTGTTCGCCATTTTCTTCTATATGATGAACGTGCAAAAAATCGGATTGTACGGAATTCTAAAAGCGATTGGGGTGAAAACGAGTACCCTGTTTAAAATGATGTGGACTCAGATGCTCTTTATCACCGTCATTGCGCTCACGTTATCGATTGCACTCAGCCAAAGTTTCAACTTTATCGCACCTGAAGGAATGCCTTTCAGCTTAACGGCGGCCACAACGTTCCAATTATCCATCGTTTTCCTTATCATTGGCTTTGTCGGCGCTACCCTTTCAGGAATTCAAATTAAAAAAGTCGAACCGCTGCAAGCGATTCAACAGGGAGAGGTATAACATGACAATTTTTACGATCAATGAAGTAAGAAAAACGTTTATAACTGGCGAAGTGGCAGAAGAAATATTAAAAGGAATTGACCTCACTCTTCAACAAGGCGAGATTACAGCACTCGTAGGCGCTTCGGGATCCGGCAAAAGCACGCTTCTGACAATCGCTGCTGGACTTCAACCGGCATCGGACGGCCAAATCCTGTTCAATGGACGGAATATGACAGACATGAATCAGGAGCAAATCCGGAAAATCCGGGCCAGCGAGTTTGGCTTTGTCTTCCAGTCTGCACATCTTGTCCCTTTCCTTACCGTAGAAGAACAGCTGTTTTTGATGCTGGAGGTATCGGAAACAGGCTTAAAAAAAACACAGCAAGAAAAGGAAATTGCCGACATCCTGAAACTGATTGATATGGAACACCGAAAACATGCCTACCCAGCCTCTTTATCGGGTGGCGAAAGACAGCGGGTAGCAATTGCCCGGGCCATTATTCACAAGCCCAAAATGCTTTTTGCGGACGAACCAACGGCCAGCCTGGATTCAAAAAGGTCAAAAGATGTCATGGAGCTGATCCGCAATTTGACGAAAACCTTGAACATCACCACCTTGATGGTGACCCACGACGAGGAAATGCTGACATTTGCTGATCACGTCATTACGATGAAAGACGGCTTGGTCGAGTAATAAGAGACACTTTTTTCTTATTTTCCTCTATTAAAGCAGTTGTAAGCTTTACTATATAAGTTGAACTAATGATTCCCAGTGTCGATATTCCGCAAAACAGCAGCGAAGGTATTGACCCAAGAATTGGGGAGATGCCTTTGCGACGAAGCACGAAGTGCTGCAGGAGCACATGTTTTATAGCCGCGGGCGAGCGCCAAGCCTCCTCAGTCACTTCGAAAACCTTGTGCTCCTGCATCGCTTCGCTAGCTTCGTCGCAGGCAAGACTTACCCGAAGCCTGCGAGGGCAAGTCTTTGCGACGAAGCGCATAGCGCTGCAACGTACTTTTTGTCCCGAAGCTAGCGTAGCGATGCAACGGTTTTTCATGTCCCGAAGCTAGCGAAGCGTTGCAGGGA
>DATISS010000053.1:0-3808 GCA_035468565.1 Planococcus sp. (in: firmicutes)
GAAGAACCCACAAACACCTCCAAAAAAGGGAGGTTTATTTGGCGTTCTTCTCTCTATCCATTTCCACTGTCATCCAAATCAAAACCCTTTTGGCCACAAAAAGTTGCCGAAAGGGTTTTGATTTATTTCTTAAGTTGACAGATATGGGCTGAAGCCGTGCCCGCGGAACGCGTCCGCCTGGAGCGAAATGAAAAGTGCTGTCGAAAAATTTCTTGACAGCCTAAGGTTTCGGAACTTACTGTTCCGAAACCTTTTTTTCATGGTATTCGTATACTGTAGCAGTTGGCTGTATGTAGGATATAATAGAAGTAATCTTATACAATTGAGGTGTCCCATGGAACAAAGTAAAGAAATACAAGAATTGAAAGAATTGGTCGCGCATTACGAGAAAGTCATTCACAATATGTCCGCGCCGATCATCCCGTCGATTGTGCCGAATACTATTTTGGTGCCGATTGCTGGATTCATCTTCCGGGACCGCTTTGAAACGATCCGCTCGAAAGTGTTGGAATACGCTGATAAACACCGCGAAACCGAGCGTGTAATTTTTGATTTTACCGGTGTGCGCATGGAGGACGTGGAGTCGTTCGATTACAACGTGCTGGCGACCGAATTGACGCAATTGAACAGCGCCTTGAAATTGATGGGCTTGCGCCCGATTTATGTTGGCTTTAATCCGCGCTTCGTGCGGGAAATAGTCTATGCAGGCATTCAAGTGGAACTAGAAGTCTACACCACGTTCAGGGCAGCTTTGAAAAACTTGCTGACTGAAACAGAACGAAGCCTCTCTTCTCTATAAAGAGAGCTTACATTACCCCCGGCTGGAGGCTGCGCTGATGAAAATCCTCATCCCTTTTAACGGCATGTCGCAATATGACCCGGAAATTGAAGCGAAATGGCAAGGTTCTGCTTGTGGTCCCGTTACAGCAGCCGCCATTCTCCGCCACCATGAAAAAAAAGAGTGGGACGCCGGCGAGCTTTACGGAGCGCTTGGCACGACGCGCATTGGTCTGTTCACGTGGCGCCTGGTCCGGAAGTTCAAAAAACTGACCGCCGGCCGCTACCGCATTGAAAAGATCCATTCGGTCGATGAAGCCAAAAAAGAACTGGCGGCTGGGCGCCCTCTCGCGATGAAGTTTGACCGCTGGTTCTCGTTCAACTGGTTTTCAAAACCCCTGTTCAATTATCACTGGGTTCCGTTGATTGGCTTCGAGGAGCGGGAAGACGATTTGATTTTGTATTTCCACGACAACGGAAAAAGAAACCGCCCCAGCAGATTGCAGGCGGTTTCTTATGAAAAGAACCGGAAGTTTTTGACGTTCGTCAAAATCGTTCCTATTCAAATGGATTGACAGGCAGCAGGCTTTTCTCCAATTGCCGTGCCAGCAATTTCAGTTCCTGACCGTCGAAGAGCCGAACGTGGTCATCCGTATAATTCGGCACCGTAATTTCATCCAGCAAAACATCGAGCGGAATATCACATTTTATGACCGCGAGTTCCTTAGATAGCAGCAGCATACCCTTATGCTCTTCTATCTTTTTCTTTTGCGCTGGTTTCAATTCTTCAATCGCAGCCAACACCCCGCCAACCGACTCGTATTTCTGGATCAACTGCAGCGCAGTTTTTGGCCCGATGCCTTTGACGCCCGGGTAGCCGTCGCTGGCATCTCCCATGAAAGCTTTGACGTCGGCGAATTGGCCAGGCTCAATGCCATATTCCTCATTGAAACGGCTTTCCGTGTAGACGTCATAGACATGGAAGCCTTTTTTCATGAAAGCGATCTCCACTGATGGGTTCAGCAATTGCAGCATGTCCTTGTCACCTGTAATGATCGTGAACTGCGCTTCCCCTTCCCATTGCTTCGTGAACGAGCCGATAAAATCATCGGCTTCGATTCCCTTCTCGCCATAATTCATCCAGCCAAGCTGTTCGGAGACTTTCTTCGCCAAGTCGAATTGATGCAGCATATCATCCGGCGGCGCCGGCCGGTTCGCTTTATAACCCTCGAACATATCCGTACGGAACGTATGCGCGCCCATATCCCAGCAAACGGCCATATGGGTCGGCTTCATCATCGTTTTCGCGGCCAGCACGTGGCGGGCGAATCCTTGCACCGCATTCGTTGCTAGCCCTTCCGACGTTCGGAAATACTGCCCGACCGCAGATGTTGCAAAAAAGGAGCGGAACAGCAGCGCCATGCCGTCGACTAATAAAACATGCGGTTTTTCATTCACAAGATTTCCTCCATTCGTTAAAAACACTTTCTCTATTATACACGCTTGAAAAGCAAAAAACCGCCGAAGCGGCGGTTTTTAGTTTTAGCGTTTTCTTTTCGTTGCTTTGTAATCAAGTGTGACAGCTTTGTAGAATGATGCCATCATCATCAGCATGATGAACGAGAATGGGAACGCGGCGATGATCAGCGCGGTCTGCAAGGCATCCAAGCCGCCTGCAAAAAGGAGGATCACGGCGATCAGCGACTGGGCGATTCCCCAAGTCAACTTGATCGAATTTGCCGGATTCAACGAACCGTTCGTCGACTGCATGCCCAAGACGAATGTCGCAGAGTCTGCAGAAGTGATGAAGAATGTCGTAATCAGCATGACTGCGATAATCGACAAGATGATGCCCATCGGCAGTTCGTTGAAGACACCGAACAGCACTTCTGATGTGAGCAAGCCAGTCAAATCGACGCCGCCGCTATTTTGTACATCCATAGCGGTAGTGCCGAAAGCTGCGAACCAGATGAAACTGATCACGGTCGGGACGAGCAGTACCCCGACGAGGAATTGGCGGATGGTCCGCCCTCTTGAAACGCGGGCGATGAAGATCCCGACGAATGGCGACCATGAAATCCACCATGCCCAGTAAAAGACGGTCCAGCCATCAATCCATGCGCGGTTTTCTCCATCAACCGGTGCGGCACGGAAGCTCATACCGATTATATTTTGGAAGTAAGCGCCCAAGGAATCCGTGAACATATTTAAAATTAGCAAGGTTGGCCCGAGAATGATGACCAGTGCGAGCAAGACAATCGCCAGCACCATATTGGTGTTGGACAAGTACTTGATTCCTCTGCTCAAGCCGCTCCATGCGGAAATCATGAACAATACCGTGATGACAGCAATGATGACAAGCTGGACGATAAAATTATCACCCGGAATATCGTCAATCAAAAAGGCAAGTCCTTCGTTGATTTGAATTGTACCAAAGCCTAATGTAGTTGCAACACCTACCGCTGTCGCAAAAATAGCGATAACATCAACCGTTACACCCAAAGGCCCGTTCATTTTATTGCCAAAAAGCGGTTTTAGCGTTGCGGAGATTAAGCCGGGTTCCCCTTTTCGGAACTGGAAATACGCTAGCGACAACGCGACAACTGCGTAAATTGCCCAAGCATGGATTCCCCAGTGGAAAAAGGTAAAACGCATCGATTCCCGGAACGCTTCTGCTGTTCCTGGCTCCGCAGTGGCCGGATCGATCGCAAAGTGGGATAGCGGTTCAGCCGCTCCCCAAAAGACGAGCCCGATTCCCATACCTGCTGAAAACAGCATCGCGATCCATGTAAGAAACGAAAATTCCGGTTTGTCGGTATCTTTCCCTAAACGAATCTGCCCCATTGGACTGATTAGGAAGAAAAGACAAAACACAACCATAAGCGAAACAATTAATAAATAATACCAGCCGAACGAAGTTGTCAGGAATGTTTTTATATTCCCGGTAACTTCTGCAAAACTTCCTGGCGCCAGCGCTCCGTACCCTACTGCTAGAATGACAAGGGCCAGCGATATCCAGAAAACATTTGTT
>DATISS010000054.1:0-6523 GCA_035468565.1 Planococcus sp. (in: firmicutes)
CACTCCATGAGTGCTTTTTTCATGGAATCCGCTCGAACACATAGAAAAACGCCAGCCCGATTGGGGCTGGCGTTTTTTGTTACACTTTTTTTTCAATAATAGTTTCAAGCAGCGCGTGTTCCTGCAAGAACTGCGCCACGGCTTCTTCGTATTCTTTCGGGTGCAGGTTGAAGGATTGGGCGTGCGCGCCTTGTTCGAACAGCTTCAGCGATTTCCGGCCCGGTTTCAGCTCGTGCATTTCCATGGTCATCTGCGGCAGCACGAAATCATCCGGCAAGCTGTGGATGAATAAAATCGGATTCGTGATTTTTTTAACAGCTTCCCTGGGTGTAACAGTGCTGATCAAATAGCCGTCGCGCATCCTCATGAAAAAAGAGGCGAGTTTCAATGCAAGCGGCGTCCGGAGGCGGGTGGTGGTCCGCATGACGTGCAGTACTTGTTCCGAGATATCGGAATAGGCACAGTCCGATACATAAAATTTTGCATCGTCTTGCATACCGGCATATAGCAAAGTCGTCGCGGCACCCATCGATTCTCCATGGATGCCGAATGTGAGTTCCGGCCCGGCGTGAAGTTTCAGCGCTTCTACGACCGCTTTCAAGTCGAATTTTTCGTAATGGCCAAAGCTCGTTGTTTTCCCGCCGGAATCGCCGTGGCGCCGATGGTCATAGACAACCGAGTTGAAGCCGAGTTTTTCGAACATCCGGGCATATTTGAACGAGTTGACTTTCGTCTCGGTAACCCCATGGCAAATGACAGCGTACCGTTTTGTGTCATGGGGTTCCAGGAAAATGGCTTTTACTTGATAGCCGTTCTGCGACTCGATCCATCGTTCACTTTTCGGGACATTCGCGTACCATACTTCATCGTAGCGCTTGGCCAAGGTTTCACGTTCCATAATCAAGTTTTCGTCTTTTTTCTTTACGTACATCAAACGGTTGCTTGCGACAATGCCAACTACGGCGGTTGCCAACGTCAATGCGCTCGACACAACTGCGGAAACTTGAAGGATGCGTCTTCTCATGCCCAAAACCTCTTTTCGTGTTGCTAAATTGGATGGCAATTGTCAGGCCAAGATCCGCTGGTTTTTTCCAGGATCAACGGCTGTTTTTATAAAGGCGGTACATGCCGGTCGTAACCGGATTTGAGACATGAGGTTCAATTGTGGCAACCGCTTCGCATAAAAGATCCAAATCGATGCCGGTGTCGATGTCCATGCGGTGCAGCATGTTGACGATGTCTTCGGTAGCGGCATTGCCAGTGGCGCCTGGTGCAAATGGGCAGCCTCCAAGGCCGCCAGCGGATGCATCAAAACGGTCGACACCTGCTTGCAAGGAAGCGAAAATATTCGCAAGCGCCATTTTGCGCGTGTCATGGAAATGCGCAGTCATCAGCACGTCCGGAAATTCCGTTTTCAAGCGGTGGAATAATTCATAGCTTTCCACCGGTGTGGCCATTCCGATCGTATCGGCGACACTCAATTCATCGACACCCCAGTCGACGAATTGGCGGCATAATGCGATTGTCTGATTCGGGTCGACAGCGCCTTCAAATGGGCAATAGAACGCCGTAGAAATGCAGGCGCGGACAAAAATGCCGTCCTCTTTCAGTTTCAAGATGAGCGGCTCTAAAGCATCCATGCTTTCCGCAGTGGTTTTATTGATATTTTTTTTATTGAATGAATCCGAGACACCCACGAAAACTGCCAGCGCTTTGGCTCCGGACTCAAGGGCCAATGCAATCCCTTTTTCGTTCGGCGTCAAGACAAATTGGCGGCCGGTTTTCTCCACGTTTGCCAGAATTTCTTTGGCGTCTGCCATTTGCGGTACCCATTTCGGTGACACGAATGAAGTCAGCTCCATTTCCTGGATGCCGGCTCTTTGCAGACCTTTGATAAATTCCAGCTTGGACTCGGTTGAAACGATTTTTCCTTCGTTTTGCAGGCCGTCCCGAGGGCCGACCTCGATTATCGTGGCTTTATTTGGTAAACTGAACATAGTATCCCTCCCAATACCATTGTATCCAGGAGTAGGAGAAAAGAGCAACATGCAAACGACCAAACAAGGGGGAAATCATTTTGTCACAAGAAATCGTAATTGTAAGCGCTGTCCGTACGGCGGTAGGGTCATTCCAGGGAGCATTGAAAGACGTCCCTGCAACCCAATTGGGGGCTATTGTCATCAAAGAGGCAGTAAAGCGTGCTGGCTTAAAGCCTGAACAAGTATCAGAAGTGATCATGGGCAATGTGCTGCAAGCAGGCCTCGGGCAAAACCCGGCGCGCCAGGCAGCAATCCAGTCGGGGTTGCCGGAAACGGTTCCAGCCATGACGATCAACAAAGTCTGCGGTTCAGGGTTGAAAGCCGTGCACTTGGCTTATCAGGCGATTTACGCAGGGGATGCGGATATTGTCGTGGCGGGCGGCATGGAAAACATGAGCTTGGCGCCATACCTTATGCCAAAAGCGCGCACCGGTTACCGCATGGGCGATCAGACCGTTGTCGACAGCATGATCTATGATGGATTGACTTGCGCCTTCAACAATTACCACATGGGCGTCACGGCAGAAAACCTGTGCGACCGCTACGACATTTCGCGAGAAGAGCAGGATGAGTTTTCAGCTCGTTCCCAAGCGCGTGCAGCGGCGGCAATCGATGCGGGCCGTTTTGAAGATGAAATCGTGCCAGTCGAGATTCCTCAGCGCAAAGGCGATCCGATTGTCTTTAAAGAAGATGAATACGTAAAACGCGATTCGACTGCTGAAAAGCTCGGCAAATTGCGTCCGGCATTCAAGAAAGACGGCAGTGTAACTGCAGGCAACGCATCCGGCATCAATGATGGGGCTGCGGCTGTAATTGTCATGTCGAAAGCGAAAGCCGAAGAGCTGGGCTTAACGCCACTTGCGACGATTGTAGCGAACGGCCATGCAGGTGTTGACCCGGCCATAATGGGAATCGGGCCGGTACAGGCAGTGAAGAACGTCTTGAAAAAAGCGGAAATGACAATCGATGATATCGAATTGATCGAAGCGAACGAAGCATTCGCTGCCCAGTCGATTGCAGTCGACCGGGAATTGCAATTTAACCACGACATTTTAAACGTCAACGGCGGCGCGATTGCAATCGGCCATCCAATCGGCGCAAGTGGAGCGCGTGTCTTTGTGTCGCTATTGCATGAAATGCAGAAGCGCGACGCGAAAACGGGCCTTGCGACATTATGCATCGGCGGCGGGCAGGGCGTAGCGACGATCGTTAAACGTCCATAAGGAGGAACAGCCATGGGCAAGAAAAAAGAACAAACCGACAGTGTATTGCCGCAAGATATTATGGCGAAATTGCAGGCGGCTAAAAAAGAGCTAGTCAAAGAAGAGCAGCAGCGCGCGGAGGAAAAAAACGCGCAGGAATTGTTTGAACGAAAAGAACGCGAGAAGAATTTGTCGTTTGCTGAACTGCTGGAACGCCACGGTGATAAAGGCAATAAATTCTAATCGAATGGAAAGCCAACGCTCCGCAAACTACGAGAACCATCGTAGTTTGCGGAGCGTTTTGCGGTTTATTGCATTTTCAAATGTTTAGGCTGACGTGGAAGAATTTTCGGCAGCGGATCGAGGATTGCCTAGATGCAGGCAAGCACCCATTTTATGAAGAGTTTTGACTTTATATAATATTGTACTGGTCAACTTTTGAACGCTATACATGAAACCTTGAATTAAAGAAAATATAAATTTTTTTGGCAATGGAGCTTCTCTTAGGAAGCTCTTTTTTATGAACAGACTTAAAAATCGGAATTTTCATTTAAATTTCACTTAAGTGGTATAAACTGTGGATATACATATAGACGGGGTGGTGCCATATGAAAAAAATACTGATTCTTGGAGCTTCTACCCACATGATCGATGTAGTAAAAACAGCCAAACGCATGGGGTTTTATACGATAATAGCAGACCGCGATCCTGCATCGCCTGCAAAAGCCTTTGCTGACAAAGCATATGATAGCAGTACCGACGAACTGGATCGTTTGGCATATATGGCAGGGGAGGAAAAATAGATGGTGTCATCAATGCATTTGATGACTTCAATACATGGCAAGCGCAGGCATTATGTGAACGCTTGGGATTGCCGTATTATGCGACAAAAGAGCAGCTGGAGATCTGTTCGGACAAAGCCCGCTTTAAAGAACATTGCAGAAAATTTGATGTGCCGGTAATAGAAGAATATAATCTGGACTCTTTGCTCCAAGGAGGCGGTGCGGAAAGTTTCCCCGTCATTGTCAAACCGGTGGATAGCTATGCAAGCCAAGGAATTACGGTATGCCATTCGCTCCAGGAGCTGGAGCAGGGTTATCAAAAAGCGCAGGAGCGCTCAAAAACCGGGAAAGTAATTATTGAGCGGTTTATTGATAATTCGCATGGGGTCGAAATGTATTATACAGTGAAAAATGGGCACATCGTCTTAACTGCAATGACAGACCGATACGTCCACAAAGTTGCTGAAGGACATCCACCGCTGCCGACCGAGACTCGTTTTCCTTCCAAGCATCTGAATCATTATTTGGAGGACCTGGATGCCAAAGTAAGAGAGATGATCCGCGGAATGGGTATAGAAAATGGCCTGCTTTTTATCCAATCGCTCCATGAAAACGGCAAGTTCTATCTATATGAAATGGGTTTCCGTCTGAGTGGTGAACAGCATTACCAAATCATCGAAAAGCAAACTGGCATTAATCTATTGGAAATGATGCTGGACTTCCAGACAGGCGGTAATATGGACGCTTATCCGATTGAGCGTTTTGACGATGGTTTCACGAAATTTCCTGCCTGCAATCTGGCGCTCTTTTTGAATGCAGGACAGATCGAGAAAATCATCGGCATGGAAAAAATACTGGAAATGCCTGGCGTCTTGTCTTTTCTCCAGCTGAAAAAAGAAGGAGACGAAGTCGAAGCCATAGGGAATTACGGCCAAATGCTCGGCAGGTTCAATATCGACTGCAACGATGAGCGGAAATTGAACGATACCTTGAACAAAATTTATGACACCATCAAAGTCTTATCGACAGAAGGCACCGACTTGATCGAAGGGGACCACGCGACAGTTCCAGAACGGTAAGCAGTCTCTACAGTGTAAAACACGAAAAAAACTCCTTGCAGAAAGCTGCAAGGAGTTTTTTCAACCTGTAAAGACTTGGTCGTATGGGTATCGGAAGTTCTCTTTCTTCGGTTTCAATAAAAGGAAAAACAAAGTCAATGGACCAATACGGCCGATGAACATTAAAACGCTTAAGATCAACTCGCCCAAATCACTTAGCTGTCCTGTGACGCCCATCGACAAACCGACGGTCCCAAAGGCCGAAACGACTTCAAATGCCAAGGGCAGGAACGGCAGCGATTCAGAAATCGTCAAAAGGAAAATGAAAATCCACACAGTCAATATGCTGATGGTGGTAATGGCAAGCGACCGTATCGTGACTTCGATGCTGATCGACCGCCCGAAGATTTCAGGCTCCCTTTGCGAACGGAGAAATGCCAGCGTAGCCAGTACGACCACGATGAACGTCGTGAGCTTGATGCCTGATGCTGTGGACGCGCTGCCTCCACCAATGAACATCAAGATCATCGTCAGCAATAATGTCGGATCTTCCATGACGCTGTAATCCACCACGTTAAAGCCGGCAGTCCGCGGAGTGACGGCCGTAAAATAGGCAGCTGAGATTTTATTGCCCAACGTCATAGCGCCGATTGTTGCTTTGTTATTATATTCAAGGACAAATACCATGATCGTCGCTGCGAAATTGATCAATAGCGTCCCGGACACCATCAATTTGGTGTGCAGCGACCAGCGCCGAAACGATTTATGCTGGTATAGATCGAGGACAACTGTAAAGCCGATGCCGCCCAGGATAAACAAACTGGACAGCAGGAACAACGCAAACGGCTGATCTTGGACGCCGATTAAATTATCGGGAAACAAAGAAAAGCCGGCGTTGTTAAAAGCGGAAATGACATGAAATATGCTCAAATGCAACGCTTTGTTGAACCCGTATTCCGGCATCCAGTAAAAGGTGAGGATGGTTATGCCGAGCGCCTCTACGATAAAAGCGAAAATGATGATGGACTTCGCCAACTTGATAATGCCGCCAACTGTGTTCTGGGAAAAAGCCTCTCGCAAATATAGCCGGTTTTGAAAGCCGATTTTCTTGCGGAACATGATAAGGACCGCGATCGCAAACGTCATCAAGCCGATGCCCCCGAACTGGATTAACACAAGAAGCACCGCCTCGCCGAAAGCGGTCAACACCGTTCCGGGATCAAAGACACTCAATCCTGTCACGGTCGTTGCGGAAGTTGCCACAAAGATCGCATCGGTCCATGAAATCGGTTCGGTTGTCGAACTCGGCAATTTCAGCAGCAAAGTACCGATCAAAATCAGGAAAAGAAAGCTCCCCGAAATCAGTAATGGCGGTGGAATTTTGATTCTTTTCTTCGTAATCGTCAGCACAATGGCCACTTCCTTAGGTAGTGAAGCAATTT
>DATISS010000055.1:0-4142 GCA_035468565.1 Planococcus sp. (in: firmicutes)
ACGAATACCGGATCCAACACCACTTTTTCTTCCGGTTTTTCGCCATTGATCAATTGGTAAGCGTAACGGACCTGGATACGCCCGATGTCCATCGGATCAACAGCAGCCGACGCCACCCAAGGGCTGTTTTCTTTTTGGATCATCTGCAAATCTTCATCGCTCATATCGATGCCGTATACTTTAATGTCTGTGCGCCCCGCCTGTTCAATAGCGCGCACTGCACCTTTTGCGAATTCGTCCCAAGCTGCCCAAACAGCTGTAATGTCGCCTTCGTTCGGATATTGCTTCAAAATGGCTTCCATTTGTGCCTGCGTATCAAGAGCGGTATTTTTCGTCGCTCCTCCAAATGCCGTAATTTCCTTGATGCCCGGATTATCCGTTAAGAATTTTTCATAAGCGACTTGGCGGCGTTCCATCGGCGCAAAGCCAGCTACCCAGATTTTCACGATGTTTGCTTCGCCGCCGCTGTCTTCAGCAAGCCTTTCCAACGTCATTTCAGCCATTTTCTGGTCGCCCTGCTCAAGAGACACAACACCTTCAACTTCTACTCCCGCATCAAATGCCACAACCGGAATACCTTGTTCAACTGCTTTTTCCACGCCTTGGTTCAACGCTTCTTTCGTGCCGTGATCAATCAGGATGGCATCAAATCCTTGGTTGATCGCAGCATCCAAGTTCGATGCCATTTTCGCCAAATCCCCGTCAGAAGTAAAGACTGTCACGCTGCCGCCGAATTTCCCGGCCTGCTCTTTTACCCCTTCAAT
Source organism: Planococcus sp. (in: firmicutes) (assembly GCA_035468565.1). GTDB lineage: Bacteria > Bacillota > Bacilli > Bacillales_A > Planococcaceae > Planococcus. The sequence continues at coordinate 765 of DATISS010000055.1, forward strand.
GTATTGGGCAGAAAATGTTCCAAGGTTGATCTGCATGATCAACGCCACTTTTTTGCCGGATAAGGGGTGGTCCGATGCTTCCGCTTTCGTCGCATCCGACGTCCCCTCTTCGCTCGCTTCCCCTTTCGGCTGGCAAGCTGCCAAAAAGGCACTGATAATCAATAATAATGTTATGAATAAAAGCGATTGTTTTTTCATGAATTTGCTCCTTTTCCTGTGTAGGCGCCGAGAACGGCAGGTATATTTTTTTCATAACCCGGAGTGATAACCCCTTGTTCTGTGATGATAGCTCTGATAAGCCGGGCCGGTGTGACATCAAAAGCTGGATTAAATACTTTCGTTCCTTCCGGCGCTATCCGTATTCCCGCAATATGCGTGATTTCTTCCGCGTTGCGTTCTTCAATCGGAATCTCGTCGCCGGAACCGATTGATAAGTCGAATGTAGATGCCGGCGCAGCCACATAAAATGGTATGCCGTACGCATCGGCCAGTAGCGCCAAGTTCAAGGTGCCGATTTTGTTGGCGGTGTCGCCGTTTGCCGCAATGCGGTCGGCGCCCACAATGATTGCTTCGATTCTTTTCGCGCCGATTGTATGGGCGGCCATGCTGTCGGTGATCAGCGTGACGTCGACGCCCGCTTGCTGCAGCTCCCACACCGTCAGCCGGGACCCTTGAAAGACCGGGCGCGTTTCACAAGCATAAACTTCGAATTGCCGTCCTTGTTCGCTGCCCAGATGGAACGGCGCCAACGCTGTGCCGTATTTCGCAGTAGCGATGGACCCGGCGTTGCAAATCGTCATGACGCGCGTTTTGCCTTCCAGCAGGGAAAGGCCGTATTCCCCGATTTTCCGGCATGCCTCTTCGTCTTCTTCGTGGATGCGCACTGCTTCTTCAAGCAACAGCACTTTCCCTTGCTCAACTGTTGCCGCGGACTTCACTTTCGCCGTCAGCCGCCCAAGCGCCCACACCAGATTAACCGCCGTGGGGCGTGAGCTTCCAAGATGTGCTGCGTCTTTTTCGACAAAATGGAAGAAGGTTTCGAGTTCATCCGTGTCGTGGCGGACAGCTGCAAGCGCAAGGCCATATGCAGCCGCGATGCCGATTGCCGGCGCGCCTCGCACTTTCAGCGTTAAAATCGCGTCATAAACATCTTCCAATGTTTCCAATGCCACATACTCGATCACATGCGGCAGTTTCTGCTGATCGAGAATCGTCAACTTGCCGTCTTTCCAGGAAATTGATAACGGGATCGCCATTATTCCGCCTCCCCGATGAGCGCTGTCACTTCATAGATGCTCTTCACTTCAGCCCGCTGCAAAATCAGTTTTTCGCCAAACTGCAATGCCCGCTCTTTCAATTCGATGCGGTGGCCAGCGTCCTCGATGCCGTCCAAATCTTTAACATGCGCTAAGCCGATCGTGCGGCGGATCAGTTCACAGCCTGCAAAGCCCAATGCATCCCGAAAAATTTTCTCGACGATGAATTCGCGGTAGCCTACCGTGTGCTGGTAAGCTTCAATGCCTTTTTTTTCCCAAAGGTCTGTAAATCGTGCCTCAAAGGTTTCCCACGTACGTTCAATATGCGAATTGATCACTTTTTGCTGTTCTCCGCTGCGCGTCAGCGATTGGAAGATTAAGTTTGCGAGGAATAAGCCGACATCAAAGCCGATCGGCCCGTAATAAGCGAATTCCGGATCAATAACTTTCGTCTCGCTGTCGCTGGCGAAGATGCTGCCGGTATGGAGATCGCCATGCAGCAGCGCTTCCGCTTCAGTCAAAAAACTGAACTTCAGTTTCGCCGCTTCCAGCTGGAGCGCCTTGTTTGCCCACAATGCTTCCACAGCCTCTTTCAGCTCCGGTTCGAAATCGTTGGTTGCATTGTCAAAAAACGGGTCTGTAAAAATCAGGTCTTCGGTGATCTTGCACAGCTCCGGATTCGAAAATGCCGCAGCGAGCTTTTTCTTTTCAAATGGGTGAAGCGCAAAATCCGATGTCTGGAACAAGGTGCGCGCCAAGTATTCGCCGATGTCCGTCGAAAGCTGCGGATACGCCTTTCCGGCGATCAAGCCTTCACGGGCAATCGTCAAATGCGACAAATCTTCCATGACCGTCAACGCCAATACCGCATCCGTGGCATAAACCGACGGCACCAGATTCGGCACGAATTCCCCGTGCTTCCGAAGGGCGTCCGCCTCAATCTGGGCGCGCTGCAATGTCAGCGGCCAGCTTTCGCCGACAACTTTTGCATACGGCAGCGCCTGTTTCAAGATGACGCTCTTGCCGCTTTCCGGATCCGCCACGCGGAACACATAATTCAAGTTGCCGTCCCCGATTTCGTCGCATTGCAATGTGGCTCCTTCCGGGAATGGATAATGCGTTCTTGCAAGCTCCACCGCGGTCTCTACTGTCAATTCTTCGTATTGTTTAGCTGCTGTTGCCATATGTCATCTACCTTTCGAATGCATAATAAAAAGCCTCTTTCCCAAAAGAAAGAGGCCCAGAAATATAGATTCCATGCCTCTTATCTTTCAGAAATGTACATTTCTGATGGAATTAGCACCGTGCCTTGCGGGATCTTCATCCCGGCGCTAAAGCGCCCCTTCTCACGAAGGTATTACGGTCGGTTGCTGGGCGTCATAGGGCCAATTTCCCTCTGCCTGCTCTTGATAAGAGTTTTTGATGCGTATGTGTATGCTGTTTGAAAAGAATCCTATCATGGTTCAGAATTGAGTGTCAATAACTTTTTTATTTAGATAAGACGATATTCCGCAAAACTGCTGCGCTTGCCGCGGGCGAGCGCCAAGCCTCCTCAGCCCGCTAACGCGTGCTTCCGGGGTCTCGGCTGTCTCGCTTTCCCGCAGGCGTCTCCGCAGTTTTGCTTCATATCTGAAAATTATAAAGAAAGTGCAGAGTGTGTATCTTTCTAGTTCATTGATAAAAGAATTGTTTTGCTATTAAAAGACACCTTTGAGTGAAGTGGAAGGCGGCGACTCCAGCGGGCAAAGCCTGAGCTGAAGGCCCCGCAGGAGCGCTAGCGACGAGGAGACTGAAGCCAGGCCCGCGGAACGCGTCCGCCTTGAGCGAAATGAAAAGAACCATCGAGAATTTATTCACAGTATAAAAACAACTCAATTTACAGATAATTATTGACAGAAAGTTTTAATCGTGGAATAATCAGAATTACTTTCTTTATCGAAAACCAATTGAATACGCATTCTTATTCAGAGCAGGTGGAGGGACAAGCCCTATGATACCCGGCAACCGGTCCAAGTGATGGACACGGTGCTAATTCTTGCAGCCCGTTTGACAGGCTGAGAAATAAGAAGTTGTTAAGCCCATTAACCTCTTCTTGTTTGAAGAGGTTTTTTTTATGTTTTCA
>DATISS010000056.1:0-10988 GCA_035468565.1 Planococcus sp. (in: firmicutes)
AATATAAAGCATCCCATCATACAAGCTCCTATGGCGGGAGGCGTGACGACTACACAATTGGTGGCAGAAGTATGTAATGCCGGAGCGCTCGGCATGATTGGAGCAGGCTACCTGAATCCCGGCCAAGCCCGGGGACAGATAAGAGAAATTAAAAAGCAGACAAGCAATCCTTTTGGCATCAACTTATTTGTGCCTGAGAAATTTGATGTGAGGGAAGATGAGATCAGATATGCCGCCGAAGTTCTCAACCCTTTTCGTGAACAATTAAATCTGCCCCCTAAAAAACGGTTTGAATTTCCGGTAGAAAAGGAGATGCATGAAGCATTTGCTCATCATATTCAGGTGATGATTGAAGAGAAAGTGCCCATTTGTTCGTTTACATTCGGAATCCCGTCGAAGGAAATCATCGCTGAATTAAAAGAACACAAGATTTTCTTGATCGGTACTGCAACAACTGTTGGAGAAGCAATCGAAAACGAGAAAGCCGGAATGGATGCAGTCGTGGTACAAGGAAGCGAAGCCGGTGGGCATCGGGGCAGTTTCAAGAACGGGAATCAGGAAAAGCTCATTGGCTTGATGTCCTTGATTCCGCAAGTTGTTGACGAGGTAAACATACCGGTTATTGCAGCTGGCGGAATAATGGACGGAAGAGGCTTGATGGCTTCAGTGTGCTTGGGGGCGGCAGGGGTTCAAATGGGTACGGCATTTTTGACTTGCAAGGAAAGTGGCGCGCATGAAATCCATAAAGCAACAATTCTCAACGCTTCAGAAGACGAGACAATAATGACCCGCTCTTTTTCCGGAAAATGGGCCAGAGGAATTGAAAACCAATTTATCACCGAGATGAAAGTGCACGAAGAGTTTTTACCGGATTTTCCAGTTCAAAATGTTTTGACGCATGATATACGGAAGGCCTCCGCAAGCCAAATGACCGGGGAGTATATGTCGCTGTGGTCAGGTCAAAGTCCGAACCTGGCTAAAAACGAGACCGCCAGAGAATTGATCGAAACAATTAAGGTTGAAGCTGAAAGAATTAAATCGAATTTGTAGTGGGAAGAAAAGTGCAGAGTAACATTGAACTACAAAGGAGAGTAGCAATCGTATGTTGCGCACAGAAGGAGGAATATTTTTTGGATAGTATCATTTTTGATTTGGATGGAACAATTTGGGACCCTATAGACACTGTGCTCGGTGCTTGGAATAGCATTTTAAAAAGAGAAGAAATGAGCGAATTGACGAGGGAAGAATTAGAAAGCACGATGGGAATGCAGAAGGACGATTTAGAGATGAAATTATTTCCGGCCTTAAGCAAGGAACGCCGCGAGCAATTAGTAAATGAGTGCTGGGAGTTAGAAACGATATATTTAGAAAAGCATGGCGGGATGCTCTACGAAAATGTAGAGCATGTGCTCCAACAGCTTTCGCAAAAGTACAAATTATACATAGTGAGCAATTGCCAAGATGGCTATATAGAAGTTTTCTACAAGTATCACAGGCTGGAAAAGTATTTTCTGGATTTTGAAAATCCTGGGAGAACATCGCTATCTAAAGGAGAAAATATCAACTTGGTCATTGAACGGAATGGCTTGTCCAAGCCGGTTTATGTTGGCGATACAGAGGGTGATTTAAATGCAGCCAAGTTTGCGGGAATTCCTTTTATCTACGCTAAATATGGATTTGGCCAAGCGATTGAATACGACGAAGCTGTTGACAGTTTTAATGATCTTTTAAGAATTTTTAGAAGCGTAAGTAAATGATCTCCACGCAGAGTGGTTAATAACTGTCAGAGAAATTAGCGACCTTATTCAATTAATAGCAGGGAATTTATTAGAGAAAGGAGTGTTTACATGACAGGCCAAGATTTGTTTAGTTCTTTAAAAAAAGACCTTAACAATTATTCTCTTGAGCAGCTAAAGCACATTCAGAGAGATGGCGTTTGGTCGATTGGACAGATGTACGACCATATTATTTTGGTTGCACATGAGTATCTCGATAATATGGAAGCGTGCGCTGCGTTAAACGAGGAAAAGCCTTTTGGCAAAACCAGCTTTGGTGACCAATTATTTAAAGACGGAGGGTTCCCTCCTATTAAAATCAGGCTGCCGGATGAAATGAATGCCGCGCCCGATAATTCTGGCAGCAAGGAAAAGCTGAAAGGCAGGATGGAAGAGGTAATTCAGAGGCTGAGCCAATGGGAATCGAAAGTGGATGGGGTCAATCCGAATTATAAAGTGGAACATGGCGGCTTCGGCTGGCTGAATGCGAGGGAATGGTACGACTTGGTCGAAATGCATTCCCGCCATCATTTGCGCCAAAAAGAAGAGTTGGAGAGTTATATTTTATAAGGTTTCTTGAACTAAATAACAGATGGAGGATTTCTTAGAGATTAAACGAATTTAGTAATGGATAATTCGTTTTTTTTGTAGAAATTGGTTTTACGGAATGCCATTGGTGAATCTTCTAGGGATTTGTTTTAGTGAAACTCAAACAGAGAAGGAGGTTTTAAAATGAAATACCAATGTATGGGCTTTTTTAATAAAGAGAAAATGGACGCTCTGCCAAAAGAGGAAATTGATGCGATTTTGCTGGAGTGCCAGCCCCACCTCGACGAACTTTACAAAAGTGGCCATGTACTGATGGATCTCGGGGTTGCACAGGAAGTGAAAAGCTTGAAGCGGATTGATGGGAAGGTAGAAATAGATGCGGGCCCGAAAGACGAGCCAAAGAAAGTTTTGGGGAGTGTATTTGTGATTGAAGCCCAAGACATGGAAGAAGCAGTACAGGTGGCCTCGCAGCATCCAACGGTGCAGGTCAGCAGCGGGGAGCAGCTTGGCTGGGAACTGGAAATCCGCCCTGTCCACTCGTTCGAAATGAGATTGTAGAGAACTTGCTTGTTTTTCTTTGCCTACTGCTCGTTTTTCTTGAAGCGGTTCCCTGTATTCATGTAGATTAATCCAATAACTATGCTCGCAATCATCAAAACCGTACCGGCAATGAACAACCAGTTTCTATGGAGCAGCTCTCCTGCAAAAATCAATGAAATCGAAACGGTCACACTCAGCATCAGTTTTCCAGTGGCTTTGCATAACGCCACAGTGTCATATTGTGCCTTATCTTCTTTTGACATCGTATTATAGCCCGATATGAGCATCGCACCTTTTCCTTGCAGCAAGTAAATGCTGAGAATCAGGAATAGGAAGATCACACCCAGCGGGACAATCATTTCCATCGGCATGTAAAAACACCTCATTTCCATTGATATGGGCTTTATTCGATCTTGATTTGCCATGATTAATATACTCATTTGCTTCGGTAAAGTTTCATTTTGCGTTTAAATGATTTAATTTTCTAAGCATGATATGGAGGGGAATAGCGTGGCGAAAGTGTGTGCAGGGATGATCATGTCGCTGGATGGCTTTATTAGCGACCGAAATGGAGACTTGGGCAAGCTTTATGCAAGTTTTAAACCGAACGAAGAAATCAATGAGATGATGGTGCAAACAGGGGCAGTTGTGATGGGCCGCAACACTTTTGCGATGAGCAAGGATCCGGATGCTTACGCCGATCATTACGAGTTTCAAGTTCCGCTATTTGTGTTGACGCATCACCATCCGGCGAAGCATCCGAAGGAAAATGACAACTTGACGATCACATTTGTAACCGATGGCGTCGAAAGCGCTGTTCAGCAAGCAAAAGCCGCGGCGAAAGACAAGAATGTAGTGGTGCTCGGAGCGGACGTCAGCCAGCAGCTGCTGAAAGCGGGCTTGGTGGATGAATTGCAGATTGCGATTGCGCCACTATTGCTTGGTTCGGGACTTCGCTTGTTCGCGCATTTGGAAGACCTTGAAATTCAATTGGAAAAATTGCGCGTCATCGAGACCGCTGAGCAGATTGAGGTTTGGTATAAGGTTTTGAAGCAGCCTATAGAAAAAGAAACTTGAACAAATAGTAAGATGCATACGCCAACTCCAAAAAAACGAGCATCTCCTTGGGAAACGCTCGTTTTTTATTTTTGCGGCAGCGGCTTTCTTCTTGCGCAGTCTTTTTGCTTTAGATCCATTAAATGGCTTTAAGCCGATGGTACGTTTCGACAATTTCGTGTGGCGGCAATGGACGATTGAAATAATAGCCTTAGGCTTGGTTGCATTGCTGTAACTTCAAAAAGTACAGCTGCTCTTTTGTTTCGACCCCTTCAGCAATGGCATTCAGCTCCAAATCATGGACCATGCAAATAATCGTCTTGGCCAATGCGGCATCTTTCGTATCTTTATATCCCAATAGCGTTCCGCTTGCAGCGAAAAGCGTTAAAGGAAGCATTCGCCTCTGCGAATGCTTTGAGCCGACAAAATCATCCTAACAAAGAAAAAGGGGGAACTCGAAGAGAAAAAGGTGAAACTCGAGGGGAGTATGTGGGAACTCACGCTCAGCAAGTGGGAACTCGGAAGCAGAAAGGTGAAATTCATCAACAACAATCCAGCGGAAAAGCAGCTTGCGAATAGACAAGCTGCAAGAATTCATTGTTGTGGATTAGCAGTTGCAGCAAGTCATTGGTCATTCATAAAGATCCTTAAACCGCTTCATAAATTTGCGGTCGATGCGCTGCTTGATCTTCCATGGAATCTTGCCGTGGAAGGAGCGTTTGCCGTATGTCAAAAAAGCTTCGCCTCCACCAGTCGAGAGGATGGCAACGAAATGTTTTTGCGGCGTGAACGGCAACAGCTTGTTAGCGGATAAGCTGTTTTTTATATTTTTCCACAGGACCGGACCTTGCCGCACGGCGTAGACGCCATTTTTGGCAAGCTTAGGGTATTGGTCAATCGAGATGCAATCCCCGCCACCAAAAATTTCAGGATGCCCAACACTTTGGAGCGTTCGGTTGACGAGCAAATAGCCGCCGGCATCCGTGGGCAAGCCGGAATTCCGGAACACAGCATCGCTTTTCGGCCCCGTCAGCCACAACACATCCGATTGCGGGTACGAATGCCCGGTGCTGATCGTGACGCGCTGTCCGTCGATCGCATCAACCGATGTGCCTGTGAAAAAAGGCAAAGCTTTCCGCCGAGCGATGGTTTCGATTTTATTCGAAACAGTGGCCCCTTCGTTAGCGAGCAAGGAAGTCGAGCTGAAAAGAATCGCGTTGGCCCGCAAAGCATGCTGCTTTCTCCAGGCCTGAATGGAAAATGCCAGCTCGACTCCCGCTGCGCCGCCTCCGACAATGACAGGATGGGCGGAATTCCGCAGCCGCAGCAATTGTTCCGGGAATCGGTAATTGGGTTTGATTGATGATACATGTTCTTTCAACGCATCTGGGATAGCGGTACGCGAACCGATATCAAACGACACCAGATCATAGCGGTAAACGGCGCCTTCAGTTCCCTTAAGCGTTTGCGCCTGCGCGTCGACAGCGACAATCGCATCTTCGATAAAAGAGCAGCCAATCTTTTCACAAAGTCTTGTGAGGTCAATCCGGATATCGTCAAGGCTGTAAACACCTTCTGTGTATCCTGAAAACATGCCCGAATAATATTGATGGCGCGAAGAGGAAATCAGCATGACGCGCAAATTTTCCGGATGCTCGTTTTTCAATTGCTCTAAGCAATGCAAATGCGCATGCCCGCCTCCAACCAGCACAAGTGTCTTCATACCATTTCGCTCCCGTCTATTTCAGAATCCGTCTAGCTTCAGCCATGCGCTGGAAAATGGTGATCAGTTGCACCGTTATAAATATCAATGTGATGGCTGTTAAATATGTTGAAAATACGATCATAAGGGTAAAGAGAATAAAGCCTTCTGTCCGCTCCGCTAAGCCAGCCTGATAATAGAACGACTTAGCCCCTTGTTTTTCGGATAAGGCGCCAACTGTCAAGAACACCGTCATGCCGACAATGATGGAGACGCTGAGCAGCAATAAGGCCCACATCGAATCGGGGAAGCGGAACGCCAATCCCAATATGACGCTGATCTCGACAACGCGGTCAAAGCTGATATCCAACAAAGTGCCCCAGGAAGACGGCTTGGTTTTCCGCGCCATGGTGCCGTCAACGACATCCAGGTAGCCGGAGAGCCAAAGGACAAAGATTGCTATGAGCGGCTGTTCCAGGTAGATGAAGAGGCCTGAAGATACACCAACGGCAAACGCTATTTTGGTCACGCCATCGGCAGTCAAACCCATTTTCAGCAGGAAATCAGCCGTTTTTTCAACGGTGGGTTGAACGTGTTTTCGTGCATGAGTATCCAACATGGAGATCACCTTTTCTTTTGCAAGATGATTTCAGTATATAATATGTTCCCTGTTCTAACCCGTAATCCCCCTCTGTATAAAGAAATAGGGCTAACAGCCGATATTACCTAGGACCTGATAGCTATAAAGGGCAAGTGTTTTATCTTTTTTGGTAAGATGTACATAATTCACGAAATAGAAAGGAATTGATCGAGATGGTGAAAAACTATGATATCGCAATAATTGGAGCCGGCGCAGCTGGACTGACAGCCGCATTTACAGGGGCGGGGTTCTCGAAAAGTGTGGTGCTGATCGATAAGAATCTGCCGGGCGGAGAATGTACATGGTCTGGTTGTATTCCGAGTAAATCGTTGATCAATATCGCCCAAGAAATCCATCACGCTAGAAAATATAGCCCGAACCTGGAAATCGACACATCGGTGGTGCTGAAAGATATTCAGGACGTAATCCAAAAAGTCTATGCGGGCGAATCCCCTGAAGTATTAAAGCAATCTGGCATCGATTTTATCAACGGCTACGCTAAATTCATCGGACCGCATTTATTGGAAGTGAATGGGGAGCGCATCGAAGCGAAGAAAGTCATCCTGTCCACTGGAACGTCTCCAATGGTTCCGCGAATCGACGGCTTGGACAAGATACCGTATTTGACGAATGAAACCATCTTTACGCTAAAATCCTTCCCGAAAACGATGACGATTCTCGGCGGCGGAGCGATTGGCGTAGAACTGAGCCAAGCGTTGAACCGCATTGGTATCAAAGTGACGCTTGTGGAGAAATTCGAGCGGATCCTGCCGAAGGACGAAGAAGAGCTGGTGTTGATGATCCAGCAGCGCTTGATCGAGGAAGGCGTGACGATTCACACCGGTGCCACTGCCGTCAAAGCCGAACAAAAGGGCAGCCAAATCGATTTAAAAATCGAAAAAGACGGCAGCGAGATGACAGTTTCCAGCGATAGTTTAATGGTCGCGCTAGGGCGAGAAGCGAATGTCAAAGGCTACGGCCTGGAAAAAGCGGGTGTGGAATTTACTTCGAAAAGCATCGACGTAGATGAACATATGGAGACTACGGCTAAAGGCGTCTACGCAATCGGCGATGTCGTCGGGCCATACCAATTGTCGCATATGGCGAATGCACAAGGCATTACCGCTGCACAAAACGCGATCTTGCCGATCAATAAAAAAATGGATTACGAGCATGTGACGTGGTGTACATACACGGATCCCGAACTCGGGCGTTCAGGCTTATCCGAAGAGGAAGCGCGCGCGAAATATGGTGATTCCATCCGGATCTATGAACACGATTACGCGCATCTGGACCGCGCCAATACGAAAAAAGACAGCATCGGCAAAGTGAAAATCATTCTGGATAAAAAAGGCTTTATTCTTGGGGCTAGCATTTTGGGTGACCGCGCCGGTGAAATCATCAGCCAAATCCAGACCATCAAAGCGCTGCACATCAACATGGGCAAATTATCGGGCGTCATCCATCCGTACCCGACATATAGCGAAGTGCTGGTGAAAATCGGCAAGAAGGTGTATGTCGATAATCTATTGAACCAACCGGTCGTAAAAGCATTCAATCAAGCAAAAGCCGGGGAACTTCCTGCCGGAAAAATAGCTGCTTATGGCGCAGCCGCTGCAGCCGGGATCGGCATTGGCAATATGGCAGTGAAAAACAACATCAAGCCGAAATTGGGTGTAGAAAATGGCCGCTTGAAACCAATGCCTTCTACGCCGAACGCTGTATCTTCCCAATCCCATGCCAAAGACAAATACGTACCGGCATGGCCTTATAACGGCAGCAAAAGCGAAGCGAAAAAGAATGTCATCGGCATGCTGAAAGGCTACGAAGGCGTCACGATCTTGCAAAACGAAGAGAATTACGTCTATGCGGTTGCGAGGTCTAAAACGATGCATTTCAAGGACGACATCGAATTTTACTTTAACGATGCGGCACAGCAAATCGAATTCCGTTCAGCTTCACGGGTCGGCTATTCGGATGCCGGGGTCAATCGCAAACGGTACGATAAAATGAGAAACCGCTATTTCGGCATCTCGACGCATACCCGCAACTCATGAACAAAAAGAGCGGTTACCAAATTGGGAAATGGCTATTGCTTGCTGTTGTAGTCGGCGTGGCGATATGGTTCGGCCGCTCGGTTTTCCAGATCGACGCGAATGGCCTGCGCAAGTGGATTTTATCATTCGGCCTATGGGCGCCAATCATGTACATCGTCTTTTATACGGTGAGGCCGCTGATCTTTTTTCCAGCATCGGTTTTATCGATTGCGGGAGGCTTGGCGTTCGGGGCCTGGATGGGGACACTTTACACCATTATCGGTGCGACATTGGGTGCCATGCTGTCGTTTTATGTCGCCAAAACATTGGGAAACCGTTTGGTGCGTAAACAATGGACCGGCAATGCCAGAAAAATCCAATCCCAGATGAAGCTTAACGGCTTTCTCTACGTGCTGCTGTTCCGGCTGATACCGGTCATCAATTTTGATTTGATCAGCTATGTGGCGGCATTTGCGAAAGTGCGTTTTGCTTCATTTGCACTGGCTACCATGATCGGCATCATCCCTGGCACTTTTGCCTATAATTTTTTAGGCAGCAGTTTTGCCAGCGGCAACCCGAAAATCATCGTTTTGGCTGTTCTGGTATTCGCCGTCTTGACGGTGGTCCCGATTGCCATACGCAATCGCTGGAGCAAAAAGCAGGCGTTGGATGCGCAATAAAAAGTTTATCAACGGATTTAGGAAGTGGAGACAATGAAGAAAATTTCAATCTTGGCACCGGGATTGCTTGCGCTGACCTTAGCGGCGTGTTCACAGGAAGCTGGAAACGGATCGCGTGAGGAATCGAAAAACTTGTTGGCTAGCGATTGGCAGGAAGTGTCGGACGCAGCAGCGGGGCAGGAAGTGAATATGTACATGTGGGGCGGCAACGACAATATCAATCGCTATCTTGATGAATGGGTGGCTCCGCGTATGAAAGAAGACCATGATGTCGAGATTATTCGAGTGCCGATGAACGATGCACAGGACATCATCAATCAATTGCTCGATGAGAAATCAGTCGGCAAAACCGATGGCAGCATGGACATCATTTGGATCAATGGCGAGAATTTCAAAGCTGCGAAAGATAATGGTCTGCTGTGGGGAGATTTCAGCGGAAAATTGCCGAATTTCATTGATTACATTGATGCGGATGCGCCTGAAATCGCGGAAGATTTCGGGGAACCGGTGGACGGCTTGGAAGCGCCATGGGGCCAAGCGCAATTTGTTTTTGTGCACGATGAAAGCAAGTCGGAAAATCCGCCGAAATCGATGGTGGAATTGGCAGAATGGGTCGAAGAGAATCCCGGGCAATTTACTTATCCGGCGCCGCCTGACTTTACGGGCAGTGCGTTTATCCGGCACGTGTTGTATGAAACGACGGGCGGGCACGAACAATACCAGCGGCCTGCAGCGGAAATCGACGATTTGGAAGTCCGTTTCGAACCGATGTGGCAATACTTGAACGAAATTGAGCCGTATTTATGGCGTGAAGGCAAAACCTATCCGGAAAGCCTTGCCAAGCAGGACCAATTGTTTGCGAGCGGTGAAATCGGCATGACGATGAGCTACGATCCTGCGCTTGCCGCCAGTGAAGTATTGAAGGGCCGATTCCCGGAATCGACCCGCACGTTCCTGTTGGATGGTGGAACGCTTGCCAATACCCATTTCCTGTCGATTCCGTTCAATTCTTCCGACAAGGCAGGTGCCATGGTGGTCATCAACGAAATGCTTTCACCGTCCGCCCAGACCGCTAAACTATCTCCTGAAAACTGGGGCGATTTATCAGCACTGGATTTGGAAAGATTGTCTCCTGATCAGCGGCAGGCCATGACCGATGTGGATCTGGGGAGAGCGACGCTGCCTTTGGATCAATTGGAAGAGCGCCGTCTACCGGAATTGTCAGCTGATTACATCGGAATTATCGAAAAAGGGTGGATGGAACATGTTGCAAAAGACTAAACCCTATCTTTTGCTGCTGCCAGCCACTGCCACGATTGTCCTCCTGTTTTTTGGGGGACTTTTTGATGGGCTGCTGAAAAGCCTGGGGTATTTTCCAGCTATCGGGGAAACCCAACTAAAACTTACCGCATATACCGGGTTGCTTCGCTCCTCCGATTTTTGGGAGTCGCTCGTTCTGACTACGAGAGTTGCAGCTTTGTCTTCCTTGATCGCAGCGATACTTGGCGGCATTATTGCAATTTCCTTGTTTATGCTCAGTGAGTCCGCAAAATCGGGGGCTCCGCGATTTTGGCATCGTTTGTTTCAGCTGCCGCTGACCATTCCGCATCTCGTTGGCGGCTATATAATCGTCCTGTTGTTCATGCAAAGCGGCTTTTTGTCGAAGATTCTGGCCACGGCCGGATTGATCGACGAAATCGCAGATTTTCCGGTATTGATCAATGATCCGTTCGGCTGGGGCATCATCATGGCATATGCCTGGAAAGAGGCTCCTTTTGTGTCGTTGATGATTTATCCAGTATTGACACGCATCCACAGCTCCTGGCGCGATGTGTCCAGGATTTTTGGAGCAAAGGGCTGGCAATTCATCCGTGAAATCGTACTGCCGATTATTTTGCCCGCATGGACCATCGCGGCTTTTATCGTTTTTGTCTTTACATTTTCCGCATTCGAAGTGCCTTATTTGCTGGGTGTCACTTACCCAAGCATGCTGCCGGTTTATTCGTACCA
>DATISS010000057.1:0-19302 GCA_035468565.1 Planococcus sp. (in: firmicutes)
GTGACACCGACAACTGAAGATGAAACAGCATACACTGTTAAATATGCATACGAAAACAATATTCCTTTGCTTCTGCTTGGCAACGGCTCTAATATGGTCGTTCGTGATGGCGGCGTGCGCGGAATCGTGCTGAACCTGAAAAGCCTGCATGCGATCCGCATTACAGGCACTAAGCTTTATGCACAGGGCGGCGCCCATATCAAGGAAGTTTCAAAAGCCGCAGCGACGAACCGACTGACCGGTTTTGAATTCGCTTGTGGAATTCCAGGATCCATCGGCGGCGCCATGGCGATGAACGCTGGCGCGTATGGCGGGGAGATTAAGGACATCATTCTCCAGGCAACGGTTTTAACTCCCGAAGGGGACAAGCTGGTGCTATCGAAAGAAGAGATGGAATTAGGCTACAGAAAAAGCATCATAACCAAAAAAGGCTATTATGTGCTGTCAGCTGAATTCGGCTTGGAGTTTGGAAGCCAACCGGTGATCGACGCGAAGATGGTCGATTTGACATATCAGCGCGAATCGAAGCAGCCTCTGGAATTCCCGTCGGCAGGCAGTGTCTTCAAGCGTCCTCCAGGCAATTTTGCCGGCAAGCTGATTCAGGAAAGCGGCCTTCAAGGGCGGGGCTTCGGCGGAGCGGAAGTGTCGACGAAGCACGCTGGGTTCATCGTCAACAAAAACAATGCGACAGCCAATGATTATATCCAGACAATTGAAATGGTAAAATCGGCGGTGCGGGAAAAATTCGGTGTCGATTTGGAACTTGAAGTGAAAATTGTCGGGGAAGATATGGTCTGACCGATTAGCGGGGCTTTTATAGAGCTCCGCTTTTTTTAATGCCCTAAAATCATGGTATAATGAAGCTATATGAAAATAACAGGGGGTTTCCTATGATTGATTTCTCGACTAACGGTTTGATTTTGATGGGAGGCATTTTTCTTCTGGCGGGCGTGCTGATGACCAAAGTGTCTTCGCGCGCGGGGGTGCCTTCCCTTGTCCTGTTCATGATTATCGGCATGGTCTTGGGCAGTGACGTTACCGGCCTCATTTACTTTTCCAATGCCGAAATCGCGCAATTGGTCGGAATTGTCGCATTGATCTTCATCCTTTTCGAAGGCGGCCTTCAGGCGAATTGGCAGCATATCCGGCCCGTCATGGGCGGCTCGCTTTCCTTAGCGACTCTTGGTGTCCTCATTACCACTGCGATAGTGGCATCCACTGCATATTATATCCTCGATATCACTTGGCTTGAAGCGTTCTTGCTGGGATCGATTGTCGGCTCCACAGATGCCGCTGCAGTCTTTTCCGTATTAGCCGGGCAAAACGTTAAATCTAAAATTTCTTCTACACTTGAAGCGGAATCGGGCACCAACGACCCGATGGCTATGTTTTTGACAATTGCATTTATCCAATTAATCATGCTGCCTGACGCCTCCATCGCTTCGATGATTGGCAGTTTCGTGCTTGAAATGAGTCTTGGTGCTGTGTTAGGGGTAGCGCTGGGCTACCTGGCTTCCTGGACATTGAATCGTATCAAACTGGATGCTTCCGGGTTGTACGCCGTGTTGTCGGCGGGGTTTGCCATATTCATCTACAGCGCCACTGCCATGATGCACGGCAGCGGGTTATTGGCGGTTTATCTGGCGGCATTGGTCATCGGAACCCGCCAACTGGCACAAAGTTATTCCATCATCAGTTTCCATGAAGGTGTGGCCTGGCTGATGCAAATTATCATGTTCGTCTTGCTCGGCTTGCTTGTATTCCCGAGCCAGCTGCTGGACTGGGACTTGATGTGGAAAGGCTTGGTGCTATCATTTGTGCTGATCTTGATTGCGCGCCCGATAGCCGTATTCGTATCAACGGCGTTCTTCGACTATTCCTTGAACGAAAAGCTTTTCTTGTCATGGGCAGGGCTGCGGGGAGCGGTACCGATCGTACTTGCGACATTCCCTATGATCGCTGGCGTCGAAAACAGCTACTTATTCTTTAACATCGTATTCTTTATCGTGCTGACTTCTGCGCTTATCCAAGGATCGACGATTCCTTTCATGGCTAAAAAATTAGCATTGAATGGCCGTCCGATGCCAAAACGGATCCACTCGCTGGAACTGATTTCGATGGACAAAGCGAATGCGGAAATGCTGGAAGTCGAACTGACAGCTAAATCGCCGTTCGCCGGGCAGCTTGTGCAAACCATCGGCTTGCCGAAACAGACCTTGATCAGCGCCATCATCCGCTCAGGGAAACTGGTCATGCCGACAGGTACGACGAAGCTGAAAGTCGGCGATGTCCTGTACGTCCTGACGGAAAAGAAACAAGTGCCGAAAGTGAAGATGGTGCTTGGAGAAGAAGATATCAATCAATAAGCCCGCAGCTTGCGGGCTTTTTTATGTGCATCAGCGGATTTATGCGGCAACTCCATCGTGAATAGAGGATTTTTATTCCGACGGTCGAATGATATAGCATCAGGGAAGAAAAAAATGAGGGGGAAAGGCGATTGGGGAAACAGAAAGAGAACCGGAAGCTGCTGAAATGGATTATGGGGATAGTGGGTGGCTTGGTGGTGCTGGCAGTTGCAGCGCTAGTTTTTGTAAACGTTTACATAGGCAAGTCGAGCCCGCAAGTGGAAGGGGAAATGGTTGTCAGCGTTTTAGACGGTGGAGCGACGGTGACGCGCGACGAAATCGGCGTGCCGCATATCGAAGCGGAGACGGATGCCGATTTGTACCGTGCGCAAGGCTTTGTCCAGGCGCAGGACCGGCTGTTCCAAATGGACCTGTCGCGGCGCCAAGCGAGCGGGCGTTTGGCGGAAGTGGTAGGGGCCGCAGCTGTGGACCGGGATAAATTCTTCCGGGTATTCAGTTTGCGCGACGCTGCTGAAAAATCATGGAGCGGCTATGAACCGGAAGCGCAGCAGGTGTTGGAGTGGTACGCGGAAGGCGTCAATGCGTTCATTGAGCAAGCGAAAGCGGACGACAAACTGAGCTATGAATTTGCGCTGCTTGGCTATGAACCTGAACCGTGGACGCCGGTCGATTCATTGACGATCGGCAAGTTCATGGCGTATGACCTCGGCGGGCACTGGTCATCGCTTGCCATCAGGCATTGGGCACTGAACGAATTCCCGGAAGACAAAGCGAAAGAGATCTTTATCAAATATCCGGAAGACGCCCCGTCGATCATCGCGGCCAATAAAAAACAGCCGGTACAAGTCGCTGGGCAATTCGATGCTTCCGTCATCCCGCCGGAATTCAATGGCAGCAACAACTGGGTAGTATCGGGAGACAAGACGGCGAGCGGCTTGCCGCTTCTCGCGGATGATCCGCATCTTGGGCTATCGACGCCATCAATCTGGTATCAGATGCACTTGAAGTCGCCGGAACAGAACGTCAGCGGCGTCATTTTTGCGGGCATACCCGGCATCATTCTTGGCCATAACGAAAAGATTGCCTGGGGAGTGACGAATGTCGGCCCAGACGTCCAGGATTTATATATTGAAACCCCGAATCCGGAAGATCCGACGCAATTTCTCTATGATGGCGAATGGGAGCAGGCAGAAATCCGGAACGAGCCGATTAACGTGAAAGACGGCGAGACGGTGGATTTTGAAGTGGCGGTTACGCGCCACGGACCGATCATTTCGGACGTTTTGTACAAAGACGAAAATCCGAACGCGTCGTTTTCGCTGCAATGGACCGCCCATGAACCGACATTGGAACTTCAGGCGGTGCTAAGTTTCAATAAAGCATCCAATTGGGAAGAGTTCGAAACGGCGTTAGAAGATTTCCAGGCGCCGGCACAGAATTTCGTTTTCGCGTCGGTCGATGGGACGATCGCCTATAAAGCAAATGGGCGGATTCCAATCCGCAAACAAGGCGACGGGCAACTGCCGGTGCCGGGTGATTCGTCTGCATACGGCTGGGAAGGCTATGTGCCGTTTGATGAACTGCCGACTGCTGTAAATCCGGAAAGCGGTTTTATTGCGACGGCCAATAACGAAGTCGTAGATGGTTCGTACGCTTACCACATCACGGATTTCTGGGCGCAGCCGTACCGCTATGAACGCATAGCAGAGGTGCTGGAATCGAAAGATGATCTGACAAAAGAAGATATGATGGCGCTGCAGATGGACCAGAAAAACCTGTACGCAGCAGAGTTCCTGGACGATATGATGGCAGGCGTCCAACAAAGGACCGATGAACACGACGAATTGTTTAAATTGATGGCAGAATGGGATCAAGTTGACAGCAAAGGTGCTGCCGCGCCGCTGGTGTTCCATAAATGGATGAAGCAGCTGCCTGTGACGATGTTGGCGGAGGAATTTCCTGAAGATGTCTTCAGCTTGCTGGCGGGCAAAAACCACATTACCGACCAAATGATGCGTGATGCATTCAGCGGCAACGAAGGGGCATGGGTCTCGGAATATGGAGGCGCTGGAAAGTGGCTGGAGGATTCACTTGAAACAGCTCTTGGCGAAATCAAAGAAGAATTCGGCAAGGATTCCGGCGATTGGCAATGGGGAGACAATCATAAATTGACGTTCCCCCATCCGCTTGCTGGTGCGTCACCGGTGTTCGCCAGCTTCCTGAACCCAGACCCTGTGCCAATCGGTGGTTCCAACATCACGGTGCAGGCTGCCGGATTTGACGGCGACGGCAATGTCGACCACGGGGCGTCTTGGCGCTTCGTTGCCGACCTAAGCGATTTGTCGAGCGCTTACCACATTGTCGGACCGGGCTTGAGCGGCCACATGAAGTCGGATTTCTTCCATAACCAAGTAGACGATTGGGCAGAGGGGAATTTCCATGAAACCTTCCTTGAAGGGGAAGTGGAAGGTTCGGTCTTAAGATTGTCCCCGGAATAAGTTATACTGAAAGAAAAAGATGTGAGGTCGGTTGGGTTGAAGAATTTATTGGCAGTCGGATTCGGAGGAATGGCGGGCTCGCTTTTGAGAGCGGCAATCTACGAAGGGGTGTCATCGTTCGCTGGCTTATGGACGGTGAATTTGCTGGGCAGCCTGTTGATCGGCTTCGCCGCCGGGCGCTTTCACGCGAAGTCTGCTCCTTTCCGGTTATTCGTATCGACCGGCTTTATCGGCTCGTTTACGACATTTTCTGCATTTTCCGCCGAATGGTTCCGGCTGATGGAACGTTCCTTCACCAGCGGCTTGCTGCTTGCGGTTGCGATGACGGCGTTCTCTGTAGTGGCAGCAGCGGCGGGGCTGAAGTTCGGCAGAAAGGCGGTGGGCGAATGATCGGCATCGCAATTGGCGGATTTTTAGGAGCGATAGCCCGCTACGGTTTTTACGTGTTGGCTGAACGCGGAGCAAGGCAGCCGAAGCTTGCGACGTGGCTGGTAAACAGCATCGGTTCGTTTGCGCTCGGCTTATTCCTCGGCGCTGGCAGTCCTTCGCTTTTTTGGATGACTGGGTTCTTAGGGGCATTCACGACGTTTTCCACGATGGCGCTCGACGCCGTCAAGGATTTTGAAGACGGCCGCCTGCTCGAAGCGGCGTCATATCTCGGAGCCACGCTAGTGAGCGGCATTTTGTTGTTCAGTGCGGCCTATCATTTGGTGCAATAATGCAGGGTTCGTTGTCTTTCGAGCCATACAAAAAAGCCGTTCCGGCAAAAGGAACGGCTTTTTTGTATGGCTGTACAACCTTAAAAAGCTTGGGGGAAGGAGCCTTTTTCAATGGTCCGCCCCATGCGGCCAGTGGTCGTTTCAGCGTTGAGCAGCGTTTGGTAGACCGCCTCTTCGGTCGCTTCGATGACGCCTTTGAACAAATCGGCCATCAGTGGATGATCATCGCGCAAGAGTGTCGTTTGCCGCAGCGCGTTCGCCGATTTGTGAGCGATGCGCTCAGCGTTGGAAAACGCGATGATGATGTCCCCGCTGCCGTTGTGGATGTGGGTTCCGGTACGGCCCAGCCCAATTGCCGCACGTTTCGCCAAGCGTTTCAGTTGGCGGCTGTCGAGCGGTGCATCGGTTGCGATTACGATGATGGCAGAACCGTCCGGTTTTTCGGGAACCGGGGAATCCGGCAGCCAGTTCGCGATGGCGATTTCCTCTTTGAGGCCGAAATTGCTCAGCACCAAAGCTCCGGCAGTGTATTGTTGGCTTTCAAATTCTGCAATGCGTGAAGCGGATCCGATGCCGCCTTTGACGCCGTAGCAGATCATGCCTTTTCCAGCGCCGACCGCGCCTTGGGCGAAATCTGTGGAAGCGGCGCCGATTGCCTGCTCCGCGTGTTCAGGGCGCACGGCCATGAGGCGCATCGAGTTCAAATAGCTGTCGTTGCATTCCCCGACGACGATATTGAGCGAGCTCGTCGAATCGCCGATTGCCGGGTTTTCGCGCAGCATCCAGTCCATCGTGCCCTGCAGCACGGCGGCGACGCTGAATGTATTCGTCAGCATAATTGGTGACTCGAGGACACCAAGCTCTTCGACTTGCACCAGCCCGGCGGTTTTGCCGAAGCCGTTCAGCACGAAGCTCGCGGCCGGCACTTTTTCTTCAAACCAATTGCCGGCATGCGGCAAAATGGCGGTGACGCCTGTACATACTGCGTCGCTCTCGGACAAGCGCTCTTCGAGTGTCGTGTGGCCCACTGTCACGCCGGTGACGTCGGCAATCGAATTCAAATTTCCTTTTCTCAATGAAATCACCATCTCTTTTTCTTTGATTGTAACAAACAGGCAGCCCGAATTTTCATAGGCAGCTGTTTCATTTCACTATGATTACCGGGGCCTGGACGCGCTTCGCGACTTTGTGGCTGACGCTGCCGAGCACCATCTCCTGAAAGGCGTTCAAGCCGCGGCTGCCGATGAATACGATGTCGTAGCCCGCATCGTTGGCGTGCTTGACGATGGTCGGTCCTGGAGTACCGTGCAGCGTTTTTGTTTCGCATACGACTCCGGCGTCCCGGAAGACTGCCTCGAGCGGTGACAGATGCTTGCGGCGCTCGAAATGGACTTCTTCGCTGCTTTGGCCATGGAGGATTTCATTGCGCGCTTTTTCATAATCGATGACGTACAGCAGCGTGACTGCGGCCTCTGGGTTCGCTTTCGCCATTTTCACCGCTTCGTGTGCGGCACGCATCGAATGATCCGAGCCGTCCGCCGCGACTAGTATTTTCTGGTACATTTCAATTCCCCCTAACGATTGTCCGGATACTGATGAATTATTCGACAAATTTTCACAGAATCCTTTTCCCGCTGGGTCTCGGCAGCCTTGAAAAAGACGCTCGATTCGCTTGGGATTTCATTCAAACCATGGTTTGACTAATGTCCATTGAAGAATTATACTGGCAGTAACAATCAAATCTATATTTGAATGAAAGAAGGAATCGCTGTGCGAGAAATATGTGAAGTTACGAAAGTCCACCCGGAAGTTGTGGAGAACGTCCAAAAGCATATGGCAGATTTATCGGAAGTCGCCAATCTCTTTAAAGCGCTGGCGGATGAAACCCGTTTGAATATTGCCTATGCACTGACTATAGAAGAAGAAATGTGCGTCTGTGATATCGCTGCGGTCATCGGTTCCTCGACGGCAACTGCCTCGCATCATTTGCGCTACTTGCGTGAACGGGGACTCGCGAAGTCGCAGAAAAAAGGCAAACAAGTGTATTATTCATTGTCGGACAGTCATGTACACCAGCTCGTCACGATCGCCCATGAACATGCGAAAGAAGGTGCGCACGATGCAAAAGACATATCGTCTTGAAAACCTTTCCTGCACAAGCTGTGCAGCGAAATTTGAAAAGAACATTCGCAGCTTGCCCCAAACGAAAGACGTCATTTTGAATTTTGGCGCCTCGAAGCTCACGGTGGACGGCAATGTGACGATCGAAGAACTTGAAAAGGCCGGTGCGTTCGACCACATCCGCGTTTATCCGGAACGGGAGAAAGCTGTCCATGTGCCGTTTTACAAACGCCGGCAGACGATTGAGACAGCCATTTCACTGGTTCTTTTAATTGTCGGGATCACCGTTTCGTTCCGGACTTCGGAAACCGATCCGGCAGCTATCGCGTTGTTCGCGGGTTCGATGCTGGTCGGAGGCTATCACATGTTCGGGACCGGTTTGCGCAATCTGATGAAACTGCAATTCGATATGAAAACGCTGATGACGATCGCGATCATCGGAGCCGCAATCATCGGTGAATGGCGCGAAGGCGCGGTTGTTGTGTTCTTGTTCGCCATCAGCGAAGTGCTGGAGGCTTTCTCGATGAACAAAGCCCGGCAGTCGATCCGGGGATTGATGGACCTTGCTCCAGCGCGTGCGCTGATTCAGCGTGAGGGAGAGCTCATTGAAATGGATACAGAAGATATCCGCATCGGCGACGTCATGATTGTCAAACCGGGCCAGAAAATCGCCATGGATGGCAATGTCCTGCGCGGGGAAAGTTCCGTCAATCAGGCAGCAATCACCGGAGAATCGATCCCTGCTTCCAAAGAGGCGGGCGATGAAGTATTTGCAGGGACAATGAATGAAGAAGGCGCATTGGAAATCACGGTGACCAAACGCGTTGAAGATACAACGATTGCAAAAATTATCCACCTTGTTGAAGAAGCGCAAGCTGAAAAAGCGCCATCACAGAAATTTGTCGACCAATTTGCCAAGTACTACACACCGGCGATCATCGCCATCGCCTTTTTCGTGGCGCTTGTTCCCGGATTCGTAACCGGTGATTGGCAGTTATGGATTTATCAGGGGCTGGCGGTGCTAGTCGTCGGCTGCCCTTGTGCGCTTGTCGTTTCGACCCCTGTCGCGATTGTCACGGCCATCGGCAACGCAGCCCGCCAAGGCGTCTTGATCAAAGGCGGCATCCATTTAGAGGAGACGGGCCGCATTAAAGCAGTGGCATTCGACAAGACAGGGACTTTGACGAAAGGCTATCCGGAAGTGACGGATGTCTATGCACAGGGTGGTTACGGCAAAGAAGAAGTATTGAAAATTGCGGCATCCGTAGAAGCAATGTCCCAGCATCCGCTGGCGCGTGCCATCACAGGTCGTGTTCAAGAGCCTTACAGCAGCACGGCTTTTAAATCAGTGACTGGAAAAGGCGTAACGGCTTCAGTCAACGGAATGCCAGTCTATGTCGGCAGCCTCGGCTGGGCGGCAGAATTCGGTTTCGCTGTCCCGCAGGCGTACGAAAAACTTCAGGAAAGCGGGAAATCAGTGGTAGCAGTCTTCTCGGACATGGAATTAATCGGTTCAGTCGCGGTGGCTGACGCAATCCGCCCTGAAAGCCCGGCAATCATCCAGGCACTGAAAGACATGGGCATTGAAGAAACCATCATGCTGACAGGGGACCATCCAGTAACCGCGCAAGCGATCGCTGGGCAAATCGGTGTCACGGATGTCCGCGCAGGCTTGATGCCGGAAGACAAATTGGCGGCTATCAAAGAGCTGCAAGGCATTTACGGCCGCGTAGCGATGGTCGGCGATGGCATCAATGACGCACCGGCATTGGCGGCTTCATCTATCGGCATCGCCATGGGCGGCGCAGGAACGGATGCGGCGCTAGAAACTGCCGATATCGCTTTGATGGCGGATGATCTTGAAAAACTTCCGTATACGATTCGACTCAGCCGAAAAACTTTGCGTATAATAAAGGAAAACATCATTTTCGCATTAGGTTTGAAAATTATCGCTTTGCTTCTGATCATTCCGGGATGGCTGACCTTATGGATCGCTATTTTCGCGGATATGGGCGCGACGCTGTTGGTCATCTTGAATGCCCTGCGCCTCGTGAAGATCCAGAAGTAAGAGCATGTGGGGGATATTGCATTGAAATTGACTGAATGGACGATAGAAGAGCAGGAACAGCTCATTGAATTCATGACCACCAATTCCTGGCCGTTCCATGGGCAGGAACATCCGGTCAGGGCATTGATCGAGAAGACAATTGAAGAGGGCGGTTATAAATCGGATCAAGTCCGCACCTTCTGGATTGAAAATGATGAACGCGAGCAAGTGGGGCTTGTGAAGATTTTTGATTTGCAGGATGATATTCCGCTATTCGATTTGCGGATAGCCGAACCTTACCGTGGCAAAGGCTACGGGCCGAAGGCATTGAAGCAGGTCGCCGATTTCGTGTTTTCGTTGCCCGAGAAGAAAATCCGCCTCGAAGGAAATACGCGCCATGATAATTTTGCGATGCGCAAAGCATTTGAGCGCACCGGCTTTGCGAAAGAAGCTCATATCCGCCAAGCGTGGTTTTCGCCGAAGGAAAACCGCTATTATGATGCGGTGACTTACGGGCTGACGCGCGAGGATTGGCAAGGCGGCGTAACGACGCCTGTTCATTGGGATGACGCCATCGTCGGCGCACAAAAGCCGCAATTCAATCCGATTCTGCTCGACTTCCCGGATGAATTTGAATCTGAGAGGCTGCTGATTCGCGCACCGAAAAGAGAAGACGCCGAGCAATGCTATGATGCTGTGCTGCATTCCCTGGAATCGCTCAGCCCTTGGCTGCCTTTTGCGCAAGATCCACCGGAGCTTGGACGGACAGAGGCTGTGCTCATTGAAGCTGCTGCTAATTTCCAGCTGCGCAAGGATCTGCGCCTGCATTTCTTTTCAAAAGAGACCGGAGAATTCATCGGTTCGACCGGGCTTCACCGCATCAACTGGGAAGTCCGGAAGTTCGAAATCGGCTATTGGGTCGACCACCGCTTTGAAGGCAAAGGCTATGTAACTGAAGCGGTAGAGCGCATCACGCAGTTCGCTTTCGAAGAACTCGAAGCGAACCGCGTGGAAATCCGCTGCGATCCGGAAAATGTCCGGAGCCGCGCAGTAGCGGACCGCCTCGATTTTGAGCTCGAAGGCATTTTACGCAATGATACAATGTCAAAAAACGGCTTGCGCGATACATGCGTCTATTCGAAAATCAGGCAATAAAAAAAGACCGAGGACAAATGTCCCCGGCCTTTTCTATGTTGTAGAGCTGTTATAAGCCTTTTCTTCCTGAAATTAAGTTGATGACTAAAATGATAGCCGCAATAATTAGAAGAATGTGGATTAAACCACCAGCAACGTCCATTAAAAATCCTATTAACCAGATAACGATAATAACTGCTAAAACTATCCAAAGTATACGCGCCATGTTTCTTCACCTAACCTTTCTCTTGAGATAGTAATATTTACCCCAGAAATTTCGGGTGTAAACATCCAGAATATTAGAACAGCACAGACTCGCTTCGAGCTCAGTTGTTTCAGCGGTTGCGGTATAGTAAACTGAAAGAAGTTATGTGAGGGAGGAACTGACTTTGCCTACTCCAAGTATGGAAGACCATATTGAAATAATATATGCATTAATTGAACAAAAAGGGTATGCGCGCGTATCGGATATTGCGGAAGCGCTGTCGGTATTGCCTTCGTCTGTCACCAAAATGGTACAAAAACTCGATAAAGACGGCTACTTGATCTACGAACGCTACCGGGGCCTTGTGTTGACGCCAAAAGGGCAGAAGCTCGGAAAGCGCTTGTTGAAGCGCCACGATCTGCTGGAGCAGTTCCTACGGCTGATTGGTGTGGAAGAAGAGCGCATTTACGGGGACGTTGAAGGCATCGAGCACCATTTAAGCTGGAATTCAATTGACCGGATCGCTGATTTGGTCCAGACATTGGAGGACCGTCCGGAACTGGTTGCGGAATTGGAAAAGCTGAAGAACGACCAAAAAGAAAGTTAAAATAGAAGGAGGCTGCATTATGAGTTTGCATCCAGGATTAAAAGCGACGTTAAAAATTAAGGACCAGTCAAGTTCCCTTTGGATTTTGACGGATGGTTCTGGCGATGAAGTCGTCATGAACGCATCAGAAATCGAAGAAGGACAGGAAGTCGGCGAAGAAATTGAAGTGTTCCTGTACCGCAACCGCCAAGGCGGCATTGCAGCGACGCCGATGATTCCGCATATTCTGCCGAGTGTCTACGGTTGGGCGAAAGTATTGAAAGTATCTCCGCGCGAAGGCGCAGTCGTGGATATCGGCACGACGCGTGAAGTATATGTATTGCCTGCGGATCTTCCGCAAGTTGAGGAATTGTGGCCGAAGCAGGGAGACCATTTGTTCATGACGCTGCGCACAGACCGCTATGGCGACTTGTACGGACGATTGGCAACAGAAGAGACGGTGCTTGAGCTTAGTGTGCCGGCACCTGAAGAAGTCTTCAACAAAGACTTGAAGGCGCGCGCGTACCGTTTATTGCCGGTAGGCACTTTCATGCTGACAGTGCCGGAAATGTACCGCGTTTTCGTCCATGAAACAGAGCGCGAGGCAGAACCGCGCCTTGGGGAAGAAAAGACTGTGCGCATTATCGGCGTCAAAGAAGACCGTACGCTGAACGGATCATTGCTTCCCCGCAAGCAGGAGCGCTTGTCGGACGATGCTGAAATGATTTTGCGCTATTTGGAGGAATCCGGCGGCAAAATGCCGTTCACAGACAAATCTTCACCGGATGAAATTTTTGAAATGTTCGGTTTGAGCAAGGCTGCATTCAAGCGCGCCATGGGCCGATTGTACAAAGAACGCAGAATCATCCAAGAAGAAGGTTGGACAAAATTAACGAGCTGATGGAACCTTTTCAAATTAAAAGCGTATTAATTTGGAGGAAGGGGCAATCAACATGAAAAAAATGATAACAATCATCACCATCATACTGGCATTCTCTTTGCTGGCACCACAAGCAGGCTCAGCAAACGTAGGCATAAATGAAAAATTCGGGGTCCCGATCGTCGTTTACGGCGGCAATCTCTCTGATGCTGAAAAAGAAAGCGTTGCAGATAGCTTGAGCGTGGCGGAAGAAGCTGAAGTGGAAGAAATCGAAGTGACAGGACAAGACTTGATCGCTTTCATCAAAGACGGCGACCCGCGTGCGCGCATGTACTCATCCGCTAAAATCACCCGCAAGGAAGCCGGCGAAGGCCTGGTCATCCAGATTGTGACGCCGGATAACATTACACAGGTTACATCTGACATGTACGCCAACGCCATGCTGACGGCCGGCATTGAAGACGCGACAGTGGAAGTGGCTGCACCGAAAGCAGTTACCGGCCATTCCGCGCTTGTCGGAATTTACAAAGCTTATGAAGTGAACGGCGAACAATTGGATCCGGAACGGACTGATGTCGCCAATGACGAACTCGAAGTTGCCACGGAACTTGCTGATAAAGGCGTCGGCGACGAAAAAGTCAGCGAATTGCTGACAGAGATTAAAAAGCAGATTGCAGAAAAGAACCCAGCTACACGGGAAGAAGTAGAAGCGATTGTGGAAGAGCAATTGTCAAAACTGCAGATTGAATTGAGCCCGGAAGATCGCCAATTGCTGGTGGACCTGATGGACCGCATCCGCAAACTTGATATCGATTTCTCGCAATGGTCTACCCAGCTTGAAGATTTGAGCAAAACGATTGAAGACAAAATCGGCACTGTCGTCAATGACGATGGCTTTTGGCAAAGTGTAAAGAATTTCTTCAATAAATTGATCGATGGCATCCGTGGATTAGTAAGCTAATGATGAAAATAAGGCAGCTCTGGAACTCTGTACAACAGAATTCCAGAGCTGCCTTTTTCCTATTCCTTCCAAGTTCGCTTTCTTGCTAGTGGAAAAAGAATCTGCTATCATGAAATAAATATCTCGAATTCAAGATAAAAGGAGTGTTCACGATGAAATTGGAAGGCATCCACCACGTTTCAGCAATCACTGCAAATGCAGATAAAAACCATGATTTCTTTACAAGGATCTTAGGCATGCGGCTTGTCAAAAAAAGCGTCAATCAGGATTCGACATCTTCGTATCACTTATTCTATGCAGACGCGGTCGGGACACCCGGAACGGATATGACCTATTTCGATATTCCGATGGCCGGCAGAACATATCCCGGGATCTCCAGCATCAGCAACACCTCGCTGCGGGTGAAAAGCGATAAGGCTCTCCGCTATTGGGCTGAGCGTTTCGATGAATTAGGGGTTCCGCACGCAGAAATCGGAGAAACCTTCGGGCGCGGCTCATTGGTGTTCCAAGACTTTGAAGGTTCGCGGCTCATGCTGACCGTGGACGATGGAAAAGGCATCCCCTATGGCATTCCATGGACCAAAGCGGGGATCCCTGAGGAGTTTGCCATTATCGGCTTGGGCCCCGTCACGTTGACAGTCCGCAAAAACGGCAAAACCGCAGAAGTGCTGACAGAGGTTCTTGGCTTTGAGCAAATCGGCTCTTATCCGCCAAAAGTGGAAGGCATGAAAGATATTTTGGTGTTCTCGACAGGAAAAGGCGGGCCAGCCGGCGAAATACATTTAGAGGAGCGCACAGACCTGCCGCCTGAACGACCAGGGAGAGGCAGCGTCCATCACGTCGCCTTCCGCGTCAAAACATACGAAGACTATAGCAAGTGGAACGCCTATTTGTTGTCAAAAGGCTTTATGACGTCAGGCGAAGTGGACCGTTATTACTTCAAAGCGCTTTATTTCCGCGAACCGAATGGCATTCTTTTTGAATTGTCTACGGACGAACCGGGCTTTGCAACAGATGAGCCGCTG
This sequence comes from Planococcus sp. (in: firmicutes), assembly GCA_035468565.1. Taxonomy (GTDB): domain Bacteria; phylum Bacillota; class Bacilli; order Bacillales_A; family Planococcaceae; genus Planococcus. The sequence goes on from DATISS010000057.1 coordinate 14,543, forward strand.
GAAACACTGGGCGAGAAATTGGCGCTGCCGCCATTCCTTGAGCCGAAGCGGGCACAGATCGAGGCTTCATTGCGACCGCTAGCAATAAATGGATAAATGCAGGAGGGGGACGATACAGTGGATTTTAAATTGAAGGAATTGGGACAGGATGAATTTGCCTTCCACCTGGAAGACGAAGGCAGAAACGTCGGCGAGATTACATGGACTGAAATGTCGGACATTATGGTTGTTGAATACACATTCGTCGAGGAAACGCTTCGCCATCATGGCCTGGCTAAGAAATTGCTGGACCGCGCCGCTGAATACGCGCGCGAGAAAGGCTTTAAGATAGAACCGGTCTGCTCTTATGCAGCCGTCGCATTCGATCGCTACCAAGAATACAATGATGTAAAAATGTGAAGCACGCAAAAAGCAATCCTCTAATGTTATTTAGCGGATTGCTTTTCTATGTTTTCCGTATGTAATTTATCATCTTCAACCTCCGAATTATAGTCCTGTCATCAAAAAGACAATAGCTGTTAAGATTGAAGCGCCACCTATACCGTACATAAAGTCTGCTTGATTAAAAATTAACTTTTTTTCCATTTTATTCATCACCTTTCAATTGTTTGATATTATTAAATTACCCTGACAGTATGTTTTTAAACAGGTTTTATTAATTTTATTAAGGGAAATGATTAAGTGAACTGATAAACTCCTTTTCTATTTATATAAGTTGAAGTAGAGAAGTAACTTGTTGAACACCGCTTCGGACGCTTTGCCTAGCCCATGACCGCGCCTTCGCTGGATAAGCTCTTTGAGAAAAATTAAGAGCTCTGCTCCTACAGCGCTCTGCGCTTCGTCGCAAAGACATTGGTCTCGCAAGCTTCGGCCAATGTCTTGCCCGCGGCAAGCGAGGCAGTTTTGCGCAGTATTAATAGGATGACTCTTTAGTTCAACTTATAAAAAAGGAGAAAATTATGAAAGAGGTGGATTATATGAATGGAAAGCAGGACGTCAGCCGGTCTGGCGAAAAAGTGCTTGGCGTTATCGGCATTGTTTTTAACCTTTTAGCAATAGCACTTATCATTTTCTCGATTTTCAGTCTTGGGAATGTCGAGAACGACCCGGAATTCCGCCAGTTCCTTGAAGAACAGATCATGTCAGATCCGACCATGAATGATATGGGAGATGTCCAGGGACTAATAGACGGCTTAATGACAAGCTTTGATGTAATTATGTGGGTGCTTGTCGGGCTTCTGGCAATCAGTACGCTTTTCGCATTCTTAGCGATTGCTCGGCTCGGCAGAAATTCCAATCCGAATATGGCAGGGGTATTCTTTATCGTTGCCGGATTGTTTGCAGGGCTCATGTCGCTGACATCAATCTTGTTTTACATCGCAGCCATCATGTGCTTCGTACGCAAATCGAGCAATGGCAATGGAAAAGACCTGCAGGACAATAGCAATCTGCATCGTGAAAAAGATCGTTTGCGCGACCAGGATTCGCTCCGCCACGATGACCAGCGCATCCGTGAGGAAAGGCTGCGTGAAGAAGAGCAGCAGCGCGCCATGGAAGAAAGATCACGCCAATCGCAACCCGGGACAGCCGGAGATGATTTTGTTGAGCGTGAGGATTTGAAACGCCGCTCGGATGAGCGCCTAAGCAAAGACAATAATGATGATACACCGTATCGCCCATTATAATAATTGCTTGTAAATCAGCCAAAGAAAAAAGGTGCAACGGAATTTTCCGTTGCACCTTTTGTTATTTCCGCCAATTAAAGGGCGGGCGTTTTCACTTTTAAATCGTAAATGTATTTTGCAGTCTTGAGCGGATGGCCTTCAAATAGTTCCTCGAATTCTTCGACAAGCTCAAATCCATTGGCTGCATAAAAGTTCCGGGCTTTTTCATTCTCACTTTCTACATAAACGGAGAGTTCAGAGCCGTCGAACAAACGCGACAGCCCGCTGTCGAGCAATTTCTTACCGAATCCGTTGCGTTGGTATTCGGGCTTTAAGTAAAGAGCGATCAATTCCGAGTCGCCGTCTTGGTCAAGTTTAGTGAAATTAGCAAAGCCGATAGCCTCGTCTTCGTGGATTGCCACAAGGACGATCGTCTTTTCCAATCGCATCTCCATCATCGGAGTAGAATAGGATTTATCTAAAAAACTTTTTTGGACAGGGGAGGGGATGATGCCTTCGTATGTGTCGTTCCAGCTGACATAAGCGATTTCCTGGACAGAAGCAATATCTTCAATCGTGCCTGTGCGAATCATGTGATCACCTCTAAAATTCTTTTCATAATCATATCAAAATTAGCGCTGAATAGCTAACATTGTGGAATAATAGAAGGAAAGGGAGGCGAGGAGTTTTGGACTGGAATACCTATCATTTTGATGAGCTGACGGCAAGGAAACTCTATGAATTCTTAAAGTTGCGGGTCGATGTGTTCATTGTCGAACAAAATTGTCCATATCCTGAGTTGGATAATCTTGATCAAGAATCGATCCATTTGGCATGTACAGAAAGTGGGCGCACTTTGGCATACGCCAGGCTTGTACCAGGTGGCGTGAAATACGAATTGCCGTCGATTGGGCGCGTCATCGTCCACCCGGATGCCAGAAGCAGAGGGCTTGCCAAGCAATTGTTGGAAAAATCCATTGATTATATTATAACGGAATGGGAAGCCAATGAAATTCAGCTTCAAGGGCAAGTTTATCTGAAAGGGTTTTATGAATCATTCGGCTTTGTGCCAATTTCGGATGAATATGATGAAGACGGCATACCTCACGTCGACATGAAACTGACCAAAAATAAAATGTAATGCCATTCATGGCAAGTGGAAGACTATTTTTCTGAAAAAAGGGTATATAAACTAAATAACACGGTGAAATTAAAAAGGAGTGGGGCACATGGCAAAACGAAAAGGTAGTGGAAGAGGCTTATTATGGGCAGGATTGGCTGCTGGAGCTTATGCGTATTTCAAGAAACCGGAAAATCGGCAAAAAGCTACAGAGGCTTTTAATAACGCCAAGACGAAGGTGAATTCGTATATGGAATCTCAAAACTTGGAAAATGGCAACGGAACACCGGAAGATGAGAAAGAATATTCAACCGAACTGCGTGAAAACAAGATGGCCAGCGAAGGCGGAGTGAGCGGAGCGCAGTATTACAACGACAAGAATCGGGACGACAAAGACGAGGACTTTAAGTTGTCATCAAATGACACTAGCGAAGAGAAGTCGGAGAACACAGAAACAATCGCGCCTGAAAACAGGCTCAATACAGACAAATTATAAAAAAGAGGATGGTTTCGGACCATCCTCTTTTTTATGCGGTGAAAAGCAGCTGTTTCGCTATTGGAGCCGGCTATACCTTGTTCACCTTTTGCTCAGCAGGGCGTTTGCCAAAGCGGCGCCGATCAGCAACGTGCCGCTGAGCATGAAGCCTTCGTCTGCTTTCAGTTCAAGCAGACCTGTAAAACTGGAACCCCCGACTACACCAAGCGAAAAGAATGCATAGAACAGGCCATAGGCTTTGCCGCGTGACGATAGCTCGGTGGCATCGATGAGCAGCGAATTGATGGATGGAAACAATAGCGCAAAGCCGATGCCGTACATGGACATGATGGCATACAGCCAAGGCATGGTTTCAGCTGCGCTTAGCAGGAACAGCGAGAGCCCCATGAATCCGAAACCTGCAATCAGCGTGTAGAGAGGCTTTGCCTTGTCGAAAATCCGGTTTACCGGCAGCAAGAAAACAAGAATCGCCGCCAATCCGAAGACACTGAGCAGCAGGCCGCTCAGTTCGGGAGGGAGGCCGAGCCCTTCTATTTTCAAAGGCAGCATGTAAGCGAGGACTCCTTGGGAGAACATCAGAAAAAAAGCGCCGGCAAACGATTGCAGCAAGCCGCGATTGCGGATCATACACGAAAAAGGGAGAGGCTGTTGAACAATAACCTCTTTTTTGGCGATTTTGCGGTTCAACACGAAAAATGAGCAGATTGCTAGCACTAGCAGCAGAACGCCTGTCGTTGCCATCGTTTCCGCAACACTTGTGCGGCTTGCCAGGATCGCGCCGTATGCCGGTCCGATGATAGCAGCGAGGCCGACAAAAGCGCCTGATACTGCGGCGCCTTTGCCACGCTTGCTGTGTGCGGTCTTGTTCGCTAAGTAAGTGAAGGCCGCAGGGACAGTCAACCCTGCGGCAAGGCCATGCACAAAACGGACTGCAAGCAGGCTATAAGGGCCGTCGACGAGACCATAGGAAAAAAGCACAGCGCCGGTCGTGGCCAACCCCGCGACCAAAATGGCAAAAGGCCCTTTGTGATCTGAGAAAACACCTGACGCGATATTGCCGATAATATTCGAAAGCGAATACATCCCAACAGCGAGGCCGGCCAGGAATGGCGTAGCCCCGAGAGAAACGGCCAGTGGGCTCATGATAGGCAATTGTGCGAAAAGATCAAAAAAGGCAAAGAAGATAATGACATAGATAAAGAATCGCACCGGTTTCACTCGCTTTCACAAAATCAAAGGCTCCAAAATGGCATTGCTAATTTTTAGGGTAGGCATTGCACTTTCCTCATGTCGGCAAACGCCGGCTCGAAAAAAATAAAAAAGATAGGGATTAACAATACTTATGACTAGGGTAAAGAAAGATATATTCACATTATAGCACCGGAGGTAAGTATATGAAAAAAGCGATGTTTATATTAAATCCCTCTTCTGGCAAAGAAAAGGCGAAAGATTACGCGCATCAAGTGGAGAAGACGCTCGA
>DATISS010000058.1:0-40239 GCA_035468565.1 Planococcus sp. (in: firmicutes)
CGAAATTTGAAGATAAACGATCGATCATCATCAATCATTTAGTTGAACAGAATATATTTAAAATAGATGGAAGACAGCTGTATGAATTGTCTTTGTATGAATTGATGAAAAGCTATACTGAAGAAATCTAAGCCGGTCTAAGCCGGCTTTTTTCAATGGCGGAAAACAATAGAGTGAAATCAGCTGTATATCGGGAAATGGAGGGAACCTGATGCATCACAAAAAACTGGAACAATACCGGCTTGAACAATTGGGTGACAAGAACATTGCGGAACTCCAGCAGGAAATGGCTGAAGGGAAGCTTACTTCGGAAGAACTTGTTTTAATGTACAAAGAGAATATCTCGCTTTCGGGTGAAAGCATCAATGCGGTGCTGGAATTCAATCCCGAAGCGGTGCAGATTGCGCAGGCGCTGGATTTTGAACGCCTGCGTAAAGGCGCCCGTTCGCCACTGCATGGCATTCCGATTTTGCTGAAGGACAATATGGACACTGGCGACATGATGCATACGAGCGCAGGCTCTTTGGCGCTGAAAGACCATTACGCGCTCAGCGATGCCAAAGTCGCCGAAAAGCTGCGAAAAGCGGGTGCCGTAATCCTTGGAAAGACGAACATGACGGAATGGGCGAACTTCATGACGGATAAAATGAACAACGGCTTTAGCTCGCGCGGCGGGCAAGTGAAAAATCCTTATGGCGCTTTCGATGTCGGCGGTTCCAGTTCTGGTTCTGCGGCAGCAGTCGCAGCTAACTTAGCGGCTGCAGCAATCGGTACAGAAACGTCAGGGTCTATTATCGATCCGGCAGCCCGGAACAGCCTGGTCGGCATCAAGCCGACGGTCGGAATGATCAGCAGAAGCGGCATCATCCCGATATCGTGGACACAGGATACCGCCGGTCCGCTTGCGCGCACCGTCGAAGACGCGGTTATGGTCTTCGCCCAATTGATCGGGCGTGACCCGGAAGATGCCGTAACGGCCTTTGCCGAACCATTCGAATCTTACAACTGGAAGCGGCATTTCAACAAAGATGGATTGGTGGGAGTGAAGCTGGGTGTGCCGAGAAATCTTTTTCAAGCCAAGTTGCCAAATGAAGAGCTGGAGTTGTTTAACAAAGCGCTTGAGAGGCTGCGGCAATGCGGGGCACAAATTATCGACGATATCGATTTAGGGGTCACGCAGGAAGATCTTGGATTTGCGGTGCTTCTGCATGAATTCAAAGCAAGTATCAACAACTATTTGGCAAAGAGCGACCTTGGAAATCCGATTCGCTCGTTGGATGACGTCATCGCATTCAACCTTGCGCATGCCGCGGATACATTGAAATTCGGTCAGAACCTTTTTGAACAAGCCGCCGGCACGAGCGGCAAACTAACAGAACGCGAATACGTGGAAGCGTTGGAGCGGAACCGGTTTTTGGCGGGCAAGCAAGGCATCAGTGCCACTTTAAAAAAGACAGGCGCAGATGCTCTCGTTTTGCCGAAAGACTATGGCTGCAACATCGGTGCTGCGGCAGGATTTCCGTCGATTACCGTACCGTTCAGCTATAGCCGTGAATACGAACCGTTCAATATTACATTTACAGGCAAAGCTTTTAGCGAACCCGAGCTGATCGAATGCGCCTATGCGTTTGAGCAAGCCGTTCAAGGGCGCCGAAAACCATAAATGAAAAGGACAGAGCAAGGGCCGTGAGTTCGGCTTTTGCTCTGTCCTTTTTTGTGTTTATAGCTTTGCGAGCTGTTTCCATACCTGTTCAAGCAAGGCCAGCAATGCGGTTTCATGTCCGCTTTTGTTGGCGACAGTGCCAAGAACGCTTTCAATCAACACTTTCCGTGGCTTGTCCGCCTGCAATTCGCTGCCCAGGAAAGCCACGAGCTGCGCCATTGTTTCGTCATCGGGCGCCGACTTGCTATAGGCTTCGAGCCGAGCTCCGAGTTCTTTCGGGGACACGTTTTCGGCGTGCTGTTGCGGATAAAGACCAGTTTCGTGGATAAAGCGGTCGCCTGAAGCGATTTGATGAGCCACCGTCACTTCTAGGCGCCGCACGACGAATGAAGCGAGCTCATCAGTCGGCAGCTCCTCGTTCGATGTCACTTTCCATAAATGGAAAAGCTGCTGGATCGAACCGTGGAGGGATGCTGCGTTGTCGAGTGCATACGGTTTCGCCTTTTTGCCGAAGACATCGACAATGCGGTTCGAAATCCAATCGAGCTCCTTTAAGTAAGTGAGCTTGGAAAATTCCTTCAATTCTTCATCCTGTGAGTAGAAGATGCTCTCATAAAGCGAAAAGAGATTTTTCTCTTGGTTCAGCTGGATGCGGATGCTCAGTTGATCGGCAAGGACCTGTGGGTCGTTTGCGGGTCTGCCGGCAGCTGCCGCCATCCGCAATTGGCTCAGTTCGCTGCCGATCGATTCCATGATGGCGATAAGGCATTGTGTTTTGGAAGTGAAGTAATTATAGAACGTACCTTTTGAGACGCCAGCTTCGTCGAGGATGTCCTGGACCGACGAGGCATTATAGCCTTTATTGATGAAAAGGGTGTAAGCGGCATTGATGATGTTCTGTTTTTTTGGATTCATTTTTTCACCTTGTACTTTCAGTCTATATAAGTTTAACTACTGAATATTCATCATCGATATGGAGCAAAACAGCTGCGCTTGCCGCGGGCGAGCGCCAAGCCTCCTCAGTCGCTTCGCGCCTTGCGGGGTCTCGGCTGTCTCGCTTTCCCGCAGGCGTCTCCGCTGTTTTGCTCTATTTCGAGAGATATCTTAGCGGAGGCGCGTCAAGGGGCTAGGCGAAGCTATGAGACGAGCGTTCTTCTCGGCTCATAGCGATAGCCATGCCCAAAGCGACCGGAGCGTTTTTCAATATGCTACTTCTTTAATTCAACTTATATAGCTCCATATTAGCTTGAAAACCTTTCCAAATCAACCTTTTTATACTGCCAGTCTATTTATCTTGATAAAAATAGACTATAGGTATAGAATGATGCAATGAAATAAGGGAGAAATAAAATAAAGAAGAAATTTACGGAGGAATTAATAGCATGAAAGAACAGAAAAAACCGCCTTACGGCATTATCGCCATTCTCTTTACCGGAGCATTTGTGGCTATCTTTACCCAAACCTTATTGAATGTCGCCCTGCCATCCATCATGGTGGACTTGAACATTGAAGACGCTTCGACTGTCCAGTGGCTGGTCACTGGCTATATGCTCGTGAACGGCATCTTGATACCGGCTAGCGCGTATTTCATCCAGCGCTATTCGAACCGCTCTATTTTTATCGTAGCGATGTCTTTGTTTTCTCTTGGAACATTGATTGCGGCAGTATCCCCGACATTCGGCATCCTGCTTGCCGGCCGGATGATCCAGGCGTCGGGATCGGCTTTGATGATGCCGCTTTTGATGAATGTAATGCTCGCCGCCTTTCCTGTTGAGAAACGTGGATCGGCGATGGGGTTCTTCGGATTGGTTATGGTCGTGGCACCGGCAATCGGCCCGACACTTTCCGGCTTTGTAGTGGAACATTATTCTTGGCGTGTGCTTTTTTGGATCGTATTGCCGATAGCCTTGATTTCCCTTGCGCTCGGCACAGTAAAATTGAAAAACCTGACGTTCCAGGACCGTGAAATTACGCTGGATAAAGCCTCGGTGATGTTGTCCAGCATCGGCTTCGGAGGAGTTTTATACGGCTTCAGTTCTGCAGGCTCGATGGGGTGGCAGACACCGGCAGTCTACGGAACCATTTCATTGGGGCTGGTGGCGTTGGCGATCTTTACCTGGCGCCAGTTGAAACTGGACAAGCCGCTGCTCCAAGTCCGCATTTATAAATATCCGATGTTCGCGTTGTCTTCTGTGATATCAATTGCTTTGGCGATGTCGATGTTTTCCGGCATGATTTTGATGCCGATCTATGTACAGACCATCAAAGGGATTTCACCGATCGAATCCGGCTTGCTGATGCTGCCGGGGGCATTACTGATGGGGATCATGTCGCCGATCACCGGCCGCCTTTTCGACCGCTTCGGCGCAAAAGTATTGGCGATTCCCGGACTGGCCATCGTCGTGATTACGACGTTCCTGTTCAGTCAATTGTCAATGGAAACAAGTTTTCTGCAGATTATGGCGATTTATACGTTCCGCATGTTCGGAATTTCGATGGTCATGATGCCCGTTATGACGAATGGGCTCAATACGCTGCCGATCAAATCCTATCCGCACGGTACCGCCATCAATAATACATTGCAGCAAGTGTCAGGTGCTATCGGATCCGCGTTCCTTATCACGCTCATGAACATGCGGACCGAGTCAACCGCACAGGAATTGGCAGCAAGCGGAGCAGCCCCTAAGGGCATCATGAATTCAGCACTGCTCGAAGGGATCAATTACTCATTTGAAATATCGACATTAATAGCGATTGCTGCGTTGCTCTTGTCGCTGTTCATCAAAAAACCGGACCGACCTGTCGAAGAAGCGGAAAAAGATGAAGTTTACAAGCGTAAAGAAGTTGCAGAATCCCAATGAAACACCTTGGCTGTCCTCTTTTAGGGGGCAGCTTTGTCGTTTGAAAAAGGCGTAGCGGCGGCGGATATGTTACACTAGATGCATCGAAAAGAAGGTGGAATAGGACATGAATTTTATAGAACAGTTAGATCCGATTTGGCAGGAAAAATGGAAAAAAGCAGGATATGAAACGGCGATGCCGATTCAGGAACAGATGATTCCGGAAATGCTCGCAGGAAAAGATGTCGTCGCGGAATCGCCGACAGGCACAGGAAAGACATTGGCTTATTTATTGCCGATCCTGCAGCGCATCAACCCGGAAAAGCCATCGATCCAAGCCATGATCATCGCCCCGTCACAAGAATTGTCGATGCAAATCGTCAATGTGGTGCGCGATTGGACTGAAGGCACGGATATTACAGTGACGCAATTGATCGGTGGAGCGAATATGCAGCGCCAACTGGAAAAACTGAAGAAAAAACCGGCAATCGTTGTCGGTACACCAGGACGCTTGAACGAATTGGTCAAAAACAAGAAATTGAAAATGCATGAAATCCGCATGCTCGTGTTGGATGAAGGTGATCAGCTGATGGCGCGCGAACACCGCAATATCATGAAGGACCTCATTGAAAAAACACATCCAGATCGCCAGCTCATCTTAGTGTCGGCAACGATTACGGAAGAAGTGGAGCTCGTAGCTGACCGTTTGATGCAGGATCCGACGCGCTTTAAAGTGAAAGCTGAAGATATGCCGATGCAGGGCAAAGTGACGCATTCGTTCATCAAAGTGGATGAACGGGAGAAAACCGAAATGCTGCGCAAAATTTCCAATCTCGAAAACGTCAAAGCGTTGGCATTCGTCAATAACTTGGACCAATTGCTGATGAAGGAAAACAAATTGAAATACCGCGACGCGAAAATCGTGGCACTGCATTCTGAAATGAAAAAAGACGAGCGCAAAAAAGCGCTGGACCAGTTCCGCAAAGGAGAAGTGTCTGTCTTGATTGCGACAGAGGTGGCTGCGCGCGGCCTTGATATCGACCAGGTGACGCATGTCATCCACGTCGATGTGCCACAGACGATCCAGCAATATCAGCACCGTTCAGGCAGAACCGGCCGCGCCGGAGCAGATGGGGAAGTCCTCACTCTGCTTGCTTACGCGGATGAACGCCATTATAAAAAATTCACTAAAGAGCTTCCGTCGAAACCGGTCCAGAAGATTCTTCACGGAGGCCGTCTGATAGAAGGAAGCAGCAAAACAATTTCTGAAAAGGGGAGTAAAAGATGACTTTCCAACAAAAGCTGGAGCAATATGCTGAACTGACTGTCCAAGTCGGCTTGAATGTCCAAAAAGGCCAGCTTGTCATGATCAACACGACGATCGATACGGTCGAATTCACGCGGCTCGTAGTGGCGAAAGCATATGAAGCGGGTGCGAAGCGCGTACATGTCAATTACACAGATCCGCTTCAGACAAGAATCCATTTCGAAATGGCTCCAGACGAAGCGTTCAATGAATATCCGCAATGGTCCGTCGTGCAGCGCGATGAAATTATCGATACCGGGGGATCGTTCTTATGGATAGACGCAGAAGACCCGGATTTGCTGACAGGCATCCCGGCAAAACGGCTGTCCGATTCCCAGAAATCCGCCGGCAAAGCATTGGAACGATACCGCCAAGCGGTGGGCACGGATAAGATTGCCTGGTCAATCGTTGCTATCCCGTCAAAAGCGTGGGCGAAGAAAGTCTTTCCGGAACTTGACGGAGACCGCCAGCTGGAAGCCTTGTGGGAAGCGATTTTCAAAACAGTGCGGATTGGCGAAGGCGATGCAGTTGAGCAGTGGAAGCAGCATATCGATTTGCTTGAACAGCGAGCTTCGCTGTTGAACAGCAAAAAATTCAGCAAGCTGCATTACCGGGCGCCGGGCACAGATTTGACGATTACGCTGCCGGACAAACATATTTGGATGACGGGCGCTGCGAAAACACCGCAGGGCAATCCGTTCATTGCCAATATGCCGACGGAGGAAGTTTATACTGTGCCATTGAAATACGGAGTCGATGGTGTGGTTTCCAATACAAAACCGCTCGTTTACCAAGGCAATATCATCGACGGTTTCACACTTGAATTCGCCAAAGGGAAAATTGTCAAAGCGACTGCAGAGCAAGGGCAGGAATTGCTAGATGAAATGATCCGCTCGGACGCTGGAGCGGCGTATCTCGGGGAAGTGGCATTAGTGCCGCACCGTTCACCGATTTCGGATTCAGGCATCCTGTTCTTCAATACCTTGTTTGATGAAAATGCCTCGAACCATTTGGCGATTGGGGATTCCTACCCGACCTGTTTTGAAGGGGCACGTGATTTGGAACGGACCCAGCTCCAATCAATCGGATTGAATACGTCCATCGTCCATGAGGACTTTATGATCGGCAGTGCAGATATGGCTATTGACGGAATCTATGAAGACGGCACGAGCGAACCGGTTTTCCGCAACGGAAACTGGGCATTTTAAGAGGTGGATAATGTGAAGAAGAGCTGGATGATGATGCTGGTATTTATGCTATTGGTGAGCGGCGCCGCAACGTCACAAGCGGCTGTCCGAACGCCTGCGAATTATGTAGCGATTGGCGATTCCCTTGCCGCCGGCCAAACCCCGGATTCTGCAATTGATGCAGGCTACGCAGATATGATTGTACAGGAGTTGGCACGGCATCAGCCTGTTGCCTTTTACACAAAAGACTTGGCTTTTCCCGGTTTCACGACAGGGGACGTTCTTGAACGGATAACTTCTGATGAAGCGCAAGATGTATTGGGAAATGCAAACATCATCACGGTGTCAGCGGGCGCGAATGACCTGCTGCGGCTGGTGTCAGCTGACCCTGTGGAAGGGTCATTGGCGTTCGGGCAGATCCAGGTGGACTTTGCGTTGAATGGCGCACGGGCGAACTTGGAAAAAATTCTTGCGGAGCTGCAACAGCGCGCTCCGGCTGCGGATGTCTACGTGATGGGCTATTATTTCGCCTATCCCCATGCCCGCGATTCCCAGAAAGCGGGGACAGCTTTGCAGCTCGACCGGCTCAATGAAATCTTGGAAACGACCGCACAGAAAAATGGTGCGAAGTTTGTTTCGGTAGCTGCTGGATTCGGTGATGACGCAGTCGACCAAGTGCCCAACCCGTCGGATGTGCATCCGAATTTGAGCGGCTACCAGACAATGGCGAACGCCTTTTTCGATGCCTACCAAAAAGGCTGGACAGTGGAGGACTGGGAAGTACCTGCCGCGGCTCCGGTTTCTTTTGAGGAAATCCAGGCTCAGCAAGATGAAGAGTCGTCTGGTGAACTGGAAGGAAGCTCAGCGGCCGTGAATCCGTCCCTGCAGAATGCCGCCGGACTATTGGCGCTAAAAGAAGCCATCCCTTATAGCTGAATAGGAAAAAGAGCCGCAGCGAGAGAATCGCTGCGGCTCTTTTCATCTTATCTTTTTGATTGTGGTGTTTTATATTGGCCGGCGTTGCTGGCTTTTTTTTTGTTCATAACTTTGCGGATAATCGGGTAAGCGATTGGTGCGAATTTAATCGCAGTTTTCAATATACGTCCTAATGCCATTTAAATCTCTCCTGTCATCGGTAAGTTAGTTTAGTATTCCCAAAAAGTGCCTGCTCTAAACATGGGCAGGTGAGAGGGCGAGTGCCAATAGGATGTCTTTGTATTGATGGACACTTGAAACCACCACATATTCCGCGTTGCCATGCCAATCATCGCCGGTTGGGCCGAACTCGATTGCCCCCTCGCCGCCATTGACCTCGGCGTAATAGCGGGTATCTGCCGCGCCGTGCTGTCCGAACAAGATAGGGGTGTCGCCTGTCGTACTCGAAATCGCTTTTTCCAGCGACTGGATATAACGGTTTTCTTTTGTGGTTGTCAATGCCGGCGTCGAGCCGCTTGCTTTATATTCCATGTCCAGATTGAGGCGCTCCGCCAATTCTTTCATCTGCCGGACGATTTCCTCTTTATCCTGGCCCGGCATGAAACGAATATCGTAGGACATTTCACAGATTTCCGGCACAACGTTATAGCGGTCGCCGGCTTTTATGATCGGCAGGTTGACTGAGGGCTGATCGTAATATTCCGTTGACTCTTTGCGGAACGGCAGATCGGCCATTCCCGCATGGAATTTCATCGCGGATTCGATAGCGTTGATGCCTTCCCAAGGCCGGCTGCCATGCGCCGGTTTGCCTTTGAACGTCATGTCCATGCGCAAAATGCCTTTCGACTGCAGACCGATTTTCAATCCGGTAGGTTCACCGCAAATGACAAAGTCGCCGGTGTAGCCTTGTTCAACGAGCCATTTTGACGTATTGCGGCCACCGATTTCTTCATCAGTTACGATGTGCAGCTGAACGATGCGATTCAATTTAGAAGCGTCCAAATCGACGAATGCCTGCATCATGGCGGCGACGCCTGCTTTCATGTCCGCAGATCCGCGCCCATAAATGCGTCCGGCTTCTTCAATAGGCACATATTGTTCCGGATGCCCCGGCACGATATCGACGTGGCCATTCCAGATGAGGGTTTCTGTGCCTTGCCCTTTGATAGCCGTCAGCATCTTGTAGCCGTTATTGTCGTGAATCGTGACGTCCTGGCCGTTCTGCTCTAACCATTGTGCACAAAAACTGAGCGCTTCGTTCGCCCCTTCTTTCGTATCGCTTTGGATCTTGATCAATTCTTTCAAAAGCTCGATCATATACATGCAGCAGCAGATTTCCCCGCTGCCTCCACCACCTTTCTTGAATTTCTAGCTATATACCTGTTACCCTGCTGGCGCTGCTTGAAACAGGTTTGCATTCAACAAAGCGCTTGTGTACAATACAAGTGTAAGAAAATAATTGTATACACCACAAGGGGAGCTATTTGCTGAGAGTGAACGTTCTGTTCTTACCCTTTGAACCTGTAAGTTAACACTTGCGCAGGGATGTGGATGGAAACCTGCCCTTACGCGGCGCCAGGATCTATCCTGGCGCCGCTTTTATATGGTTTTGATTCTGCGGCCCTTCTGGTGATGTGCACAACACATAAGGAGGAAGCTATGAGAAATTTACGAGTGATTTTAATGGTGGAAATCGCGATTTTCGGAGCGTTGGGCTTTGTGCTCGACTTTATCGCGTTCAAAATGCCGCAAGGAGGATCTGTCAGCCTAGTGATGATTCCAATCGTTCTGATGGCTTTCCGAAGAGGCGTTCTTGCCGGCGTATTGACCGGGGTGCTGGTTGGGCTGCTGCAAATCGTGACAGGTACGGTTTCCGTGACTCCGCTGTCGTTCGGCTACGTTGTGCTGCAGGTAATACTTGATTACCTGGCGGCTTATGGTGTCGTCGGGTTAGCGGGAGTGATGCGCGGAAGATACTTGAAAGCGAAGCGTCCAGGGCAGATGGTGTCAGCTGTTATAGCGGGCGTCTTGATCGGGTCGTTATTGCGCTATGCGATGCACGTGGTGACAGGCGTCCTGTTCTTCGGCATGTTTGCAGAAGGCAATGTGCTGGTGTATTCAGCAGTCTATAACGCGACTTACATGATTCCAGTATTCCTGCTGGCCGCATTTGTCTGTTCGGCGCTGTTCGCTGCCGCTCCAAAACTTGTACACGCAAATCAATGATAAAAGGGGGGACTATTGTTGTGATAGTCCTCTTTTCTTATGGTATAATTTTTCATAGACAATTTGAAAGAAGGGTTATTCAATGATTGCAACGACTGAACAAGATATAGCAATGCTGAAAAAAGCCGGCCGTATGGTCGCTGAAATCCGCGAGGCGATGAAGGCGGCGACAAAACCGGGCGTGACGACGAAAGAAATTGACGAACTGGGCGGCCGCATGTTCGAAGAACTCGGCGGCGTGTCCGGCCCGAAATCAGAATATGATTTCCCAGGATTTACGTGCATCAGTGTCAACGAAGAAGTTGCCCATGGCATTCCCGGCAGCCGCATCATCAAAGACGGCGATATAGTCAACATTGACGTATCGGGTTCTTTGGAAGGTTATTTTTCCGACACCGGCATCTCTTTTGTGGTGGGCGTTGGCCATGATGAAAAAGAGAAGCTTTGCGAAGCGGCTGCATCCGCATTTGATTTTGCCATGACGAAAGTCAAGGCGGGCGCCAAGCTGAACCAGATCGGCAAAGCAGTCGAGCGCGAAGCGAAGCAGCAAGGACTTTTCGTCATCAAGAACCTGACGGGGCACGGCATCGGAAAATCTCTTCACGAAGCGCCGCAGCACATTTTGAATTATTATGACGCATGGGAAAAGACCATCCTGAAAGAAGGCATGGTCCTGGCGGTAGAGCCGTTCATTTCACAGAAATCAGAACACATCATCGAATCTGGGGATGGCTGGACATTCATCACGCCTGACCAGTCGTTGGTGGCGCAGATTGAACACACTGTGCTCGTTACAAAAGGCGAACCGATTTTACTGACTAAATTAGATTGAATGCCAAAAACGCACCGGATTTTATCCCGGTGCGTTTTTTCTATGTCTATCGAATCCCAGGAAGGCAGAACAAAACCCGTACGGAATAAATTCCATACGGGTTGTACTTATCAGGGGGGATTCAAGACCGTTTTTTGATCAATAGAATACCTGTTAAAATGACGCCGCTCAGGAACAGCGAAGCTGTAGTCACCAAAAGTTCGCCGGTGCCGTGCTTGACGGCGATGCCGATAAATGCCCAGATAAAAACCATAGCAAACGGAATATCGTAATGGTGGAAGCGGATATGAAGCGCGAGTGCGGTTCCAACTGTCAGCATGATGACAACCCACAGCTGGTCACTAAGGCCCCAGCCGCTCCAATTATAATGCGTGAGCACGTAGCTGGCGTTGGCGATGGTGGCGACGCTGATCCAACCCATATTGACGGATATCGGCAGGCGCCCGGTCCATGACCGGTCATCGTTGCCGTATTGCAAATAAAGTGCAATCAATGAAATCAGGTAACCGGCCATTGCAACAATCGTCCACGCGAAAAATTCATAATGCCAAAGCAGCAACCAAATGATGTTGAAGGCGGCGCTTAATGTGAAAAATAATGTGACTTTATATGAGGGCAGCTGGCCTTTTTTCCAGCGTACCCAAACCCCGATGATCCAGGCAGCCAGCAAGATATAAATGATGGACCAAATGGAAAATACATAACCGGCAGGCGTAAACAGGACGGGCAGCCGATTGGAAATATCGCCGGTGGTCTGTCCGTTCAGCGGCAGAATATTCGCCAAGGCATTAAGTGTGACGACAGCTAAGAATGCAAGTGTCATCAGCAATATTCGAACCATAAGAGATCCCTCCTCTCATTTTAGTATAACTGCCCCCGTTTCGTTCAACAAACGGAATTTCCATAAAAATCAATAAAACAGCTGCTTTGTGAAACTTCGGACACTTTTTAGTTTGAATTTCCTTCGAGCGCTGCTGGAACAGATCCTTTGCCAACCGAATAATAATGGTATACTAATAAGTGTTTTTAGAAAATTTAGTTTACCAGGGGGAAAAATGATGACGGTGAAATTTCCGGAAGTGTGGGATTTGGATGTACTTTTCCCGGGCGGCAGCGAGTCAGCGGAATTGCGCTCACATATCGGCAACGCGGAAGCGGAGTTGAAGCGATTTGAAACTACGGCACAGCAATTCGAAGTGCCTTCTTCAGCAGCAGAATCAGGGCGGATTGCGGCGCTATTGGATGATGTGAAATCACTCATGCAGCATCTCCGCCAGTCCGGTGCCTTCATCGGCTGTCTGATGGCGCAGAATACCGAAGATAAAAAAGCGGCGATTTTGCAGAGTGAGTCGGCGTCATTGTCGGCACGGTTCCAGTCCGCGCTGCAGAAAATCCAGAAGGATCTGACGAAAACGGAAGCTGGCGTCTGGGCACAGCTGCTGGAAACAGAGGAGCTGCATGAATTCAGCTTCGTGTTGAATGAATGGCTAGAAGAAGCCAACATGCTGCTTTCCGAAAAAGAGGAGAACCTCATCACAGCGCTAAGCATGGACGGCTACCATGGCTGGAGCCAATTATACGACATGCTCGTGGGCGACATCAAAATTACGATGACAGTCGATGGGCAAGAGAAAATCTTGTCGGTTGGCCAAGCCAATAATTTGAGTTCGCACCAAGACCCGGCCGTACGCCGAGAATCGTATGACAAGCTCGAACAGGCCTGGACGGAAAAAGAGGACTTTTTTGCGAAAGCATTAAATTCGATCGCCGGTTTCCGCTTGGAAGTTTATAAAAAACGCGGCTGGTACAATGTTCTTCAGGAGCCTCTTCATATGAACCGCATGAAGCAGGAAACGCTGGATGCGATGTGGGGGGCGATTGCCGATCATAAACAGCCGTTCGTCGATTATTTAAACCGCAAAGCCGAACTGCTTGGCAAAGATGGGCTGGATTGGTTTGACGTCGATGCGCCGGTGACAGCCAGCACACATCAATTCACGTATCAGGAAGGAGCCGATTTTATTCTGGAGCATTTCGGTAATTTCGGCCCTGAGCTGCAAAAGTTCGCTTTGAAAGCGTTTGAACATGGATGGATCGAAGCGGAAGACCGTCCGAATAAACGGCCAGGCGGATTCTGTACCGGATTGCCGATGACGGAGGAGTCCCGCATCTTCATGACCTACAGCGGCTCGATGTCGAATGTGGCTACGCTTGCCCATGAATTGGGCCACGCGTTCCATACACACGCGTTGCGCCCTGTGCACCCACTAAACCGTTCTTACGCGATGAACGTCGCTGAGACGGCTTCAACGTTCGCTGAGATGATCGTAGCAGACGCGGCTGTTAAAAATGCACAGTCGAAAGAAGAAAAAATCGCTTTGCTGGAAGATAAAGTCCAGCGCAGCGTAGCATTTTTCATGAATATCCATTCCCGTTTCCTGTTTGAGACACGCTTCTATGAAGAACGCAAAAAAGGGGTCGTTCCGGCGAGCCGCTTGAATGAGCTGATGGAAGAAGCACAGAAGGAAGGTTTTGCCGGCGGATTGAAATCCACCCATCCGCATTTCTGGGCATCAAAGCTGCATTTCTATATCACCTATGTGCCATTCTATAACTTCCCATACACTTTCGGCTATTTGTTCTCGTTGAGCATTTACGCAAAAGCATTGGAAGAAGGAACGGATTTCGAAGGCAAATATATGGCATTGCTCCGGGATACGGCAATCATGACCGCTGAAGACCTGGCGCTGAAACACCTCGGCGAGGATATTACGCAACCGGCATTCTGGGAAAAAGGAATTGCCCTGTGCGTGAAAGACGCTGAGGAATTTAACGCGCTGACTTCATCTGTGGACTGATATGAAGCTGACATTCGAGGGCAGCACTTGTTATATCCGGACTTTATCAGTGGAAGACGCGGATGAAATTGTCCAGTTGCTGTTGCGCAACCGGGAATACTGGGCGATTTACGAACCGCGCCATCCGGACAGTTATTTCACGGCCATGGCACAGCGTGAAAAAATTCGGGAATCCATTTATCAGGCGCGGGAAAACCGGGAATACAGCTTCGGCATCTTTGAATTGGGGACGGAAAAAATGATCGGCCACATTTCCATCTATGGCATCAAACGGCTCCCTTTCTTGAGTGCGCTGGTGGGCTACTCGATAGACGAATCAGCAACGGGCAAAGGCATCGCTACGGAAGCGGTCGGGCTTGTTGTGGCCTTCGGGTTTGAAGAGCTCCGGCTTCACCGCATCGAAGCTTATGTCTCGCCGCGGAATGTCGGATCGGTGCGGGTACTTGAGAAATCCCGTATGCAGCGTGAAGGCTTGCTTAAGGAATTTTTGTATATCAATGGCGAATGGGAAGACCATTACCAATATGCTTTGCTTGAAAGGGAGTTTTGAAAGGGTAAGGCCGCCTTTAAGAAGTGGCGGAACATACTTGCTCGCTGGTTCTTGGAATAGACGATACGAAAGGGAGGAATCGACATGGATCGAAACAAACTTTTCGCCTATCACCAATGGGCGACAGAGGAATGCCTGAAGCATGTCCAGTCGTGCAGGGAAGATCTTTATGCGCGACAAGGCGCGAATTCATTTGCCTCGATTGAAGAAACGACAAAGCATGTCATTGGCGTCGAGAAACTATGGCTGCAGCGCATGATGAAGAATCCGAAACCGACTTTTGAGCATTTCGATGTTTCGACGGTGGAAAAAGCCATCGAGGCTTTCAGCCTGCTGCACGCTGAAATGGACTTGTATTTTGCCTCGCTCACTGAAGAGCAATGGCAGGAGACGCTCGACTTCCGGAATATGCGGGGCGTTGATTTCAGCAATACCCGGGAAGAAATGCTGTTTACGGTCATCAATCACGCTTCCTACCACCGCGGGCAAGTAACTTCCTTTTTGCGTCAGTTCGGTTATAGTGGAATCCCGCTCGATTATATCTATTTTCAAAAGCAAAACCGCTAAGGGAGATTCTCCTTAGCGGTTTTTATTGCCGTCTACGATTAGGTCCAGTTTGCCGGTAGTCGGATCGATCACCAAGCCGTGGACCGGTACAGTGTTGTCCATCAACGGATGGTTCGTAACCATCTGGACACTGTGGCGGACGCTTTCTGTCACATCATCGAATCCTTGGAACCATTCTTCAAGGTCCACTCCGGAATATTTCATCATTTCAATGGTCTTTTCATCAATGCCCCGCGCTTTCATCTTGCTTAAAATCGATTGGGGATCGATGGCGGACATGCCGCAATCGTAATGGCCGATAATATAGATTTCGTCCGCATTCAATTCATAGACTGCTACAAACAGGCTGCGCATGATTCCGCCGAAAGGATGGTTGATGACCGCTCCCGCGCTTTTGACGATTTTCACATCGCCATTTTTTAAATTCATGGCTTTCGGCAGCATTTCAAATAGCCGGGTATCCATGCAAGTCAGGATGACGATTTTCTTATCAGGAAATTTTGTGGTGATGTATTGTTCGTATTCCTTCTTCTCTACGAACTCTTGATTGTATTCCAGAATCTGTTCAAGCATCGACATGGTATATTCCTCCTTAAAAGCCCTTTTCTCTAGTTTAGAACAAATGCTCAAAAAAAACGACTGAAACCATGCAGGGGAAATAAAAACATTCAGATTAGGAATTTCAGTATGCCAGGAGAAACAGCCGGCTGTGCTGGACTTTCAATCTAGAGGACACATAAAAAGCCCGAAAGCTGAAAGCTTTCGGGCTGCGTGGGTTTAGCGTGAAATTTTTTCGAGTTTGTTGAGCATGACAAGCGAGCGGCCAGTGCCGATAGCGACAGATTCAAGCGGCTTCGGTGCAATGTGGACAGGAACGGAAATTTCCTCTGACAGCCATTGCTGCATGCCTTTCAGCAATGCACCGCCGCCTGAGATGACAACGCCTTGGTCGACGATGTCGCCTGACAATTCAGCCGGGCAATTTTCAAGCGTTGCACGGATGCATTCAAGGATTGCAAGAAGCGATTCTTTCAATGTTTCTTGAATTTCAGTTGAAGTCAATGTAACCACTTTCGGAAGGCCGGTCATGATATCACGTCCGCGGATTTCCATTGTTTCTGATTTATGGGGAACAAGGGCATATCCGATTTCCTTTTTGACATTCTCGGCAGTGCGTTCACCGATCAACACATTATAATGCTTGCGGACGTATTGAATGATGTCTTCGTCCAAACGGTCGCCGGCAACTTTCACTGTGTTGGCAGATACGACGCCGCCGAAAGAGATGATGCCCACTTCTGTTGTGCCGCCGCCGATATCGACGATGACGCTGGCAATCGGCTCGCTGACTGGAAGGTCAGCACCGATTGCTGCTGCCACCGGTTCTTCAATCAAATGCACGGTTTTCGCGCCGCTTTGTTTGACTGCATCATGGATAGCACGGCGTTCCACTGAAGTAGCGCCACATGGTGTACAAACCATCACGTTCGGTTTGCGGAAAGAAGTGCCCATTTGTTTAGCTGCTTTTTGCATGATCATTTTCAATAATTCAGTAGTGACATCGAAATCTGCAATGACGCCGTCTTTTAAAGGGCGCACAACACGGATCGAACTCGGCGTTTTGCCGATCATGGCTTTTGCATCTTCGCCAATTGCGATGACGCGGCCAGTTTTTGTATCTAAAGCAACCACTGAAGGTTCATTTAAAATTATGCCTTTTGATTTTGTATATACTAAAATATTCGCTGTTCCTAAGTCAATTCCAATATCTGTTGAAGAAAACATGCCTAAACTCCTCCTAATAATAAACAAGTACTATTTTGCATTTTACCACGTAAAAAATAAGGTAAAAAGAAAGAAAAAGTAAAATGATACATATGAATTTAATATATTGAAAAATAATGCAATTTATAGTGTATAAAGACACATTATGTCATACTTATGTAAAATATTTGATGCCGAAATCTAATGTATAAATTATATCAAAACAATAAAAAACACCGCTTTCTTAGTAAGAAAGCGGTGTTTTTTATTAATATTTTTTTTCTGGAAGCGGATCAACGTGCTCTGCGTCATGAGTAGGAAGCTCTTTGCGCAAATAGTACATCAAAACGAAAAAGAGCAAGAAGATTACAAGCATAAACCCGAGGGTTACTGTAACGCCGTATAACATAGTGATAACTCCTCTCTGAACTGTCATTATCAATATTCAGTATACATGATAAGTAGGAAAAAAATAAGTGTCGAATTAGCGATACTTAAAAAGCCCAGTTGCCGCCACGGAAAATAGGCTCGCGCGTGCCATCCTCAAGGATGCCGTCGATGTCCATCTCCTCGGATCCGACCATGAAATCAACGTGCGTGATGCTCTGATTCAAGCCGTGCGCCGTTAATTCATCCGGAGACATTGTTTTGCCGCCTTCAAGGCAGAATGCATAGGCGCTGCCGATGGCAAAATGATTGGATGCATTTTCATCGAATAATGTGTTGTAGAATAAAATGTTCGAATCGGAAATCGGTGAATGATGGGGCACAAGCGCCACTTCGCCCAAATGATGCGAACCTTCATCCGTTGCCACTAATTCTTTCAAAACTTCTTCGCCTTCGGCAGCCGTGACTTCGATGATGCGGCCGTCTTTGAACGTGATTTTAAAATCGTCGATGATATTGCCGCCGTAGCTCAATGGTTTAGTGCTGGACACAAAGCCGTTGACGCCTGTTTTTTCAGGGACGGAAAAGACTTCTTCTGTCGGCATATTGGCCATGAACTTGTCGCCTTTTTCGTTGGTCGAGCCGGCTCCACACCATAGATGGCCTTTCGGAAGAGCGACTTCCAGATCGGTTTTCGGTGATGTGTAATGCAATTTCGCGTATTTTTTATCGTTTAGGTAATCCGCTTTCGTATGGAGCAGTTCGTCATGCTTGAGCCATTCTTCCACAGGATTGTCGCGGTCTGCCCGCACTGCTTTGAAGATGGCCTCCCATAAAGCATCTACTTGCTGTTCTTCCGGCAAGTCGGAAAAGACTTTTGCAGCCCAAGATTTCGAAGGGGCGGCAAGAACGGTCCAGCTGATTTTATCCGATTGTACGTATTGGCGGTATTTGTTCAACGCCGTGCCTGTCGCTTTTTGGTTTGCCGCAATGCGTTTTGAATCGATGCCTTTCAATAGGTCCGGGCTTTGGGAAACGATGCTCATGAAAGCTGCGCCTCTTTCAGCAAGGGTTTCGCGTTCCTGCACTTTCCAGGCGGGATATTCGGAAAACGAATCTTCCGCTGCCAATTCAAAGCGGGTGCGTGTGATTTCATCGTCAAGCCAGTCGACATAAACCTGTTTTGCACCAGCCTCGTAGGCCTTTTTCGTGACCACGCGGACAAATGGGGCGGCGTCCAATGCTGCGACTATGTATAATTCCTGATCTTTTTGGATATTAACCCCCACGTTTACGGCTAATTCTGCGTAACGTGTCAGTTTCTGTTCAAATGATGTCAATTAGATCTCCCCTTTCATCTCTCTCATTTTAGCAACTTTCAGATTGTCCTGGCAATGTTTTGGTAATAAAAGTCGGAAATAAATAACTTGCAAATTAAATTATAAAAGTTTATATTATAAACAAATGTTTAAAGGGGAGGTGGAATTATGAACAGGAAAGAAATCGAAGTACTGGAATTGATCCGGAAAAACCCGTATTTTTCCCAACAGGAAATGGCAGAGCAGTTGAAAGTGTCGAGGCCGACAGTGGCGAATCTGATTTCCGGATTGATCAGGCAAAGGAAGATTGCTGGACGCGCGTATATCCTGCCAGAAGAAGATACGGTAATCTGTATCGGCGGCGCGAACGTGGACCGCAAATTCCGTTTGGAGCATGCAGCGCAGATGGGCACTTCCAACCCGGCGAGCGTCAGCCGCAGCATTGGCGGTGTGGCACGCAATATCGCCGAGAACCTCGGCCGTCTCGGCCATTCGGTAAAGCTCATGTCGATCGCCGGAAATGATCCGGAATGGAACTTGATAGAAGAAGCATCAAAATCGTTCATGAACACCGAATTGACGAAAGTCGACGACGTTTTGTCTACGGGCACCTATACAGCAGTGCTGGAGCCCGGCGGTGAAATGGTCATCGCCATGGCTGACATGGCGATTTATGACGCCATGACGCCCCAATACATCCGTCGCAGCGAAGCGGCACTGTTATCGGCAAGCTTAATCGTCGCTGATTTGAATTGTCCAGCTGATACGCTCCTTGAAATTCATAAGCTGGCGAAGTCCAAGAGGATCCCCTTTGCAGTCATTCCGGTTTCAGAACCGAAAATGAACCGCCTGAGCAAAGATTTGATTGGCGTTACGTGGCTGATTTTGAACCGCGGGGAAGCTGGCCGCTTTTTGGACTGCGATATTTCAACAAAAGAGCAGTGGCGGCAAGCCACTGGAGAGCTGATGCACCTCGGGGCAGAACATGTCGTGATCACAGGCGGCAAAGACGGCGTTATTGCTGGAACAGGCGGCACCGTCCGCCATTACGCAGCGCATCCAGTATCAGCTATTGTAGAAGTGACAGGAGCGGGCGATGCTTTTTCCAGCGGCATCATCCACAGTTATCTGGACGGCCAGCCATTCAGCAGCAACATTGAAGCGGGGCTTGCCAATGCGGCGAAAACCCTGCAAAGCGCATCTACCGTGCGCAGCGATTTATCCGCTGAACAATTTCAGCGAGAACTGGAGGAACTAACATGACAAAATTAGCAGACATGATTTCATATTCAACTGAGGTACAACAAGCAATGGACAATAAGCAGCCGGTGGTGGCGCTCGAATCGACAATCATTTCACATGGTATGCCATATCCTCAAAACGTTGAAACGGCAAGGGTTGTAGAAGCAATCATCCGCGACAACGGCGCAGTGCCGGCGACAATCGCCATCATGGACGGAAAAATCAAAATCGGTTTATCCGCTGACGAATTGGAACTATTGGGCAATAGCCCGGACGTGGCGAAAGTATCGCGCCGCGATATCGGCCAATTGATCGCGACGAAAAAATTGGGTGCTACTACAGTTGCCGCCACAATGATTTGTGCAGAACTGGCAGGCATCCGCGTCTTCGCGACTGGCGGCATCGGGGGAGTCCACCGCGGCGCTGAAACGACTATGGATATTTCAGCGGACCTTGAAGAATTAGCTTCCACTAGCGTAGCTGTCGTTTGCGCAGGCGCGAAATCGATCTTGGATATCGGGCTGACACTCGAATACCTAGAAACGAAAGGTGTTCCGGTCATTGGCTACCAAACAAGCAACATGCCGGCTTTCTATACGCGCGACAGCGGATTCGATCTGACTTTCCGTGCAGACGATATAGCGACGATGGCGAATGTTCTGAAAGCACAATGGGATCTAGGGCTAGATGGCGGAGCGGTCATCGCCAACCCGATTCCAAAAGAACATGCGCTGGAAGAGTCTTTCATTACCGGCATCATTGAACAAGCGATGGCGGAAGCCCAGACGCAAGGCGTGGCCGGCAAAGCAGTGACGCCGTTCCTGCTTGGCAAAGTGAAAGAATTGACAGGCGGCTCGAGCTTGGTTGCGAACATTGAATTGGTGAAATACAATGCGCAAGTCGGAGCGCAATTAGCTGTTGAACTAAATAGGCTATAGGAAGCAATTTGCAGGAAGCCCTCTAAAAGAGGGCTTCTTTTTGCGTAATCGGACGTTTGCGGGTTTTCAAGGACTGACAATACGGGTACAGAAAAACAAGGAGCTGAAATGCATGAAAACAGATGTATTTATCAGTGGCGGCGGAGTGGGAGGTTTAACACTTGCCCTGAAGCTTGCCCAACGGGGAGTAGATGTCGTAGTGGCTGAGCGGCTGACCAATAAGACCCCTGTATATAAAGGTGAATTATTGCAGCCGAAGAGCATGCAGATTTTCGATCGGCTTGGCCTTTTCGACGAAATCCATTCACGTGCCAACGAAATCAAAGTGCTCGATATGTTGGAATTATCGAGTTCCCTGAAAGTAAGGGAGCAGTCATATATGGATTATAGCGTGCTGCCCGGTAAATACGATGCTGCCTATATGATCCACCACGAAGAGCTTAAAAAAGTGCTGCGCGAAGCGGCTTCTGCTTACAGTAATTTCCATTACTTAAGCGGTACTGCCTGCAAAGATTTTACGGAAACCGCGGCAATTCTGCAAAAAGGCGATGACAAGTTCGAAGTCGAAGCCGATTATTTCATCGGCGCGGAAGGGCGCACATCGGTGACGCGCAAGAATATGGGTATTGAAGTGAAACAGACGCTTTATAACCATCATTTCCTGACGGTCACTTTTCCGCGGGCTGAAAACTTCAGAGACGGTAAAATCATCTCCACGTACAACCGGTTCCTAGGGTTATTTCCTTTGCCGGATCAGCAAGTGCGCAGCGTGTACCTGATACCTGAAGGTGATTACCAAGAGCTGAAAAAAAAGCCCATCAGCCATTTTCATAAACTTTATACGGACTTGGCACCAGCTGTGGACGGCTACGTGCAGCAATTGAAGGATTGGAAGAAAATTCAGCTGATGATTCCTGTCATGTATCACGCACCTTCTTACGTGAAAGGCAATAAGGTGATCATTGGGGACGCTGCCCATGCGGTCCATCCGATGGCGGGGGAAGGCATGAACATGGCGATACAGGATGCTGATGTCCTGGGTGAGCTATTGGTCGACATGCATGAACACGACGGGGCTTCCAACGACAATCTGGCATGGTACGAGAAAGTCCGGTACCGACGGGCTGAACACGTCATTCAACTCAGCCACTTGGCGGCGCTCGCCTATTCATTCCCTTTCAAGACGGTTAGCTATTTCCGCCAAAAAACGTTCGAGCGGATGGAAGAAGATTCTGTACTCCACTTTAAGCAAATGCTGAATGTATCCGGCCTCGGGATGTGGAAAGAGAATTTCCGCGACCGGTTTATCCAAGGCGGGATCATGCCGGTCCGCACCACCGACTTGAAGTCTGATATGAAAGAATTGAAATATTACACCAAGAACGATGATTATCCATGGAAAGTGGAGGGGCTTAAATGATAGATATAATGAAGATGTTTAAAGCAAGAATGTATATGAAGCGGAATGAGCCTTTCTTATCGAGCTGGCATGCTTATGTCGGCTACGAACTGGATTTGTTCAAAGCTTTCGGGCGGCCGATGAGCAAATTCGATGTGGCGGATGCGCTGGACCTCGACGAGGATCTTTTGGAGCAATGGATCATGGTCGGCTTGTCAATCGGCCATTTAAAAGAAGCAGGAAGGGGCCGCTATAAGATTGCGAATTCCTGGAAGCTGCCCAAGCCGAAAGGCGACAACTCTTCGGGCGTGCTGCTGAAAGAGATGATGGAATTGCACATTCCGACGCTGCTGCAATATCCTGAGATGATGCGGGAGAAAAAGCGCAGCCATTTTGATGAAGAAAAGCATGCGCCGACAGTCGCGGAGACGAGCAGGCTGCTGGAAGTCCTGGCGATGCCGAAAATGTCAAAACGGATTCGGGACAACCAGTTTAAACAAGTGCTGGATATCGGCTGCGGAGAAGCGGGCTATATCAAGAAACTTGCCAAGCGTTTTCCTGACACCCATTTCACGGGAATCGAAATCAGCCCGGCAGTTGCGAAGAAAGCGCAACTGCTGACCGAAAAGGATACCAATATTGAAATCGTCAACGCAGACCTTTGGCATTATCAGCCGGAGCGGCAATATGACATGGTGATGCTGAACAACGTCATCCATTATATCGACCTGGAAAAACGCGAAGCGTTATTCACGGAACTGGCCAGCTGGTTGAATGACGGCGGGATTTTCTCTGTCGTTACGCCAATCGCCGGGAGTGTCGGCGACCCACCTTTCGCCAACGTCTTTAACAGCTTTTTCTCATCATTCGACAATCTTTACCGTTTGCCTACGCGCCAAGAACTGGCCGAGTGGGGTGAGGAGGCTGGCCTCAAGCTTCTCGGCATCCACACGGTTATCAAAGAAGGCAGCTGGTATATCGTCCAATATTCAAAATAAAAAATCCCTTGCTTTCCAAGTGGTTCTTGGATAACAAGGGATTTTTTATTTGCGCAAAGAACCAAGTTCCTTGGCGATAGCCTGCATTTCGTTAGGCGTGATGTTTTCACGGCTCGCGACCATTTCATATAGTTCCTTCAAGTCTTCGTACTGGGAGGCATTGAAATGTTCAGGCTTCATCGCATCGACATTGACCATGCGCAGTTTCGTTTTTATTTCTTCGATCATGTATGACACATTTTCGTTTGATTGTTTTGATAGGTCCATGATGGGTTCCTGCCTTTCAGTATGGTATAACCCATCATTTCACTGTTCAAAATAAATGTCAATTGCCAGATTGCTGAGCCGCTTTTTCTTCTTTGATTTTTGCGACGATGCGTTTTGTTTCCAAAGCGATGACGCCGGACAAACCAAGCAATCCGATCAAGTTAGGAAGTGCCATGAGTCCGTTCATGATGTCAGAGAACATCCAGATCACGTCAAGCGACACGGTCGCACCCACGAAGACCATTGCGATGAACGCAATACGGTAAACGATAAGGAGCGATGGGTTTTTAAAAAGATACTGGAAACATTTCTCGCCGTAATACGACCAGCCGATAATGGTTGACGAGGCGAAGAAAATCAGTCCGACTGCCACGATAATCGGTCCGATTGGTCCGAGGAACTGTTCGAAAGCCGCGGTAGTCAAAGCGGAACCTTCAAGTGCATCATCCGTGTACAGGCCGGACATGACGATCGTGACGCCTGTGATCGAACAGATGATTAGTGTATCGATGAATACTTGCGTCATCGATACTAACGCCTGGCGTCCAGGCATGTCCGTTTTCGCAGCCGCAGCCGCAATTGGTGCAGAACCGAGTCCGGCTTCGTTGGAGAAGACTCCGCGCGCTACACCGTAGCGTATTGCGGCACCGATTGCTCCGCCGACTGCCGCTTCACCTGTGAATGCTGCGCTGAAAATTGTTGCAAGTGCTGGACCAATCAATTCAAGGTTCATGACCATGATGACCATCCCTGCAATAATATAGAAAAGTGCCATGAATGGTACAAAATAAGAAGTGACTTTACCGATTGTCTTGATGCCGCCTAAAATGACTGCGCCAGCAAAGACCGTTAAAATAAGTCCAGTAATCCAAGTCGGTACGCTGAATGTATCACGTACCACGGCAGCTACAGAGTTCGACTGTGTGCCGTTGCCGATGCCGAATGCAGCAATCGCGCCGAAAATGGCGAATAATACGCCGAGCCATTTCTGTTTCAGCCCGTGCTCCAAATAATACATTGGTCCGCCGGCCATTTGGCCATTGGCGTCGGTGATGCGGTATTTAACGGCCAATACTGCTTCGCCATATTTAGTGGCCATCCCGAAGAATGCTGAAAACCACATCCAGAAGACTGCTCCCGGTCCGCCAAGCACAACTGCAGTTGCAACACCGACAATATTGCCGGTACCGACAGTCGCCGCCAACGCGGTGGAAAGTGCCTGGAAATGTGTAATGTCGCCGACCGATTCCTTGTCCTGGTTCTTAGTGAAGACCAGTTTCAATGCGTAAGGCAGCAAGCGCACTTGCAGCAGCCCAAGGCGGATGGTCAAGTAAATTCCGGTTCCCACCAATAAGATCAATAGCGGGGGACCCCACACAAAACCGCTGACTTCGCCTAAAAATAATTCTAATTGCTCCATTGAATCTTCCCCCTTATGTAGTTAAGTCGTATCGTGGACAGTCGAATGCTCACCACCTTTAGAGTTAATATTCCGAAATATTAAACGAAGAGTCAAGCCTTTTCTAAAAATAAAATTACAGACAAGTTTAGTTTTCAGATGATTAGGGAAAAAACCACAGTAGACGCAAGTACTACAATTACACTAGGAGGAAATTACAATGAGCCAAAACAAATTATTGCAAGGATTATTAGTAGGAGCAGCACTAGGAGTTATCGTATCGTTATTCGATCGCAAAACGAGAAATGATGTCATGAACAAATCGAAGCACCTTTCAGACAACGCGAAATATTATGCGCAAAACCGTGAAGAATTTGTTTCTGATGCTAAACA
Organism: Planococcus sp. (in: firmicutes); assembly: GCA_035468565.1. GTDB lineage: Bacteria > Bacillota > Bacilli > Bacillales_A > Planococcaceae > Planococcus. The sequence goes on from DATISS010000058.1 coordinate 25,072, forward strand.
ACAAGCTGAAAAAGTTCAAAACTTATACTCACGCATTTCGGAAGATGCATCTTACGTAGGCGAAAAAGTGAATGAACTAAAAGGCCTTACTCCACAAGTAAAAGAAATGGCGCTTGAAACGAAGCAAGCTTTTGTTGAAACGAAAGACGCTATTGTGGATACGAAAGACGATGTGGCTTCTGCTTTTAAAGAAGAAAACCCATCGCCGACAACTAAGCTCGGTGACGATAACAGCTCGTCAAGCACTGCAGGATCTGGAAATTCTTCAAACAACTTTAACTCATCATCTAATTCTTCAAAAAAGGCTTAAATCAAATCGAGCCGAAAAACGTAGACAACGAATTTAAAGAAACCAAAGAACGCTTGAATAATCTTGATGTTAAGTACGATGTTACGACGGGCAAAGGGTTTATGAAAGAGCTGAAAAAAAGGATAGCAGATATGGATGTTTTAGGATTGGGAGCGCAATTAGCGTTCTTTTTCCTGTTATCCATTTTTCCGCTGCTCATCTTTTTGATTACGCTATTGCCATATTTAAACCTGAAAAAAGATCAGGTGTACCAATTTTTGATCCAGGTTGTACCGGATGAAATCTATCTCTTGATTGAAGAGACGCTCAACGAGATACTGACCAACCAAAATGGCGGTCTATTGTCATTCGGTCTTATCGCCACGATCTGGTCTGCTAGCCTTGGTATGGATTCATTGATTAAATCCTTAAACAAATCCTATGGGGTGGAAGAAAAACGCTCGTTGCTGGTAACGCGCGGCATGTCGATTTTATTGACCATCCTGATGATTTTCATTTTGATTGTCGCACTAGTGCTGCCGATTTTCGGGCGCCAAGTAGGGCTTCTCATTTTCAGCTACCTCGGACTGGAAGCAGGCTTTTTGGTATTATGGGGAATTATCCGATACACTATTCCGTTCCTAATCATTTTCATTGTCTGTTCGGTCATTTATTGGATTGCGCCGAGCGTCAAGCTGGATGTCCGGAGTGTACTGGGAGGCGCCGTCTTTACCACAGTCGGCTGGCTCATCATTTCCTATGGCTTTTCGACTTATATCAATAATTTTGGGAATTTTTCAGCTACATATGGCAGTATCGGGGGTATCATCCTCATGATGCTGTGGCTTTATATTTCAGCGATGCTGCTTTTGATCGGCGGTCAAATGAATGCCGTCATGCAAGGCAGACGTGATAAATTCTCAGCCATACGAAAAACCCGCGCAACCTAAAAGGTTCGCGGGTTTTTGCGTATTCAGACATTTCGGTTCAACATCCGCAAGCCATTCAAGATGACCAGGATGGTGCTGCCCTCATGGCCAAGCACGCCGAGCGGCAGCGTAATGGCCTGAAAGAAATTAGAGATGATCAGTACGATGATGACGCCAATGGAAAAATAGATATTCTGTTTGACAATGCGCTGCATTTTCTTTGCCAGACGGATCGAGTAGGCGATGCGCGATAAATCATTTTTCATCAAGATGATATCCGCTGTTTCGAGGGCAACATCTGTGCCTTCACCCATCGCGATGCCGACTGTGGAAGTTGCAAGTGCCGGTGCATCATTGATACCGTCTCCGACCATCGCGACGGTGCCATACTTGTCCAGCATATTTTTGATGTAGGTGACTTTGTCGCCTGGCAGGCATTCCGCGATATAATCGTTAACTCCGGTTTCACTGGCAATAACTTTTGCGGTTTTTTCGTTATCACCCGTTAGCATAAGACAATGAATATCTTTGTTTTTCAGCTCGCGGATGGTGGTTTTAACGATTTCGCGCACCGTATCCTTCAATGCCATCGCAGCGACAATGCCTTCGCTGTCGCGAACAAACGTGACGGTCTTGCCTTGGTTGGCCAGCGTTTCCAATAGACCACCTTCAAAAGCTTCAGCATCGCTGGTACCTACAAATCCCGGTTTGCCGACCAGCAATTGCTCTCCATCGATGAACGCCTTCAGCCCATACCCCGGAACGTCTTCGATTTGGACATTGTGAAGCGGTTGGACTCCTTGCTGGATAATATAATCTGTAATCGCTTTTGCTAAGGGATGGTTCGATTGAGATTCAATGCCGGCTACTTTCGCCATGATTTCATCGCTTGCGACGCCTTTTCGGATGATAAAATCTGTGACTTCCGGCTTACCGCGTGTCAGGGTACCCGTTTTGTCGAATGCGATAGCCTTTACTTGGCTTAAATTCTCAAGGTGCATGCCGCCTTTGAAAATGATACCGCTTTTCGCGCCATTTGAAATCGCCGCCAGTGTGGCTGGCATGATGGACGCGACGACAGCGCAAGGAGATGCCACCGTCAGAAGCACCATAGCCCGGTAGAACGTGGTCGTCCAGTCCCATCCGAGTATGTAATGCGGGAGGAACAGCATGAGTACGAATACCACAAGCACCACTTTTACATAAGGACCTTCAACACGTTCGATGTATTGCTGGGAAGGGGATTTTTCGCTTTCAGCTGACTGGACCAGTTCAATGATTTTTTGAAACAGCGTTTCGGAACTCGGCTTTGTCATCACCATCGTGATGGCGCCGGTCAAGTTGACGGTGCCGGCAAACAAGGTGTCCTGCTCGTATTTCGAAGCCGGAATCGATTCGCCGTTGATGGCGGATTCATCGACTGCGGTCTGTCCGGAGCGGATTTCGCCATCAACGGGAATGCGTTCACCCGGCTTGACCGCGACCACGTCACCTGTGTTCAATTCTTTTACCGACACCCGTTCAGTTTTTCCATCTTTCAACAGCCACGCTTCCTCAGGCTGCAGGTCCATCAACGCGGAAATTTCCTTGCGGCTTTTGTTCATCGTATACGTTTCAAGTGCGCCGCTCAGCGAGAATATGAAAATCAAAATCGCGCCTTCGGTCCAATAGCCGATAATGGATGCGCCGACAGCAGCAAGAATCATTAAAATTTCCACATTGAGGTCTTTGTTTTCAATGGTTTTCTTGATACCGTATTTCGCTTTAGCATAGCCGCCGATGCCGAATGCCAGCAAATAAGCGGCGATATAGTACGGACTAAGCTCTTGTGTTTCCAAATAATACGCAACAAGGATTAAAATGCCTGATACAATGGCGGCGATCAATTCGATATTGGTACGGATAAAAGCCATGTCTGCGCCTCCTTCGTAGAACTGGATCACTCCTTGGACCCTTCTGAATTTACGGGGTCAGTCCTTTTTCTTCATATTACCATACCGTTCTCCGAATTTTTAATCTATTGGACTGCCCGAACGCAATAAAAAAACCGCTGTCCGAGAAGGGAGCGGTTGTTCTACATATTATTGGTCTTCTGTTGGACGGGATTTGAATTGTTGCATTTTGTCCTCGAGGTCGTCAACCATGGCAATCAGGCGGTCGATGTCTTCAAGTTCGGTATGTTCCGGTTCGATGGTATCCAATACTTCAAGGAAGATATTCAAGCGCTGTTTCATATAATCGACTTGCTGTTCTTTATTCGTGATGGATTTTCCCATTTGGCACACCTCTTTCCATCCCTAATAATAGCGGAAAAACCGCCTTTTTTCAATGAAATCTATATAAGTTGAAATAATCAATATCGAGAGATGTCTTAGCGAAGGCTCGTCAAGGGGCTAGGAGAAGTAATGAGACGAGTGGTCTTCTCGGCTCATTACGAAAGCCAAGGAGGTGCCAGGCACTTTTGGCAACTCCTTTGCGACGAGCTTGCGCAGGAGCAATCGTCTTTGCTCTGCCCAAAGCGACCGAAGCACTTTCCATTCTACTGCTTCATTAATTCAACTTATTATAGGTAATAAGAGTTATTTTTCCTCTTTTAATGTTTTGAATATTTACTTAATTATTTTTCTGTGTTAGATTAAGAATAATAACAGCGAGGGGAGGCCGAAGGGAAATCGACGAAACCAATCGTGTTAGAACACTAAGGAGGGGGTTCGTACATTTCGCCGGCAGCTTAGCCGAAGAAATTAGAGCTATGAAAAACCAAGAGGATATTGAAGAAACGTAAAGGCTCAGCCGCGATCTGAAATTCAGATACGGACTGAGCCTTATTTGTTATTGGATAAGTTCGTAAGTTTCAACCACTTCTATGGAATCTTCCACTGAGCGGACCATGGAGCAATTTTTTCGTGTCAATTCCATGACGCGTTCCATTTTGGAGTCGTCGATATCACCTTTGATGACAAAGTGGAGGTGCACTTTCGCAATGCGCCCAGCTTCTTCGTCTACGCGGACGACTTCTTTTACTTCCACTTGGATGTCGTCTGCCGGCATCCTTTTTTTCTCCAATACCTTCCGCACAATACCTGCGCTGCAGATGGCCAGTGAAGCGACCATCAATTGGTACGGGCGGAATCCGAATTCCTCGTTCGTGGAAACGTTCAATGTGCCAAACGGCAGATCTCCCGCAAAACCATGTTCTGTCATTGTAAATTTCATCTAAAATCTCCTCCTTATGTTAAAATTGTAGCTGAATTCTTTTTAAAATCAAAAGAACGTGCTTACTAGTAGGAGGAAATATGAAAGATTTATTGAAAAGCGGGCAGGGCCGGTTCTGGATTTTGGTGGCGATCGTCTCCATTTCCGGATTTTCCCAAGGCATGCTGCTGCCGCTGATTGCAGTTATTTTCGAACAAGATGGTGTGTCGTCGGCGTTGAACGGACTCAGCGCCACAGGCCTTTACATCGGGACATTGGTGATAGCGCCATTCATGGAACCTCAATTGCGCCGTTTCGGCTATAAACCGCTGTTATTGGTGGGTGGGGGCCTAGTAATCGTTTCGTTGCTGCTGTTTCCGCTTTGGAAAAGCGTCTTATTCTGGTTCATCTTGCGCATTCTCATTGGTGTTGGCGATCAGGCGCTGCATTTTTCGACGCAGACATGGATTACGAGCTTTTCTCCCCAGCACCGGCTTGGGCGCAATATTGCGATTTATGGCATGTCCTTCAGTATCGGATTCGGATCAGGGCCGCTTTTTGTGCCGCTGATTGAAGTTTTTGAGGCCTTGCCGTTCATCATTTCCGGCCTGCTCTGCCTGTTGGCATGGTCGCTGGTGTTTTTTCTGGATAATGATTTTCCCGAGGTTTCGGTCGGGGCAATGGCGCAAAAAGGGACTCTTGGCCGTTTCAAAGCAGCTATAGTGCTTGCCTGGGTGGCATTTTTGCCGCCGCTCGGCTATGGTTTCCTGGAAGCTTCCATTCACGCCATTTACCCGATTTATGCGCTGCGCCAGTCAATCGAAGTGGGGATGGTTTCAATCATGCTTGCGGCTTTCTCGTTAGGCGCGATTGCGACCCAATTGCCGCTCGGCGCATTGAGCGATCGGATCGGCCGACGCAATGTGCTGTTGTTCGGCTTGATGGGCGGCGCTGTAACGTTTGGCGCAGCCAGCTTTTTTGAATCCCACGCCTGGCTGACAGTGGCGTTTTTCACGGCAGCTGGCATGTGTGTCGGATCAATGTTTTCGCTTGGCATTTCCTTTATGGCGGATCTGCTGCCGAAAGAACTGCTGCCGACCGGCAATCTGCTATGCGGCATCGCATTCAGCATTGGCAGTTTATCCGGACCATTTCTCGGCGGACTGTTCATCGAACATACAGGCGGATTGAGCTTCCTATTGTTGATTTCGATGATGCTGCTTCTGTTGTTCCTGCTTATCCTGACACGCGGCGGACGCCAATCGGAAAAAGCAAAACAAGCAACTCTGCAAGAATGACGCTGGAAATGAAATAAAAGGGCACAGACAGCCGAATGGCGTCCATGCCCTTTTTGCATTGGAACAATTAAAATCTGTTTATTTTTTTCTTTCCAGTAAGGTAACGGCTTCGACTTGCGCAGTTTGCGGGAACATATCGATAGGCTGGATGTATTTGATGTCGTAGACTTTCGATAATTGCTGCAAATCCTTCGCTAATGTGGAAGGGTTGCAGGAAGTGTAGACAAAGCGCTTAGGCTGGACCTTCAAAATCGTCTTCAACAATGAATCATCCAGGCCGGTGCGCGGGGGATCGACTGTCAGCACATCAGGTACAAAGCCCTCGTTGCTCCACAGTTCGAGCCATTTTTCTGCAGTGCCGGTGACGTATTTCGCAGTGACACCTTGTTTTTTCGCGTTCGCCTTGGCGTCGACGACACTTTCGTGGATGACGTCCATGCCGCGGATTTCTTTCGCGCCGTCCGCCAGCCATAAGCCGATGGTACCGACGCCGCAATAAGCATCGACAATTGATTCATTGCCGGTCAATTGCGCGGCGCGTTTGATCTCATCGTATAATTTCACTGTCTGCAGCGGATTCAACTGGAAGAACGCGCGTGCCGATAAGTCGAAAGCCAGCTCGCCCAATTCCTCGTGGATCGTATCCTTGCCGTATAAAGTGATGGTCTCATCGCCGAATATTAACGAAGTTTTTTCTTTGTTGACGTTTTGGACGATTGACACAAGATTGGTATCAATTTTTTGAAGCTTTTCCAGCAATAACTCTTTTTGCGGCAATTTCGCGCGCGTCGTAACGAGCACTAGTTGGATTTCACCGGTTTTGACGCCGGTCCGCACAACGATGGTACGGATGATGCCTTTCATTGTTTTGCCGTCGTAAATCGGCATCTTCAATTCTTCCAGTATGCGTTTCACCGCATTCGTAATGACAGTGGTATCCGGATGCTGCACGATGCATTGCTCGATATCCAGCAGTTGATGAGTCCCTTCTGCGAATAGGCCCGCGATCACTTTCTGGCCTTTCAGGCGGGTCTGGAACTGGCTCTTGTTGCGGTAACGCCAAGGGTCTTCCATGCCAATCGTCGCTTCGACTTTCACGTTGACGCCTTTCAGGTAACGCTCCAAGGCCTGCATGACAAGATCCCGTTTCTCGACCAACTGCTGGCTGTATTCCAAATGCTGCAATTGGCAGCCTCCGCACGCTTCATAAATCGGGCAAGGAGGGGTCTGGCGATGGGGGGACGCTGTCAGGATTTTCAAAATGCGAGCCTCCGCGAAATTGCGTTTGACTGTCGTCACTTGCGCGGTGATTTCTTCCCCCGGCAATGCGCCGGGCACAAACACGACATTTCGTTTGAAATAGCCGATCCCTTCACCGTTGATGCCAAGCCGTTTGATTGTCAAAGGGAATTTCATCCCTTCTGCGATAATAGGTGTTTCGTTCATTCGGTCACGTCCTTCATATAAGCATCCGTCCATTATAGTCTTATTTATAGATATCAGCCAGTGCAGACGGCAAATCCGGAAATTTGAATTGGAAGCCATGCTGCTCGAGCACTGCCGGCAGGGCGCGCTGGCCGGTCAATACGAGACGGCTCTTGTCTCCGAGCACGAGTTTTAAAGCGATGCCGGGAACCGGAATCAAATGCGGGCGATGCAAGGCATGGCCGATTTCCTTGCCGAACTCTTTCATCCGCTGCGGCTGAGGTGCTGTGACGTTGAATGGCCCTTCAAGCTCTTTTGTTTCAAGTGCGAATTGAATTGCCCGCGCGGCATCCGTGACGTGGACCCAGGAAACCCATTGCTGCCCGGAGCCAACAGTACCGCCGGCAAATAATTTATAAGGCAGCGACATGAGCGGCAGCGCTCCTGCATTTTTTCCGAGCAGGATGCCGAAGCGGCCATAAGCGACCCGCACACCGTGGACTTTCGCGTGGTCAGCGAGTTTTTCCCAATCGACGACCGTTCTCGCGAGGAAGTCTGTGCCGGTTTCCCGCGATCTTTCCGTATAAGTGGCAGATTCGGAAGCCGGATAAATGCCGATGGCACTGGCATTGATCATCGTCTGCGGTTTATGGATCAACTTTGCGATGATTCGCAGCACTTCCTCTGTCGCTTCCATGCGGCTATTGTAGATCTCCCTTTTCTGCTGTTCGCTCCAGCGCCCGTCATTAATGGATGAGCCTGCTAAGTTGATGATGGCATCAACGCCTTCGAGCTGCCGTTCCGGCACCACTCCTTCTGTCAGCCATTGGACATATTTGGTATTGGGCGTCGATTCTTTCGGGTTTCTTGTCAAAATGTATACGATATGTCCGTTCGTGTGGAAAAGCCGCGTTAATTCCTTTCCTAAAAAGCCTGTTCCGCCAGTAATTGCAATCTTCATTTTCATCGCCTCCGTTTCTTCTAATAGTACCCTGAATCGATGCATTTAAGCACTTGAAAGGTTATAATGGATAAGGAAGAGAGGTGCCGGCAGATGCCGATTATTTCTAAAATAACACGGGGAAAGAACAATCCGGAAAGATACAATATCTATCTGGAGGAAAAGTTCGCCTTCAGTGTCGATGAAGCAGTGCTGATCCGGTATCAGCTGACCAAAGGCAAGGAAGTCGACCAATGGACGCTCGAAGAAATCAATTTCGAAGACGAAGTTCGCAAAGCCTATAATAAAGCCCTTTATTACCTGGGTTTCCGGATGCGCAGTGAAGGTGAAGTGCGCAAAAAACTGAAAGAAAAAGAATTTGGCGAAGCCGTCATTGACGAAGCCGTCAAAAAACTATATACATTTAATTTTTTGGATGACCGCGCATTTTCAGAAGCGCTCATGCGGACTCAAGTGAAATCCAGCAAAAAAGGCCCCATGGCCATCCAACAGGATATGCAAAAGAGAGGAATTGATAAACAAGTGCAAAAAGATGTCTTGGATTCCTATTCTGAAGAACAGCAATTAGAAGTCGCCAAAGGGCTGGCAGAAAAAATCGCAGCGAAGGAAAGTGCGAAGACGCCGAGCCAAATCAAGCAAAAAATCAACGATTCGCTGATGCGCAAAGGCTATTCTTACACGCTCATCAAGCAGGCGATTGCTGACCTGGACTTAGAGAAAGATGAAGACCAGTGGACAGAGAGCGTCACCGAACAAGGTGATAAATTATGGCATAAGCACAGCAACAAACTATCGGGCCGTGACTTGAAGTCGAAAGTGAAGCAGGGGCTTTATCAAAAAGGCTTCCCGAGCGAAGTCATCAGCGAGTTTATAGAGAAAAAGGAGCAGGAAGATGACTGAAGAAAAGCGTTATAGCGATATGGAAGAACACGAATTGCGCGCAGAAATCGGGCGTTTGAAAGAAAAGGCGCGGAAAGCGGAGCAGCTTGGCATCGTCAACGAATTTGCGGTGCTTGAACGGAAAGCCGTCATGGCCGCTGCGTATTTGCTGGACCCGGCAGATTTCAAAAAAGGCGAGGTCTACCGCATTGAAGGGGACCCGAACGTCTATTTCCAGATAGATTACTTAAAAGGGCGTTTCGCTTGGGGCTATCGCCTCGGCGGAGAAAAATTTACAGAAGCGCTGCCGATTTCGATGCTGCGCCCGCTGAAAGAAGGGAAGTAAAAGAATGAATGAGACAATAGAAGAATTGACTGCAGAATTATTGGAGAAGAACCCGAATCTGTCGGAAGAAAAAGCCCGTACATGGATCGAGTTGCTTGTTTCAGATTTTGAAGCCTCTTACGCCAAAGCGGGGTACGATTACCAGGGGACGGCTGTTGTGGAAAAAGTCATCCGCCAATGGATCGAGAGCTATGGCGACAAAATCCACGAATTCGCCGGCACCAACCCGAAATACGCACACCTTATAAATGACTCAGTGAATTAAAAAAACGCACACGGCTGTGTGCGTTTTTTGAGTGGTCAAGAAAATCTAGGCAACTCTTTTCATTGCGCTTCAGGCGGACGCTTTCCGCGGGCACGGCTTCAGCCGCTTCCCTCGCTCTGCTCAGTCCAGGGTCTTCAGCTCGTCGCTCTGTCGCTTTGCTCCATCACTGCTCCCGCTGGAGTCGCCGTCTTCCGCTCCATTCAAAGGTGCCTCTTTTATAGAGAATCATTTCTTTGATTGAAGAACTCAAAAAATACTATTACTGCAGTTTCTTTCAGTTTCCCAGATATGAAGAAAAACAATGGAGAAAATCTTACTGCTCCTGTCCCTGCACCGCTGCGCTAGCTTCGGGACAAAAAGTACGTTGCAGCGCTATGCGCTTCGTCGCAAAGACTTGCCCTCGCAGGCTTCGGGTAAGTCTTGCCTGCGGAAAAGCGAGACAGCCGAGACCCCGCAGGGAGCGAAGCGACCGAGGAGGCTTGGCGCTCGCCCGCGGCAAGCCTAGCTGTTTTGCGGAATATCGACAATTAAAAATCATTAGTTTAACTTATATAAAGACAAGATTGATAAATAGAATTTCAAGGAGCGAACTTATGTATAAAATGATTGCGATTGATCTGGACGGAACACTGCTGACAGACGAGCTGACGATTTCGCCAAATACCGTGACAGCCATCCAACAAGCGATTCGAATGGGAACCGTTGTCACGATTGCTACGGGAAGGATGTTTTCTTCCGCCAAACTCATCGCCCAGCAGTTGGGGATCGAAGCACCGCTCATCACCTATCAAGGGGCAATGATCAAGGCTGTGGGTGCAGAGGAGATTTTGTATGAGCGCGCTGTTTCTTCTGCCATCTCGCAGCAGCTGGTCGAGCTTGCCTTTGAACGAGATATCCACCTGCAAGTCTACCAAGACGACATTCTGTACGGCGCTGCGGAAACGGACAAGCTCGTAGTTTACGCAGAAGCGGTCCAAGTGCCTTTTGCAATCGAACCGGACTTGATCGGGCTTGCGCAAAATGGCTTTACGAAACTGCTGTTTATCGACGAACCGCATGTGCTTGATCCCTTGCAACAGGAGTTGCAGGCATTGTTCGGCGACTCTGCCTATATCGCAAAATCTAAAAAGAACTACCTCGAAGTGACGCATCCGGAAGCCAACAAAGGAAGCGCCCTTTTATTCTTAGCGAATGCGCTTGGCATCGACCGTTCAGAAATCATCGGGATTGGCGATAACCACAACGACTCCGAACTGCTCAAATCGGCCGGTTTCGGCATCGCGATGGGCAATGCCGTACAGGCAGTGAAAGACATTGCGGATTACACCTCCCTCACGAACAACGACGAAGGTGTACGCCATGCGATCGATAAATTTATTCTGGACCCGGAGAAAGTTGCTGCAACTAAGGAAGGAAGCGAAGAACATGCCCAACTTGGGAGAAAAAAGCTTTAATTGTGAAAAAGAACTGACCCTTTCGATCATTGGCGGAAAGTGGAAAATGTTGATCCTGTGGCATTTAGGCAAAGAAGGAACCAAACGTTTTGGTGAATTAAAAAACCTCATGCCGGGCATCACCCAGCGCATGCTTGTGACTCAGTTGCGGGAACTGGAAGAACATCTGATCGTCCACCGCGAAGTGTATCCGGTTGTTCCTCCGAAAGTGGAATACTCCCTGACCGACCAAGGACACAGCCTGATTCCGATTCTTGACTCGATGTACGAATGGGGCAAAGATTATATGAAGCAAAACTTGGATGCACCGATTGACAGCACAAAAAATGCATAAAACGAAACAAAGCGGATTGCAGGTACATGCAATCCGCTTTGTTTATTTGGGTTTCTTCTATATTTTCTCTTTCCAATGGAACATCGTTTTAATTAACTTTGATCGTTAAACAAGAATCGTCCATAAGATCATCGTGAAGACAATTGTGGTAACCCCTTGCAGCAACGTAGCCATTGTCTGGGCTTTATAAGCATCTGCCACTTTCATTCCACTGAATTGGGTAATCACCCAAAAGAAACTGTCGTTTACATGGCTCACCGTCATAGCACCGGCACCGATAGCCATGACCACAAGCGCCAATGGAACCGCACCTTCAACGCCAAGTGTCGGCAAGAGCGGTGCCACCAAGGTCGAAGTGATGACCAGTGCTGCAGTTGAGGATCCTTGAGCCGTTTTCAATGCTGCTGCGATAAAGAATGGAATCAGCAGGAATAATGAACCTCCAGCGAGTGCAGACAAGTCCATGCCAGCAATCAGATCCGCCACGCCTGAATTGGTGATAACGCGTCCGAACGCTCCGCCGGCACCCGTGATCAATAGGATCGGCGCCGCACTTACCAGCCCTTCCCCAATCCATCCGGACAAAGTTTCCTCGTTCCATTTCGGAAGCAATAAGAAGGCTGCAAACACACCAAATAATAATGCCACAGTCGGTGATCCTAAAAATTTCACCGTATTCGTAAGTGTATCGTCGCCGCCAAGTACACTGGCGATTGATCCCGCTCCAATCAGCAAGACAGGAAGCGCAATAGGCAGAAACGCTTTGAATGTAGAAGGCATTTCTCCAAACGATTTGATGACTTCTTCGTAGCTCAAATCGCCGCTTTTCACTGTATCTTCAGGCACTTCGATTTTCGAAGCGACTTTGACCGCCCAGATATAACCCACAATTGCAGCCGGAATCGCTACAATCAATCCAATCAAAATGATGGTCCCCAAATAATTTTCAGCTCCGATATTGCCGGCAGCTGCAATTGGCCCCGGTGTCGGCGGCACTAATGTATGCGTCGCGTACAAACCAGTTGCAAGAGCCACCGACATCGAAGCGATGGATACTTTTGCGCGTTTGGCCAACGCTTTTTTTAAGCTTGATAATATGATAAATCCAGAATCACAAAAAACAGGAATAGATACGATAAAGCCGATGATTGACATGGCCAGCTGCGGCCGTTTTTCGCCGATCAGGCGCAAGACCACTTCCGCCATTCGGTAAGCGGCACCGGATTTTTCTAAAATGACACCAATGATTGTACCCGCGACAATCACAATCCCGATATTTGTCATTAACCCGCCAAAGCCTTCATTGACACTGAGCACAACATCGGCCAATGGCATACCGGATGCTATTCCCATAAAGAATGCCCCGATCAATAACGATAAGAATGGATGGACTTTCAAAACGGCAGTCAACAACACTACCAATACAACGCTTAACGCAATAATAACGAATAACATCTTAGCACCCCTTTTGTTTTTTCAAATACACTCCGACAATATTTTGCGTTTTCATCTTCAGCCGATTATACGGATCGGCTATCGATTGTTCTGCCGTTACCGTCCCATCCACGACCGAATGGATTTCGGTGAAATAAGGTTCGAGCAGGCTCAAACTCTTGCTGTCGACCATTCCGGAAATCAGGATAACCGGTTTGCCGGCTTTCTTTCCGGCTTCGGCAATGCCTAAAGGCGTTTTGCCCGATAAAGTCTGGCTATCTGTTTTGCCTTCTCCGGTCACGATCAGATCGACCGTTTCTAAATGGGCTTGAAATGAAATGCCCTCTAATACAACATCGACGCCGCGCCTCATTTCTCCAGAGAAAAATGCCTGCATCGCTCCACCGGCACCTCCTGCAGCACCGGCACCTTTTTTATAGTGGAGAGACATCCCCGTCATCCGCTCGGCAATTTCTGCAAAATTCCGCAGGTTGGCATCGAGCTGCCGGACCGCTTCAGAGGATGCACCTTTTTGTGGCCCGAATACCGCAGAGGCCCCATTTTCGCCGACCAGAACATTTTCCACGTCACAAGCAATCAGGAAAGTGCTTTCCGAAATGCGGGGATCAAAACTGGTAACATCCAATTCAGCAAGCTCGCCAAGTGCTCCGCCGCCGCGTGCCAGAATCCCTCCAGCTCGATCCAGGAATTTCATGCCCAGAGCTTCGAGCATCCCGGCACCGCCATCATTGGTGGCGCTGCCGCCAAGTCCAATGATGAAGCTCCGAAAACCAGCATCCAAAGCATGCCTGATCAATTCACCCGTGCCAAAGGAAGAAGCGGTGAGCGGATCTCGTTCATGTTCTTCCAGCAGCGTCAATCCGGATGCTTCCGCAATCTCGATGACGCACGTTTTGCCATCTCCAAGAACCCCGTAACTGGCGTAAATTTTCCGGCCAAGCGGATCCTCTACTTGCTGGGCGACCAATTTTCCGCCAGTCGCTTCCACCATAGTGCTCATCGTGCCTTCGCCGCCATCCGCTGCTGGCAGCAGGACCATTTCCACTTGGCTGTCCAGTTCTTGTATCGCCTCCGCCATTGCCTGCGCCGCTTCCATTGCAGACAAGCTGCCTTTAAATGAATCGGGTGCTATCATGATTTTCAATAACAAAACCTCCTTACCGACATATTAAAGCGCTTACATAGAATTATAATGAAAAAAGTATGGAGATACATTATACTGAATGTATATATTTTTACCGAAATATTTAGAATATATATACCAAGAGGAGCTTTTATGATAACAAAACAGCTAGCGGAAGAAATTGTCGAGCAAACCATGATCCGCCTGAACCGCAATTTGAACGTCATGGATACCAATGGCATGATCTTGGCTTCAGGAGAAGCGGAACGGATTGAAAAGATTCATGAAGGGGCAGCGCACGTGGCTAGAAGCGGCGAGGCGCTATCGATTACAGAATCCGATTTAGCGGAATGGCATGGTGTGAAACCTGGCATCAATTTGCCGATTTATTTTCAAGGGAAATTAGTCGGCGTAATCGGAATCACTGGCAACCCGGCAGAGTTAAAGGAAATTTCAACGCTGGTCCAATTGACAACGGAAATGATGGTCCACCAATCACTCATCACCTCCCATATCGAATGGAACCGCAAGCGCAATGAATTGATTTTTGAAGAACTGACGAGTGGCAAGCCGCTTTCTGCTGCAGTGCATGAACGGATTTTTCAAATGGGCCTCGAGGGCAAAATTTCATTTGTCACGCTGCTGATTGAATTGAAAAAACCACCTTCACCTTCCCACCGGATCATTGAACAGCTTGAAGGGCATTTCCATGGCCAAACCGTTGTCGCTGGCCATTCTCAACTAAACGAAATTTTCCTCTTGGTAGCTAATGAGGAGCCGTCTGAATTAGAAAAGGAATTGTATAGCCTGCTCCATTTTTTGCAGAAAAACGCTCCTGGGAGAATTGGAGTCGGTGTAGCGGTCGACAGCATTTTCAATGTACGGACTTCCTATTTGGCTGCGCGAAATGCCTTGGATTTCGGAAACCCCGGACAGCAATTGATTTATTTTCAAGATGTGGAATTGATGGCGCTCCTGAAGCGGAATCCCCAAGATGAGCTTTCCAAGTTCACCGGCAGAATATTAGCGGGTCTGAACGAACCTTTATGCCAGACATTGACAGAGTACTTCGCCTGCAATAAAAGCCATGCAGAAACCGCTTCCCGATTAAAGATCCATCGCCATACCTTGAGCTATCGATTAAAAAAGATCAAAGACATTACAGGGTTGGACTCGTCAGAATTCCAGGACGCTGTCGTCTTGTATTTGGCCTTG
>DATISS010000059.1:0-11442 GCA_035468565.1 Planococcus sp. (in: firmicutes)
GATAGCTCCCAGAAGGCCAAGCATCCCTACTTGGGCGATGTCTTCGTGATAAGACTTGCCGTTTGAATATTTTCGGGCAATGGATTCAACAATGCGTTTGTAATTATTTACCAGATTCGTCTGAGCTTCTTCATCCTCATATTTCTGGTAAGCTTCAATCCATTCCAATACCTGCTCTTTGGTAGGCTGATTAGGATGAGATCGTTTCGACATCCTCTTCCACCTGCTCTCCTCCAACATACTTAGTCATGAAGACCGTGACACCTTCCTGATGATGTACTTTTACTTCATCCATCAAAGTTTCGATCAGGTATAGGCCAAGACCTCCTTCACGAAGAAAAGCCCCGTCCTCTTGGTCATGGTATGGCCCTACTTTCGCCTTCGTTTCTTCAAAATCGAAACTTTGGCCATGGTCCGCTACCATAATTTCAATCTTATCGCCGTATAACGCACAGCCAATGACAACTTCGCCTTCTTCACCTTCGGAATAAGCGTGCTGGACTGCATTCGTCACCGCTTCACTTGAAGCGATTTTCAAATCTTCAATGTCGTCGAACGAAAAGCCGATGCGGCTTGCCAATCCGGAAATCGTCAAACGGGCAACACCGACGTATTGTGATTTTGCCGGCACTCTCATTTCAACATAATCGAATGGACGCATATCAATTACCACCTTTTTCAGCTGATTCAATGTCCATGATTTCGCCCAAACCAGTAATGTCGAATAAACGTTTCAAACGTGACGAAAGGCCTTTCAGCTTCACATGTCCACCTTTAGCGTTTACTGACTTATAGAATGCCACGAAAACCCCTAATCCAGTACTATCCATATAATCAACGCCGGAAAGATCCAACACTGCATTTAAACCTTCTTTATGATGGTGCATTTCTAGTTTTTCACGGAGAACAGGTGCTGTATGTGCATCGATTTCACCGCGGATAAAACCTGTTAATGCGTTGCCTGATTCTTCTAGTTCTACTTGAATATTCATCTATTATGACACCCCTGTTTTATCAATATTTCACTTAATTTAAAAAAGCCATCGTATGTCTAATTACCACCAAGCGGCGGTTTTTAAACATACTTCAGACTTTTTTATAAATTACTAATGTAAAATCGTCCGACAGCACGGCATTCTGCATGCGTTCAAGAGCGTCATAGACATGCTGGACGATTACTTGAGCCGGTTCATCCTTTTTCTCTTCAATCATTTCGAAAATGACTTCGCGCTCGATGAACCCCTGATCCGTCCGGCCTTCCGTCACGCCGTCCGTCATCATGATGACCATATCGTTATCTTCAAGTTGGACCGTATGCTCTTCATATTCCGCTGTAGGCGACACGCCCAGCAAAAGGCCCTTGGCGTATAATTCACTGAACTCATTGGTGTTGGCTCGATACAAGATAGCTGGCTCGTGCCCGGCCGAACCATAAGTCATTTGCGCGCTCTCCGCATCGTATCTGCCATAGAACATGGAAACAAACATCGAATCGTCAATGCTTTTCTCGACGACCCGATTGATGACACCCAAAACCTCCGAGGGGTTTGCAGGTGAATGATTGAGGCTGTCCATGCCGAATTTGACCATGGACATGCAGAGAGCGGCCGGCAGCCCTTTGCCGATGACATCTGCAACGGCGATTCCGGCATGGCCTTCTGCGTCACTGATGAAATATATGTAGTCGCCATTCATTTTCCGTGCAGGAATTGACAATAAGCCAATATCCAAGCCATCCAGTGCAGGCAATTTCGTTTTCAGCAAAGTCTCCTGGACATTTGCCGCCAAGTCCATCTCTACTCTTATTTCTTCCTGCCGCTTCAACAAGCTTTGCCGCTCTTGCAGTGCGAGGCCGTAACTGATCATCATTTCAATCAGGAAATCGAAAGAATGCCAAACCACGTCAGGCAAGTCTTTGTAAATTTCCTGCATCGCCGCCTTATGGACACTGATGACTTCTTCCGGAGAAATGTTTTCAGAAATAAGCTGCCGGCTGAAGTTCTGGCCGACATACAAATTCTGTTCTGACTGGCGCTGCATGTACTGATTTAAAATTTCTTTGTATTGATTTTCGATTTTGTGGACCATGTGTGCCCCTCCTATCGAAGCCATTTCGTAGCTCTTATATCTGTCCCTTCTCCCGGGATCGTTTCAATCTTGAATTCATCCATTAACCGTTTGACACCTGGCAATCCTGCACCTAATCCTCCAGAGGTAGAAAATCCGTCTTCCATCACTCTACGGATGTCTGGAATTCCAGGACCCTGATCGGCAGCGATAATTAAAATTCCCTTATTGCCATTTTCCATCAATTGTTGAATTTCAATTCTTCCTTGTCCAGCGTATAAATAAATATTGCGGGCAAGCTCGCTGATTGCCGTCGTAATACGCGCCTGATCAACAGTGCCAAAACCCAGCTCTTTTGCAACATTGCGCCCGAGCTGTCTGGCTGCAACAATATCCCATTCCGTTAAAATTTCCACCGAAGACTGGTTGCTCATTTTTAAGCCTCCAATTCCAGTTGAAGTTTATCTAGCCCGTTTTCTAGATCCAGGGCTGTCATAACATCTTCAAGTCGAATTCCTAACTCGATCAAAGTGATAGCCACTGCTGGTTGAATACCGGTAATAACCACTCGCGCTCCCATTAGGCTTGACATGCTAATGACGTCCCCTAAGACTTTTGCGATAAACGAATCGATGAAATCAACAGATGTTAAATCAATCACGACTCCACGTGCGCTTGTTTCGTGTAATTTATTCAATAGATCTTCCTGGAACTGGATGGCTGTCTGGTCATCCAATTCCCACTGGATGGAAACGATCAATGTGTCTCTTAGTTTTAAAATCGGAATCCGAAAATTCATTGTCCATCAACCTCCACGATTTTGCGATTGGTCCAAGCAAGTGCTTGCTCCACACCACGCTGTAAAGTACTTGTAGTCGTAAACTCATTTAAATTGATGCCTAGCGTGACAATCGTTTGGGCAATTTCAGGGCGTATTCCCACCAACATGCATTTCGCGCCGACTAGACGCACAGCATCAGCAGCCTGAATGATATGGTGCGCCACCATCGTATCAACAACCGGTACACCGGTAATGTCTAGAAGAACTACTTCCGCGCGGTGCTTCACTACGCCTTCAAGCAGGTTCTCCATGATCAGGCGCGCGCGCTCCGTATCGATTGTTCCGACAAGCGGCATGACCGATACTTTTTCAAATACAGGGATCAGTGAAGCCGATAACTCCTGCAAAGCGATTTTCTGCAGGGTTACAGTGCGCTCCCACGTTTTCGAGTAGGCTGCGACCGTGCTGTCACGGATCGGGATGATCCATTTATTGAATTCTTTGAAGAAGTCGCGGAAATTCTCCTGCGTAATGAGCCCTCCTCTTTCCATCCCTTCGAACACCACTTCCGAGAAATGATCGATCGCTTTTGTGACAAACGTCATCGACCATCCAAGGCGCACTACTTTTTCAGCAAAATCGTTCAAGCGGGTTTCATAAGCCTGGTGGCTCTCCAATAGATTCGACACCATCAGATCTGCAAATTCCTTGCTCGTCTGGTTCATCAAATCCGTCGGCATAACTTGGAAAGAACGATCAATTTTTTCGCTCTTCATAAGCTCCTGCCATTCGGCGATTATTTCGGTGTTATTTTCTTGAATATATCCAGCCATTTGCTTATTCATTTTCTGTTGTAAACCTCCCTGTAATTCCATGCAGCGAACACATCCAGTTGCACTTTAGATAATCTATCTATTATTGTATCGGAAAAAAGTTTTTTTCACATCTTTTTTGTTGCCTAGCCACCAGATTCTTAAAGGAACATAGAAAAAAACACCCGAAAGAATGACCTTCCAGATGTTTTCAGGAGTATGTATGCTTAGAACTTAACAAGACCGACGCTGATTTCTAACGCTTCGTCGACTTTTTCCATCAACGCTTCATCAAGTTGAGTAATTTTATCAGTCAAACGGGATTTATCGATCGTACGCAATTGTTCAAGCAAGATGACCGAATCACGCTCAAAGCCATATTTCTTGGCATTGATTTCAACGTGAGTCGGCAATTTCGCTTTCTGGATCTGCGCCGTTATCGCTGCAATAATCACCGTGGGGCTGAAACGATTCCCTATATCATTTTGTATAACCAGCACTGGCCGGGTCCCGCCTTGCTCAGACCCAACTACTGGAGATAATTCTGCAAAAAAAACGTCTCCACGTTTTACAATCAAATTGTCAACCTCCGCTTACGAGTCGCACGGTCGTGTGCTCCGCTTCGTACTCTGCGTGAGAACATTCACAAGCGATTGATAAATTGATTTGTGACATCTCCACGTAGCCTTTGATCATTGCTTCTCGAATATGATGTGAATCGTATATATTTTTTGTTACCCTTTGAGTGGAAACGTAAACATAGTCGCCGCGCTCTTGAAACCGTTCATCTGAATGTGTTGTCAACTCTGACATCAATTGTTTAGGCAGTTTCACTACCACTTCTCTTGGCTTCGATCTTTCATACACAGCCCTACACCTCCGAAAAATACCGTTCTTTCTTGCCTCACCCTTTTATCTTAACATCTAAGACGGACAGTGAAAAGACATTATTGGCATTTCCATCTTTCAAACGTACACTCTTGGGACTCTTTTTGTTAAAATACAGGGGATTTCATAAGAAATTGTGTCCAGTTTATCCGCCCATTCATTGATTCGAATTTCCTCTTTACCTTGCTTTCCGAACAATTGGACTTTTTCTCCAATCGGCATTTTTTCAGGAACACGGATCATGCACTGGTCCATGCAGATGCGCCCGACAATCTGCGCCCGCTCGCCTTTCACCAGCACATCCTGCCCTTGAAGGCCACGCAGCATGCCGTCAGCGTAGCCGATTGGCAGCGTAGCGATCCATTCATCTTCCTTGCAGCAATAAGTGCCGCCGTAGCTGATGGCTTCTCCTGCCTTTACCCTTTTGATATGGACAATTTCCGTTTCCAGGGTCATGGCCGGGACTAAGGGGAAGGGCATCATTTCTTCTACGTAGGCAGAAGGGGCGATACCGTACATCGAAATCCCGATCCGCACTGCATCATATGCGAGATCCGGATGCATAAGCGCAGCCGCGCTATTCGATACATGGACCATTACATTGCGGTCATCGAGCCGGCCGATGATATCTTCCATGTGCTTGACTTGCCGTTCGAACAACTCGCCTGATTGCTCATCTGCGGTGGCGAAATGGGTGAATATGCCTTCAAACGACATCGAATGGCGGCGGATTTCCTCAATTGCTCTTTCTGCCTCTTCTACAGCTACACCAACACGCCGCATGCCGGTATCGATCTTCAAATGGACTTTTAATGGAAGAAACTCCGGATTCTGGGCGCCCGAAGCGGTGTCCAGCCAATCCAACGAAATAGCCGCGAGGGCAATTCCCTCTTGTTGGGCTACTGGCACAAACGATGCGGGAGTCGCTCCCATTACAAGGAGTTTTTCCTGAAAGCCGTTCTTCCGCAGAAACAACGCTTCGTCAGGCGTCGCTACCGCCAATAGTTTGATGCCCGTATCCACTGCTCGCCGCGCCACTTCCAGCACGCCGTGCCCGTATGCATCCGCTTTTACAACAGCCATTATTTCCGTAGCGCCCAGCCCTTTTTTAAATGAAGCCAGGTTTTTCTCTATAGCGCCTAAATCGATGATCGCTTTTGTCGGCCGATAATTTTCCGTCATGTCCTCACTCCGATTGTTTAAGATTGCAAAAGCACTTGTGCCGCAGCATATTCTTTCGTATGGGTGATTGAAACCAACCCAGTCTCCCGCTGCTGATAAAATAAGCGGGGCTTCCCTTTGTCATCTTTGCGGATTTCAATGTCCTGAAAAGAGCAGAACGCACCAATGCCTGTACCGTTGGCTTTGCCGAATGCTTCTTTTGCCGCAAAACGGCCAGCCAGAAATTCGCTTTTTCGCGTGCTGGACAACGCTGTGTATTCAGCGAGTTCCCGCGTTGTCAAAACACGTTCGCGCAGCTTCGGCGATTTGGCGTCTATTCTCCGGATGCGCCCAAGTTCGACGATATCCAGACCGATTCCAATAATCATAAATGTTTCTCCTTTCAATCGCAAACCCTAAAAAGGTATAATAACATGTATGAAAAAGAGGTGACTACATGTTTATCCGCACAGAAAGTTTTTCGCAGTATTTGCGTATGTATCCTGTCGTATCAGCCTTGCTTGCCATCAATATCGTTATTTACTTATTAGGATGGCTTCCAGTCATTGGCGACCTGATTTTCGAGTTCGGGGTCGGTTATAATTATGCGATATCACAAGGCGAATGGTGGAGGTTCATCACACCGATGTTTTTGCACGGTGGTATGATGCATTTATTGTTCAATATGTTCTCGTTGTTCCTGTTTGGCCCAGAACTTGAAAAGCTGACTGGGAAAGTCCGATTCTTGACGGTTTATGGATTGGCGGGGCTTTTCGGCACCGTGGCAACCTATTTCCTTGAGCCCTTGGACTACCTGCATGTCGGTGCGAGCGGTGCAATCTTCGGAATTCTGGGCGCTTTCGCGGCTTTGCTCTATTACGGGCGGCGCGCTTTGCCGCAACTGAGACAAATTATACTGCCAATCATCGTCATAAGTATAGTGATGACTTTCTTGACGCCGAATATCAATGCCACTGCGCATATCGCAGGGATGATTACAGGTTTCATTATCGGATTGAGCTATTTCCATCCAAAAAGGATCCTCAGCTGGAAAGCGAAAAAATAAAAGTCAGCCGGAGAAATATTCCGGCTGACTTTTTTCCTCTTCCAGCAACGGCCTGCTTGAAGGTTCATACCAAGCCATGATGCGCTCAGCGTCGCTCGTATCCATGTGATTGATCCGCGCGGAAGCGCCCATCGTCCCGGATTTGATTGTCGCTTCAATAGAAGCCAATTGCTTGCGGCGCTGGAAGTAGCTTTGTGTGACATCGAGCGCCTGCACGCGCCGCTTCATTAAATAGAAGGAATGTTTGCTGAAGCCGCGGAATTGCATCGTCAACTGCCTGCCGGTTAGTGCATAGCCCACAGTCCGGTGCTGCCATATGCCGAGCCCAATGATAGCCGGTACCAGCAGCAAGCTGAAGAGCCCATAAGGATAAAAGAAATAGCTTATTGCCGCAATAAGTGGAGCCATCCAGATGAAATCAAGGCGATAGAAAAAACGGACACTGCGCTTCGGCGCGCCTGTAAGTTTCGGTTCCCACTCTGTTTCCGGAAATAATTCCGACAGCACCGGCAGCATCACTGACTTCTTAGCGAGCGGGAAAAGACGGATTTTCTCTTCTTTATCGCCCAGCGAACCACCTGCACTTTCTACGGTCACCGTCGCATAACCAAACCATTCACGCAAAGGATTTTGGGAAATTTTGATTCCCTGCACCCGCTTGAATGGCACCGAAATTTTCTTTTTTTCAAGCAAGCCCCGCGTAATGTAGATATTGTCCTCATCCGCCTGAATGGTGAACTGGTAATTTGCAAAAATCGTCAGGAACACGGAAATGATCCAGGCAATCGCCAGCACCATGAAAACAGCCACTGCGACAATCAAATAGCCAAAGCGCAAGAACAGCATAACTTCTTCGTAAAGCGCTTCGTAAGGAATCAGATCCGAAAACTGGGACAGGAAAACCGCGACAGCCGATAACACCACTCCGATGCCGCTTGACGTCGTCGCCAAAATCACCAATTCCTTGAGTGTCATGCGATAAAATACGTGCACCCCTTTTTTCTCCGGTATTTCCACCGAAGCAGTTTGCACTTCTTCGTCACTTGCCACTTGCTGATGATAGCCCCTCTTCGCTTCCTCCATCTTGCTTGCGATGCGGTCAGCATCTTCGCGATTGATCGCTGTCAACTCCGCCTCCGACTCCCCGGCTTTTCCGGAACCCGCAGTTTCAACCTTCACTTTGACCAAGCCGAACAGCCGATGGAAAATCCCTTCGGTGTAATTTAGGCTTTGAATCCTGTCAAAAGGGATATAGCGCTTTTTCTTCACGAACAAGCCATACTCGATGCGCAACTCGCCGTCCTCAAACCAATAGACAAAACGCTTCCACTTGATAATTCCAGCCACTAACATGAAAAGCACGACAACGAGGCCCACGAAAAAAGGGATCAGTCCTTGCCACCCTTGGGTAAACATCCCCGATACGCCGCCATCTCGGAACAAGTTGACACCGAATATGACGATAAAGGGTACAATCAGCTCTTTCAAGGCTTTTAAGAAGTTCAAAAATGCAGACAGCGGATGAAGTTTATAACGAGTTTCAGACATCATCTTCCGCCACCCTTGCCAAGACAGAAATTCTGGCTCGCAGTTCATCCGCCTCTTCCGTGATCAACGCCGGAATCGTATGGACAGTCGCTGCTGTTGAAATGGAAATTTCAGCCAAATTGTATCTCCTTAAAATAGGGCCTTGGGCAGTATCGACATGCTGCACGCGAACCATCGGCACCAGTGTGCGGCGAACGATGAACAGCCCGTGCTGCAATTCGATTTCCTGTTCCCGCACCTCGTAACGCCAACGCTGCCAACGGATTTTCGGAAACAAATAAATAAGCAAAAATCCGAAAAACACAATAATGCCTGCGTAAGCGGCATAAAGCCATTCCGGCCACTCAAAAAAATAAGTCAATGCCCCGAAGCCCGCCGCAACTAACGCAATGACGAGCGTTTCAATTAAGCCGTAGAGCCGCCAAACCGTCAGCCCTTTTCTTGAAATTTGATTTTTTGGTTGATTTTTCACCTGCTGCACCCCATCTTTCAGACTATCAATAAACTTCCGATAGCCTTTTCATTTCGCTTCAGGCGGACGCTTTCCGCGGGCACGGCTTCAGCCGCTTCCCTCGCTACGAAAACCGTTGCTCCTGCATCGCTTCGCTGATTCGTCGCAAACAAGTATATTCATGTTAGCGAATCATTTCCTTGCTTAAAGAACTTAAAAGATACACTCTCTGCAGTTTCTTGCAGTTCCCTGATATGTAGTAAAACAGCTCCGACTCCTAGGGAGCAGAGACAGAGATAGGTATAAGAGTATCCTGTCTTGCGGGGGTTCTTTACTGAGTATCAACCCACTTATTCACTTAACAACATGAAGAATTTTTACTTTTTCACTCCTACTCCGCTCTACTCTATTATACGATTCATGCATTGATGCGTTTCAGTCCATTGTACATCAGTTTGAAAGCGCAAAAAAGGCGGATACGAAAACAGTTTCCTGTTTTCGTATCCGCCTTCTATATTAGCTTACACTTTTCTTATGATCTAGCTCTAGTGCCGAGCTCCTCGGGACATAAGTCAACCCAGCTGTGTGGCAAAGAACGCCACTTCGCTGGTCTGCCTTATGCCTTTTGGAGCTGAACCGGCACTTACGCTTTTCTTCTTAAGATTCGTGACGGCGAGTGCGTCCAGGACGCCCTCCACCGCTTGTGCCGCCTTCACGGCGTCGGCTTGCGCCTGCGCCTGCGCCACCAGCTCCAGTGCCTGAACGGCTTGAAGATGGACGGCCTGATCCAGTTGAACGGCTGCCTTTATAGCCGCCGCCTCCACTGCTGCGTCCGCTTCCACTTTTACCTTTATATCCGCCGCCTCCGCGTGATGGCAAAGGACGTTCTTCGGAAATAGAGACTGGAACATCTTCCGGTTCTTTAGTCATTGTTTTAAGTGCAGCAGCAACTAAGTCAACAGCGTCAAAGTTTTCCAGCATTTTAGCCGCGAAGTCGCGGTATTCGCCAAGATTGTTTTTCTCTGTCATTTCTTGCAATTGTTCCATAGCTACGCGTTTTTGGCCAAGTACAGCCTCGTCAGCAGTCGGTGGAACCAATGCTTCCATTTTTTTCTTAGTTGTGCGCTCAACGATGCCCAAGTAGCCCATTTCACGTGGTGTTACAAACGTGACTGCGACTCCTTTTTTACCTGCACGGCCAGTACGGCCGATACGGTGGACATAGCTTTCAGGATCTTGTGGAATATCAAAGTTGTATACGTGTGATACGCCTGAGATATCAAGTCCGCGAGCTGCTACGTCAGTTGCAACCAAAATATCGATTTTGCCTGCTTTGAACTGCTTCAAAACTGACATACGTTTTGCTTGGCTTAAATCGCCGTGAATTCCTTCAGCTAAGTAGCCGCGGATATTCAATGCTTTAGCTAATTCGTCAACCCGGCGTTTTGTGCGTCCGAAGATGATTGCAAGCTCAGGCTGCTGAACATTCAAAAGGCGTGAAAGAACGTCGAATTTCTCGCGCTCTACTGCTTTAACATAGAATTGCTCGATGTTTTCAACAGTCATTTCTTTTGATTTGATTTTAACGATTTCAGGAGTCTTCATGAATTTCTCTGCAATGCGGCGGATAGCATCCGGCATAGTAGCTGAGAACAACAATGTCTGGCGAGTATCTGGCACGCTTGACATGATTGTTTGGATGTCTTCGATGAAGCCCATGTTCAACATTTCGTCAGCTTCGTCAAGGATCAATGTGTTTACATTATCCAATTTAAGCGTACGGCGGTTGATATGGTCCAAAAGGCGTCCAGGTGTACCAACGATAATGTGTGGACCGTTTTTAAGTGCACGTATTTGACGGCTAATTTCTTGGCCACCGTATACTGAAAGGATACGCACGTTTTTATCTTGGCCCAGTCTGTACAACTCTTCTGAAACCTGTATTGCTAGTTCGCGAGTTGGCGCAATTACTAATCCTTGAACGCTGCCATCTTTAGTGTTGATTTTTTCGATCAACGGAATACCGAATGCAGTTGTTTTACCAGTTCCCGTTTGGGCTTGTCCGATAATGTCCTTGCCTTCCATACCTAGACGGATTGTGCCTTCTTGAATCGGTGTTGCTTCTTCAAACCCCATGCGTTTTACGGACTTTAAAGTTGTTTCGCTAATATTTAACTCTGAAAATTTTACCAAATGTTTTCAATCTCCTTTTGTCTTCATCTTATTTACAAATGGTGTACATTTTAGATGAAATCGTGACAAAGTCGAGCCTTTATGAGGAAGTTTCACGTCGAAAATCATACTCTGTAGTTTTAAGTCAGAGGGGATGTGTGAACAGAAAAAGCTCGGGCGTTGCCGAGCGGTCTGATCGGCGGGTTTTGATGCCCAGTAAGTAGAACAAACCGTTTTGCTCAAAAAAATACTCTTCACAGGGAAGAGCGTTCCAAAAATGTATCCATTGCTTTTACTACAATAACACGGTTTTTAAGCACTTGCAATCAATACGCAAAGGTTCTAATAATCAGTTTACTCTACGCCTTTCTTCATAAAAGCCAAAACCCGGATGAACCAATCTTCACAATCCTCGCTATAGCAGATCATATGCTTGCCGGTTTCTGAGCGGATGATTTGTTTATCTTCAGAAGCGATATTGTCATAGATGAAGTCC
>DATISS010000060.1:0-46783 GCA_035468565.1 Planococcus sp. (in: firmicutes)
AATCGAGAAATTCTCGATTGCCTTTTTTTATTGTGCTCCGTTAACAAGTGTTAAATCGGCGTCAACAAGCGTTAGCGGAAAGTTAACCTCCGTTAGCCCTCGGTTAACATGTGTTGCTTGAAATTTAACCAGCATTAGCAAAAAACGCGGCTCCTCAATCCCAGTTCAAAATCACAACCCTCTAAAAAATAAAAAACCGCTGGCTCTTTGCCGGCGGCTGTTGCAAGGGTTAATGCCCTTTATGTTTTTCCATATTCTTCATGTTGTCCGTTTCGCTGCTGCCGTCCGGAACGATTGACGCCGGATCCGGATTGCCAGCTGTAATTTGGTGCTTCGGCATGACATGGAGCTGACGTGCCGTGGTGTGGGCATAGGTGAAATATAAGCCTTCTTCGAATGTGGTTTGGGCTCTATAGATGCCATCGCCAACATGCTTGGCTTCAAGCATCTCGCTGTCATCGCGGCTGCCAGATTGCCATACTTCGAAAATCACTTCATCCGCGTCTTCCACAACTTCGTCGCCTTGGGTCACTTTCGCTATCAAGGCGACCTTTTGGCCAGCTCCCACTTGTTCAGGCGTCTGGATTTCAACCACCAGCTCTTCCACCACAAAATCCGTATCGCCGGAATCAGCATCTCCCGCCCCGCAAGCTGAAAGCAGCATCAAAAGCAAGGCGATGATAATCAATTTTTTCATATTGCTTCCTCCGCTTTAAGGTGCTTTACAGCGCAGCGAGCGATTATTTGCTGCGCCGCCAGCTTGCCTTGTTCGATGCAGCCAGGAAGGCCAAAGCCTTCAAACGAACTGCCGATCATCTGGATGGCAGGGAAATCGGCTTTCAGTTCTTGCTTCGCTTGTGCGATGCGTTCATGATGGCCGACGAGAAATTGGGGAAGCGCTTCTTTCCAGCGCGAAACCACTGTGAATTCAGGCTCACCTCTCAAATTCATCGATTTCCGCAGATCGGCCAACACCGTTTTCTCGATTTCGCTATCGGAAAGATCGACGACCGTTTCATCGCCGACTTTGCCAATAAAGGCTTTGAATAGCATTTTCCCTTCCGGCGCATGGCCGGGCCATTTGAGGTGCGACGCAGCGCAGGAAGTGATCGCTATGTCGCTGTTTCGTGCGACAACAAAGCCAGCGGCATTTTCAGTAAGGCAATTGTAAGGCTCGGCAGAAAACGCCATCGACACGGTGGCCACTGAAGCCGCCGGCATTTCTTTCAGGGGCTTCAATAAGCCGAAGCGCTCGAATAGCGGAAAAATGCGCGTGTGCGGCAACGCAAGAATCACTTCGTCCGCCAGAATAGCTGAGTCATTATTCAAGGACAGGAGTGTCTGCCCGTTCTGCTTTTCAAGTTTCTCCACTTTAACGCCTTTCAAAACGGTGCAATCTTCCAAACGGCTTTCAAGGGTGTCCACGATTGTGCCCATGCCTTGCTTGAAGTTCTGCGACGAGCCAAGCCCGTTGGCACTGAACTCTTCCGCATTGAAATCACTGCTTTTTTTCATGCCCCGGATAACACTGCCGTATTGCTGTTCAATGTTACTGAAAGCTGGAAAAGTCGCATGCAGGCTCAGCTTGTCGATGTCACCGCCATAAATGGCGGTGAACAGCGGTTCAATCAGATTGTCCACCACTTCGTTGCCGAAGCGCCGGCGCACAAACCGTCCAAGCGGTTGGTCTTCTGACATGTCCGACTTGGGCAGCACCAAATCACCCGCCGCGCGGATTTTGCCGCTCCAGGAATAAAGGTCAGAAACAAGGAAGGGGACGATTTTAGTCGGCACCCCCATCACTGAGCCATCCGGGATCGGATGCAGGCGGTCTTCCACCATGACGCATCCACGGCCGGATGCACTTTCCATCAATTGCTGGCCGATGCCCAATTCTTTGGCCAATTCCATCATATTCTCTTTTCGGGAGAGGAACGAGTCCGGTCCACGCTCAATCACAAAACCATCTTTGCGAAGCGTCTGGATTTTGCCGCCTAATCGGTGCGCTGCTTCTATTAACGTGATATCCAGTAAAACCCCTTCGGCTCTCGCTTGTTTTTGCAAATAGTATGCTGCAGACAGACCCGCAATTCCCCCGCCTACAACTGCCACTTTACGCGCTCCTTCGGCCACGTCCTCCCCCCTTTCTATCGTTTCTATCGTTGCTGATTACTCAGCCATTTTTTTCATTACCGTGTCGACCATTGCATCGATGAACAATGGTTGTACGTTCGGCATTTCCGGACGTCTGTAAGTCGCTCCGAGTTCGTCGCACACGACTTTACATTCGTAGTCGTTGTCGAAAAGCACTTCCAGGTGATCGGTGACAAAGCCTACCGGCGTGTAAACGAACGAACGATATCCTTTGACATCATATAATTCACGAGTCAAATCCTGGACGTCTGGTCCGATCCAAGGCTCCGGAGTTTGTCCGGCACTTTGCCAGCCGACTTCGTAATGTTCAACGCCAGCTGCCTGTGCGATCAAATCCGCTGTCTCTTTCAGTTGGTCCGGGTATGGGTCACCGTTCGCAATGATTTTCTCAGGCAATGAATGCGCAGAAACAATCAGGCATGATTTAGCGCGTTCTTCTTCAGACATCTCAGCAAACGCCTCGCTGACTTTTTCGCTCCAGTATTGGATGAATTTCGGTTCTTTGTACCAGCTTTCGACAGAAGTCAATTGGATGCCGGCTTTTTCAGCGGCTTCTGCCGCGCGGCCATTGTATGACTTGACGGAGAAAGTCGAGAAATGCGGAGCCAAAACAATTGAAATCGCTTCTTTGATGCCATCGCGGTGCATCGCTTCAACACCGTCTTCGACAAACGGTTCGATGTGCTTCAAACCGAGGTACATCTTAAATTCGATGTCATCCTGAGTTTCGTTCAACCGTGCGCAAAGTGCATCCGCCTGGTCCTGTGTAATTTTCGCCAAAGGTGAAAGGCCGCCGATCGCTTTATAGCGGTCCTTTAAATCCTGCAAGCTTTCTTCGCTCGGCTTGCGTCCACGGCGGATATGCGTGTAATAGCGTTCAATATCACTTTCTTCGTAAGGCGTACCATACGCCATCACCAATAATCCCATTGTCTTCTTCATCATTATCACCTCATAAGAAATTTGCCGTACTTCAGTTGCCTGCTTTGTGGGCGGCACTGTATTCGTGTACCAGTGAAGTCAATCTCTTCAATGTATCAGGCTGCACTTCTGGGAACACGCCGTGGCCCAAATTGAAAATATAGCCGTCCTGCTGCATACCCATATCCAAAATCGCTTTTACGCGTTTTTCGATGACTGACCAATCCGCCAGTAAATAAGATGGATCAAAGTTGCCTTGCAAGGTTTTTGTCAGGCCCATTTCCCGTGCTTCTGTAATCGGTAGGCGCCAGTCCAATCCGACAACATCGACCGGCAGATCATGCCATTCTTTCGCCAGATGGCTTGCGCCGACGCCGAAGATGATCAACGGGACGCCTTCTGTACGGAGTTCTGCAAAAATACGGTCCATGACCGGTTTGATGAAAATCCGGTAATCTTCCACATTCAATGCGCCAACCCATGAATCGAAAATCTGGATCGCTTTCGCGCCTGCTTTGATTTGTGCTTTTACATAAGGGATGATTGTATCCGCCAGTTTGTCCATCAGCGCGAACCACATTTGCGGCTGGGACACCATCATCGCTTTTGTCTTGTTGTAGCTGCGGGACGGGCCGCCTTCGATCATATAGCTCGCAAGCGTGAATGGCGCGCCTGAAAATCCGATCAACGGCACATTCAATTGCTCTTGAGTCAGAATGCGGATCGTTTCAAGAACATATGGCACATCTTGCTCCGGGTTGATTTCACCTAAGCGTTCGATATCCGCCATCGTGCGGATCGGGTTGTCGACCACTGGGCCGATGCCTGATTTGATTTCAACGTCCACGCCGATTGCTGGCAGCGGCGTCACGATGTCTTTATACAAAACAGCCGCGTCCACATTGTATTGGTCAACCGGAAGTTTAGTGACATATGCGCACAGTTCCGGCTGGTGCGTGATCTGCTCCAACGAGTATTTTTCTTTGATTTTCCGGTATTCCGGCTGCGAACGCCCTGCTTGGCGCATGTACCACACTGGTACATGATCGGTCTTTTCACCGCGCGCTGCCTTCAAAAAAGTATCATTAAATTGTGTCATGTATATCTTCATCCCTTCAGTTCTTTGTGTCCTTTGCATCCTATATCCGTATATACTATAGACGCTCCGTACCTTATTGTATAGATTACTTATGCAAATGTCATAAATTAGACGCTTATACTTTCACCGGATTGCCATTAAGTGTTTCGCAGCATTTTGATGAGGGAACGCTGTATAATATAGATAGATATTTAAGGAGGAATTCAGATGAATTTATTCATGACGACAGGCACTTACGACTTTATGAAAAAGATGCGTGAAAAGCATGCCGATGAAACGATGGTGCTGATGCAGGGGGAGAACGCAACGCTGCTGCTGCATGAGACAGAAGGCAAATCGATTTTCCAGACGCCGCGCCGCTATGAGGTGGTTGATGGTACAGGGACATTCCAGGAAAAAGGATTTTTTGTCTTCAATAATATCCCGGTGACCGATGAAGGCCGGCCGATTTTCGAGCACCGCTTCAAAAACCGCGCCGGTGCCATTGAAAACGAACCAGGCTATGTCGCTTTCCGTGTGCTGCGCCCGCTCGATTCGGATACGTACATCGTATTGACTGAATGGGAATCCCCTGCCTTCTTTGAAAAATGGAAAGAATCACAGGCTTTCTCCAAAGCGCATGCTAAACCGGAAGGCGCTTCGGCTGAAAAACGCCCGAATATTTTCTCCGGTGTCTCCTACGTCTCTACCTATAAAGCGAAAACTGAAGAAGAATAAATAGATGTTGGACGCTTAGCTCTTTTATATAGAAGCTATGCGTTTCGATTGGAGGAGCATTATATTGGTTTTTGTTTATTTCATCCTGGCTGCGGCCGTGACTGTATTTGGGGCTATCAAATTATCGCAATACGCAGACGTCATCAGCGATAAAACTGCGATGGGCGGTATGATGGTCGGTACGCTGCTGCTTGCCGGCGCGACATCGCTGCCTGAAGTTTCCACGAGTTTTTCAGCGGCCGCCATCGGCAATGCCGACATTGCTGTCGGCAATATGATCGGCTCGAATTTGTTCAATTTGTTCATCCTGGCGGTTTTCGATTTCCTGCTTCGCCGCAGACGCATGCTGGCGATAGCGGAACGCGAGCATTTTTACACTGCCATTTTAGGCCTTTTCCTGACGACGCTTGTTATAGCCGCGTTGTGGCTTCGGATTGACGCTTCCATTTTTGGCATCGGCATCGATGCCTTGATCATCGGAATCAGCTACGTCGCGGGTATGCTCATCATCAACAAGCTGCCAAAATCCGAACCGTCGGCCAATGTCGAACTGCCGGATGTTCAGCCGGTGAACCCCACTGCGGGACTTTCCGCGAAAGCGGCCATCTTCCGGTTCGTCGTCGCAGCGCTTGTCATTCTTGGCGCCGGTACGGCATTATCCATTCTCGGAGATCAAATTGCTATCATAACGGGAATCGGTTCAAGTTTTATCGGCAGTTTTCTGATTGCTGCCACTACTTCCCTTCCTGAAGCCATTGCTGTTTTCGTGGCATTGCGCCTTGGCAACGTCAATATGGCAGTCGGTGCAATCTTGGGAAGCAATATTTTCAACATGATCATTCTGGCGTTGTCAGATCCGGTCTACACCGCAGGCCCAATCATATCAGCTGTGTCCGGTTCGCATATGATCATCGCTGTCGGAGTCTTTTTCATGAGCATTCTTGTGTTATGGTCATTGCTCCAAAAGAAAACGATCTCGTCATTCATCTATGCGCTACCTTCACTGGGAATCATCATCATTTACTTTATCGCGTCTTACCTGAACTTCACTTATTGACAAAAGAGCCATTTGGCTCTTTTTTTATGCTATCATTTAATTATCATTATTTTGACAAATGAGAGGAGCTGCTTGAATGTTAGAAAAGATTTATGCAGAATTGGACACAGCCTATGAGGAAATGGTGGACATCCGCAGGCATCTTCACATGCATCCGGAACCTTCTTTCAAGGAAACAAAAACGGCTCATTATATCCGCCACTATTACGAACAGCTTGGCGTTGACGTTCAACATGGTGTCGGCGGGAACGGTGTTGTGGCGACCATTCACGGAGAACGCCCTGGAAAAACCGTCGCTTTGCGCGCAGACTTTGACGCATTGCCGATTAACGACCAGAAAAGTGTTCCATATAAATCGACGGTTCCCGGCGTCATGCACGCTTGCGGCCATGACGGACATACCGCCACACTGCTCGTATTGGGAAAAACCCTACATATGATGCGCCGTGAGCTGAGCGGCACCTATGTGCTCATCCATCAGCACGCGGAGGAATTGGCACCAGGCGGAGCCCAGGCGATGATTGAAGCCGGCGTGTTGGACGGCGTCGACGTCATCTTCGGGACTCATTTATGGTCGACCTCCCCACTCGGCAGAATCGATTACCGCGTCGGGCCATTCATGGCAGCGGCGGACGCCTTCACGATTAAAATCCAAGGGAGCGGCGGACACGGCGCAAACCCACATGAGACAAAAGACGCCGTCGTCATCGGATCGCAACTTGTCACGAACTTGCAGCAACTGGTTGCGCGGCGTGTCGATCCGCTCCAATCCGCCGTGCTTTCCGTCACCTCATTCGTTGCGCAAAACCCGTACAATATCATTGCTGACCACGCAGAATTGTCGGGTACGGTAC
Source organism: Planococcus sp. (in: firmicutes) (assembly GCA_035468565.1). Classification (GTDB taxonomy): domain Bacteria; phylum Bacillota; class Bacilli; order Bacillales_A; family Planococcaceae; genus Planococcus. The sequence goes on from DATISS010000060.1 coordinate 6,803, forward strand.
GGACTTTCACTGAAGAAAACCGCGTGCTGATGGAACAGGAAATGCAGCGCGTGGTTGAAGGAACGAGCATCGCAACAGACAGCACCGCAGAATTCAATTTCATGCGCGGCTATCCGGCGGTCGTCAACCACCTTGAAGAAACGATGTACTTGAAGGACGTTGCGGCGACAGTGCCGGGCGTCACCGAAGTTTATAACGCACCCGCGCAAATGGGCGGCGAAGATTTCGCCTATTACCTGCAGAAAGTTCCAGGTACGTTTTTCTTCACAGGCGCAATGCCGGATGGCGAAGTGTTTCCACATCACCACCCGAAATTTGATTTCAAAGAAGAAGCAATGCTCATTGCGGCGAAAACATTGGCCGCAGCGGCAATCAATTATCAGCCATAAAAGAATCCCCGCATCTAACTGATGCGGGGATTCTTTTATCTTTTTTTGTTTTTCATGGACAGCAAAGTTACGACAGAAACCCCGAGGACAATTGCCAGCATGATGACAGCGAAGAGCAGTTGTCCGGACATGGCTACTGTTGCGGCGACCAAAATTGCCTGCAGCACCTGAACAACCAATACAAGTTTTCGCACCGCCTGTCCGCGGCTGAACTTGCTCAGCGGAAACAGGTTATCCATTCGGAAATAATGGGTTTGGTTCAAGCCTTGCCAAATCTGTATGGCTGAAGCGAAGGCCAGCGCCGCTGAAAAAATACCAGCAGCAACCGGGAACGGAATCAGCCAAGCCCCCGCCATCGAAATGGCGGTTAGCCGGACCCAAAGGTAAAACAATTCATCCGAGCGGATGAACGTCCGCCACACCAAATAATAATGGGCATTCTTCGGTCCCGGTTTGATGAAGCTATAAAGCCAGTCCAGCCAGCGCCGCTCTTTTATCTTGCCTTTCAAATGTGGCACATCGGTGAAGAGGTTCGCAAACTGGTAAAAACGCAGCATCCGGTTTTCTTCAAGCGCGATGAAATGCTCGTAAGGAAACGGTTTGCCGCTTGCCTGCTGCTTTGCCCAACGCCCGTATATAATGATACCGAACAACAGCAAAATGGCGATGAGCAGTTGGCCGATGACGTAAAAATAGACAAACAGCAAAACCAAGCCGAAACGGATCAGCCTGTCAACCCAAGCGTTACGGCCCGCATTTGCCTTGCGCAGCGAGAATTCCGTATTGATGCTCCACCATTTCAATAAGAGCAGCATGATTGGCAAGCCGACAAGCAGTGCGGATGGCAGCCCATAAAGCGCATTGACCATCGGCAGCGAGACGATAAAGGCAATGATTGGCAGATAAATCTGCGACAAAAATGACCATTTTAAAGCTGGTTTCAAATAACTGTCCAATTTGCTTTCAAGCGGCAGAAAATATACCATATCCGCTTCTTTCAACAGCGTCGACGGCGGACTATAGGCCAGCAGCACAGCGAACACCAATGCCAGCAGCCACGCTCCCGGAAAGCCTTCCGGAATGTCCCGCACCCACTCGCTATATGCGTAGCCGGCTGCGCCTATAGCAAACAGCATCACTACCGCGATATGGCCCGTGACAATGTATTTCATGTAATTTTGGACTTCTATTGTATATTTCTGGAGGCGCTTCGACCACACTTCATGCAGGTTCTTCATTTGCAGCATCCTTAGTCATCGCAATGTATAAATCATCCAGTGAAGCATCTGGCATGCTGAATATGCGGCGCAGTTCATCCATCGTGCCCATCGCCCGGACACGGCCGTTATGCAGCAGGATGATGCGGTCGCAATAGCGTTCAGCAGTTGATAAGATATGGGTCGACATCAGCACCGATGCGCCTTTTTTCTTTTGTGCCTCCATCTGGTCCAGCAGCGATTTGATGCCCAGCGGATCGAGTCCCACAAACGGTTCATCGATGATGTAAAGCGACGGATTCACCAAGAACGCGCTCATGATCATGACTTTTTGACGCATGCCTTTGGAGAATTGTGATGGAAACCATTTCAGCCGCTTCTCCATGCGGAATTCCTTCAGCAGCTCCTCCGAGCGCTTTTCAAAAGCGGACGGTTCGATATTATAAGCCATTGCTGTCAATTCCAGATGTTCGCGCAGCGTCAACTCTTCATATAATATAGGCGTTTCCGGAATATAGGAAAATGCCGAGCGGTACGCATCCATATCTTCTTCGAACGTCTTGCCGTTCAACCGGATTTCGCCGGATTGCGGTTGCATGAGCCCGATGATGTGCTTAATCGTCGTACTCTTGCCGGCGCCGTTCAGCCCGATCAAGCCGATCAGTTCCCCTTTTTCAATTGAAAATGTCACGTCTTGCAAAACAGGTTTTCGTGTATAGCCCCCTGTCAGTGACTGTACTTCTAAAATGGCCACTTTCAACACCTCTTTCTCTCCATCCATTGTATCAAAACTGCGGCGGGATTTCTTTTTTCGTGTAAGGGCTTCGCTATGTCTTTTTGAACTGCTTCTTAAAAATTCTTCTAAATAAAACTAAAAAAAATATCGTTAATACACCGCTTCGGCCGCTTTGGGCACGGCTCTCGCAATGAGCCGAGAAGAACACTCGTCTCATTGCTTCGCCTAGCCCCTTGACGCGCCTTCGCTAAGAAATTTCTCGATATGGAGCAAAACAACGGAGACGCCTGCGGGATAGCGAGACAGCCGAGACCCCGCAGGGAGCGAAGCGACTGAGGAGGCTTGGCGCTCGCCCGCGGCAAGCGCAGTTGTTTTGCGGAATATCGGTGATGAATATTTATTAGTCAGACTATTATAGTACTCCTCCAATACTTTTCCAAAAATCAAAATATGATAAACTGGAAAAAATGGAAAGGAAGATGACGATGACAAATTGTATTTTCTGCAAAATCATTGCTGGCGATATACCCAGCATCAAAATTTACGAAGATGAGCATTGCTATGCCTTCATGGACGTAATGCCGCTGTCGAAAGGGCATACGCTGCTGGTGCCGAAAACACACCGGGAATTCGTTTATGACCTATCTGCCGATGAAGCCGCGAAGCTTTTCAGCGCCGCTCCGAAAATCGCCGCGGCGCTCAAAGAAGCTTTTGAACCGGAAGGCATGAATCTATTGAACAATAACGGCGCTAAAGCCGGCCAGAGCGTCGGCCATTTCCATTTGCATTTCATCCCCCGCTACGGCGCAGGCGATGGCTTCGGAGCGAAATGGATAACCAAGGAAAAAGAGTTCACTACAGAACGCCTACAAGAACTCGCCGGGCAAGTGACCGTAAAATAAAAACCAGATGCTTGATTTAATGATCCGGACAGGATAAAATCAAAATATGTTTTTTCGCCGGCAGCCATGAGGGCATGTCCGGGAAAAGCAAAATAGCATTGAGCTGAGGAGAGATGAGAAGTGAATACGAAGAATTTAGTGTTAATGGCCTTATTGGTCAGTGTTGGTGCGGCATTGTATGTGATGATCCCGGGGTTTAACGGCGGGATGAAACCTGATTTTATGCTGACGATGATGTTTATCGGGATCCTTTTGTTCCCACAAGCTAAAAATGTATTTTTATTGGCCGTGACTACGGGTGTTATTTCTGGCCTGTTTTCCACTTTTCCGGGTGGCTTCTTTCCGAATGTCATTGATAAGTTCATAACGGCGTTCGTGTTTCTTGCAGCCGTCCTTATTTTAAAGAAGTTCTTAGTAAAACTGCCTGCCGCTGTCGCTTTATCGGCAATGGGCACGATGTTGTCGGGTGCAATTTTCCTATCCGCCGCTATTTTCATCATCGGCGTGGATATTCCATTCGGCCCGTTGTTCCTGACCGTCGTTTTGCCGGCTGCGTTGGTGAATGGTATTGCGTTTGCGTTTATTTACCCAATCATCATCACTCTTGTGAAACGTTCCAAGTTTGAAACAGCGGTGACGCAATCAGCTTGATCCAAAAGCTTTTCGATGGCAAAACCATCGAAAAGCTTTTTTCGTTGAATAGCTATTCACTATTATGTTTTAATTAAGTGAAATAAAGGAAAAGAACATTATAGGACGAAAGGGGCGCTTTATTTATGAAAGCATCGACATTTTTTTTAGGGCTGGCTACCGGCCTTGCAGCCGGAGCGGCAGCGACATTGTTTTCTGCACCACAATCGGGGCAAGAACTTAGAAGTTCCATGAAGACAAGCTCTTCCGATTGGAAAGAAAAATTGACTGATGTAAAAGAAAAAGTGAATAACTTGAAAGAATCAGTCAATCACTTGAAAGAACAAAGCAAGACCGCTGTACCGGAGGCGACTGATGGCCTGAAGGCTTCACTGGAAACATGGAAAGAAAGCACAGGGCCGGCCAAAGAGCATTTGCAACTTGAAATATTGGCGATCCAAAACGCTATAGAGGCATTGCAAAATACCATCACCAAAGATAAAAAGGATAGTCATGGAGTTTCAGATGGCGATTCGGAGAAATAAATGACGGGACTGCCAACAGGCAGTCCTTTTTTCTTACTTATTTTACTATTTGCTAAGTTTTTTTATTATTCACACTACATTCTTGTTTGTTTTATTGCTATAATAAGGAAACACATTCTTATGAGGAAGGTTGGTGCTTAAATGAGCGAAAAAGATTACACATTGAAAGAAGCCATGATGTTCAGCCAGCGGATTGGCCAATTGTCAAAAGCATTGTGGAAGGCTGTTGAAAAGGACTGGCAACTCTGGATTAAACCTTATGACTTGAATATCAACGAACACCATATCCTTTGGATTTCCTATCACTTAAAAGGTGCATCTATTTCAGATGTCGCCAAATTTGGCGTTATGCATGTCTCCACCGCTTTCAATTTTTCGAAAAAGCTGGAAGAGCGCGGCTTACTGTCTTTTTCCAAACGGGATTCGGACAAACGCAATACATATGTAGAGTTGACCGACAAAGGTGCAGATTTGATGCAGGAAATGATCGAGAAATACCATGACACTCCACATACCGTGATTGACGGCTCTCTGCCGCTTAGAGAATTATATGGCAAATTCCCTGAATTCATGGACGTCATGGCTGTTATCCGCAATATATACGGCAATGACTTTATGGAAATCTTCGAAGCGTCTTTCAAGAATATTGAAAGCAAATTCAGTGAAGAAAACCACATCATCGAGTCGAAAGAGAAAACTGAAAACGCTCTCTAAAATTTAATGTCCGATACTATTGCATTTCCCCTTGAATCGTTGTATTGTTTGTATCGAATCAAAAGACAAAACGCCTTTTAGGAGATGCATCCATGCATTGCTGGAAATCCATTAACGTTAAAAAACAATACGGCCTGGATCGGCTTTATCTCATGTCAGCACTTATCGCCCTCGGCGTCTTTATGACTTTTTATATTGTGCTGAACTTCCTCTATTCCAATCCTTTGTCCGATAAAAACTTTCTGCTGTTTATAGGTGCGATACTCGCAATCTATCCACTGCATAAACTGTTCCACTTCCTGCCGCTCATCGGCTGCCGGAAAAACATCCGGATCATCATCAGAAAACAGTTCAAGATCGTTCCGATGATCTCGCTCCACATCATAGAACCGGTGGCGAAAATCCGTTTCATCTTAACCTTGCTCGCACCAATCCTTGCCATCAACACAGCGATTGTCGCATTAAGTTTCATGATGCCGGCTTACAGCCATTATTTTGCGATGCTGCTGGCTTATCATTGCGGCTTGTGCCTGACTGACTTGATATATATCCGCAACTTGATGCATTCACCAAAAGATGCACTGATTGAGGAAACTGATAACGGTTTTGAGATTCTTGTACCCGAAGCGATGGCCTAATCATGTATTTTTCGCCCGTCTTTGATATACTAGAAGCTAAGTTGAGGGGAGGAAATCCATGATTATCGCTTTTGTAGTTATGTTCTCTGTGCTTTACTTGTTCCAGATCAACCGAATGACATTAGCACTCGTCACTTCAAGAGAAATTCCGGAAGAAAATCACCAGAAGATTTTTCGGACCATTAATATATTAATTACGATTTTGCTTGTATCTTTGTATGTAGGCGTAGAATTTACTCCGTGAGTCTATTTGCCCTCTGGGCATGTGGACTTTTTTTTAGGAAACTTTTTGATTTTTTAAACGTTTATGTTATAGTAACTACTGCATCTAGATAGAAAGTTGGGAGCGAATATATTATGAAAAAATCCATTTTAACCTTGTCTCTGGCCGCATCAGTGCTTGCTTTGACAGCTTGCAGCGACGGGTCTGACAGTGAAGTAATCGTTGAATCTGAAGTTGGCGACATTTCAAAAGAAGAACTGTATGAAGAGATGAAAACTTCTGTCGGCGAACAGGCAATTCAGATCTTGATGATTGAAAAAGTCCTTTCCGAAAAATACGAAGTGACCGATGAGGAAGTTGATGCGGAATTTGAATCGTCCAAAGAAGAGATGGGCGAAAATTTCGACCAATTCCTGACAGAAAACAATCAGACAGAAGAAAGCTATAAAAAAGTTTTGCGCTTGAACCTGCTTCAGGAAAAGGCGTTGACTGACGGCGTCGAAGTAACTGATGAAGAGATTCAACAACAATACGACCGCCAAGCAACAGAATTGAATGCACGCCACATACTGGTTGCCGATGAAGAAACAGCAAATAAAGTCAAAACTGAATTGGACGGCGGCGGAGATTTCGCTGCACTTGCTGAAGAATATTCAACGGACACTGGCTCTGCAGCAAATGGCGGATCATTGGATTGGTTCGGCACAGGCGCGATGGTTCCTGAATTCGAAGAAGCTGCCTACGCATTGGAAGTAGATGAAATCAGCGCACCGGTTCAATCACAACACGGTTTCCATATCATCCAAGTGACGGAAAAGCGTGAAGTTGAAGACCAGCCTGCACTGGAAGACCAAAAAGAACAGATCCGTACTGAGTTGGCGATGGCTAAAGCCGATCAAGCCGCTTTAGTACCGAAAATCGGCAAAATGCTTGAAGAAGCAAAAGTCGAGATCAAAGATGAAGACTTGAAATCCGCTTTGGATGAAATCATCAATGCGGAAGCTCAACCAGCTGAATAACTGAACAGCCATTAAAAAGGCGGCGCTAAATTCATTTTGAATTTAAGCGCCGCCTTTTTTATATGCAATTATTTAGTTAGACCTGCTCTCCACTAACCGATTGTCGGCTTGTAAAAAGAACGGTTATCCAACGGGAACAACCGCTCGGTAAATTCCCCTTGCTTCGTCTTCTCAAGTGCACGGTCGAGCATCATCATCTTCGCATCGATGTTATCGATATAATGAAGCATTTCTGCTTCTTTGATCATCGGTTTTTTCGGGCTTCCCCATTCTTCTTTGCCGTGATGAGACAATACCATATGCTGCAGCAGTAACACTTCTTCGCTGTCGATTTCAAGCTCTTCAGCAGCTTTCTCGATTTCCGTTACCATGATCGAAATATGCCCCAGAAGATTTCCTTTAAGGGTATACGTTGTTGCGATTGGCCCTGACAATTCGATGACTTTCCCGATATCGTGGAGGATGATGCCCGAGTACAGCAAATCCTTGTTCAAGCTCGGGTAGATGCCCACAAGGGACTCGCCCAACTTCAGCATGGAGACGACGTGGTCCGCCAGCCCCGACACGTAATCGTGGTGATTTCGTGTCGCTGCCGGAAATGTCAGGAACTGCTGTTGGTATTTCTTCAAGATATGGCGGGTGATCCGCTGAATATGCGGGTTCTCCATCTTGAAAAGATACTGCATCACTTCCTCTAAGAGCTCTTCCGTAGATTTGGACGATGACGGCAGCAGATCGGTAATTGACTGGTTCTCTTCCGGCTTCGCCTGACGAATGCTCTTGATGCGCAATTGATTTTTGCCGCGGTAATTATGGATTTCTCCGCCTACACGGACAATCGTTTCCGCAGCGAACTCCTTCTCGTGTTCGTCTTTTGTGTCCCAAAGCTTTGCTTCTATATCGCCGCTCTTGTCCTGCAGGACGAGCGACATAAACGGGTTGCCGGTAGTGGTCACGCCTTTCACCGATTGTTTGATCAGCAAAAACTCGTCGATCGTTTCTCCGACAGCGCGCTGTGTAATTCCTTTTGTCATGAATGGACACTCCTTTCAATATTAGCCACATCGATGATCGACGCATTCGGCCAACTTTCTTTCATCGTCTCGTGGCATGTGAAATAAATGAATTGATGGTTCGGTTTCAACTCCGTTATTAAGTTTATCATGTGCTGAAGCCGCCGGCGATCAAAATGAACAAACGCATCGTCCATGATCACTGGAAAAGCATGGCTGTCGCGCATGGAAACGGCCAATGACAAGCGAAATGCGACATATGCCTGCTCTTTTGTTGCCTGGCTCAACTCAGCCACCTGAAAACGCATGCCGTCTTCCCTGACTGCTTCAAAAAAACCATCCGGATTCATTTCCAGGCTGCTGTAAGCATGGCCTGTCAGCTTTCTGAAGTATGCTTGTGCAGCCCCGATGACCGCGGGCAGTTTTTTATCCTTCAATTCGTCCATTGTCCGCCGGATTGCGGCGGTTATCGCTTTGTCCACCGACCAGCGCTTCGCAAGCTCGGCCAGCTCCACTTTCTTTTCTTCGAATTGCTGGAGCTTGTCCTCATAATCGCCATCCGACAACAGCGTTTTGGCCGCCTGCAGCTTACCCGCTTTTTCAGCAAGCAATGCATGGCGCTCTTTCTTCAGTTCCGCGAGCCTGTTTTGAAAGCTTTCAATGCGGCCATCCGCTGTACTGTCAGCATTCAACTCACCGATATCACCGATGCCCGCCAATTGCGCTTCCAGGAAAGCCTGCTGTTTATGGATTTCCTGAAGGTGTTCCCAGTCATCGCTGAGGCGGTAGAATTGCGCCAAGTTTAGAGCACCAGCATTCTTCAACAGCATCCCCTGCTCCTGCTCAATTTGCGACGCCAGAGATCTAGATTGTTCCAGCTCTTGCTGCAGCCCTCTATTATGCTCCAGTGTTTTCGTAAGGCTTGCGTTATGGTCTTTGCGCACGGAAAATTCCGTGCGGACCGTTTCATACAGGACATCCGGCGCCAAGGGTCTGCCGCAGGCGGAAGACGCTTCAGCAAGCCATTCTTCAGCTTCGCCCGTTAGTTTTTCAATATCGCTGCCGAGTCGCTGAGACGCTGTCTGCAGCGCTTGTATTTCACGCAGCGCGCCGAACAATTCCATGACCGTTTTTCTTCCGGTTCCGGGGTCGACTCCCAACTCCTGCAAAAACTGCTGATACGCCGCTTTTGCGGGTACTCCCTGAGGGGACTGGGCCAAAGCCGCAACTTGGCGTTTCGCTGCCTCCAAATTGTCTAGTAGGCTGTCCAGTTTCCTGTCGTATTGCGCCAATTTATCAATCAGCACATTAAACTCAGCCTCCCTGCCGCCATAAGCCGCGAGAACCTGTTGATAATCCGCCGGGAGCGTTTCTGTCTTGCTGCCTTTAAAGGCCATCCAACTTCCTGCAACAGCCGCAAGCATGGAAATGACAGCCAATAGATAATTCCCTTGAAGCATACCGGCAACGACACCTAAGATTCCAAGCCCAATCAGCGCGTACAGTAGATTACGTGAATTTTGGGCTCCTTGAAACTGCCCGGCTGCTTTTGCTTCAGCCAATTTCGGCGCTGCCACAAGCCACTCTTCCGCTGCCTTGCGTTCTTTTTCAGAAGGCTCGCTGGACAGAAAGAACTTCAATTCCTTGCTCGCTTCTTCCAACTTTGTTTTCTCTTCCGCTAATTTCCGCCTGTGGAACCGCTGCTCTTCCTCTTCACTGTCCACATGCTCGACAAAAGTCAGAAGCCGCTCCTCGTTGTTGAGCGAAACATCTGCCCGCAGCGCCTGTCCCAAATCCATTCCTGCGAGAGACAGCAAGCGGCCTTGATGATCTATAATCTTGTCAGTTTCCTGCTGTTTGTTTGCAAGCTCGGACCGCAGCCGGTGCCATCCGGATTCCTTAGCCAAAAGCCCTTCCAATTCTTCGGTGCGTTTCGGCGTTTCAGGCTGCTCGGTACCTCGGCCTTGCTGTTGTTCCAACGAACCGATTTTGGCCGCAGCTTCCGACAGCCGGTCTGACAGCCGGTCCATCCGGCGTCGCCCATCTGGCGGAAAGCTAGACGCCCTCAACGTGCTTGTTTCTTGCTCCAGTGCTTGGCGCTTTTCTAGAAGCGGTACAGCCTGCAGCCAGCGTTCAGCCGCTTTCAAAGCTCCATCAAGTTCAGCTTCTTCTTCGCCCATCTCAACCAGCCGGCTATCGATTGCCCGGACCCGTGCAACGTAAGGTTCATAGAGCTCGATACGGCTGCGATATTCTTTCAGTTCAGTATCAAGCGATTTCAGCTCATCGACTGCCTGGTTGATTTGTGGATTGCGCCCGCTTTTTTTGAAGACAACCGCCATTTCCTTTTCCAGGCGGCTCTCCATCTGCGCAATGGCGTCCATGCCAGTAGTGCCGGATGCCAGCAATGTCCGGCTCAATTCCTCTTCATTCATATTTTCAAGCCCTTGCAATTCGTGTATGGAAAAAGAGAATACCGACTCAAATGAAGCCCTGTCGTAATCCCGTAAAATCATTTTCAGTTCAGTTTCCGAGCCGCGGCTGCCGTCTTCGAAATACAGCGTCACGTCCCCTGCTGCTTTCCCTTTCACGCGTTCAATAACCACCTGCCCGAAAGCCGGATCAAGGATGTGCAATTGCCCTCCATATTTCCCGCCATTTTTCGGTTCATAGCGCCGTTGGTTCTGATTTTTAGACGGGTAGCCGAACAAGGTCTGGATGATGAATTGCTGAAGGGTGGTTTTGCCTGCTTCGTTCGTGCCATATATGATTGACAGTTCCGGATCCAAGACAATTTCCCGGTCTTGGTGTTTGCCGAAGCCGAAGATGACCAATTTTTCGATTTTCATCTCTTCACCCTCCGATTCCGATGCCGCGCCGAATTTTTTCGGCGGCGGCTGCCTTGATGTCGACCGCGGCTGTTTCCCCGAGCGGCTCCAAATAACGACTGCCTTTAGGATGGCGATACAAATCCTTCAACACTTCTTTCCAATCCTGCAATTGCCAGGAATCCATCATGGAAAGTATTTCTTCCGCAAGCGGCGAAAGCTCCACATCCGCGCTCTCTTCTTCAGTCGAGATCCCCAGCACCAGCATGAATGCATCCAGCGTTTCCAGCGATTCACGCACGGCTTCAAGCAGTTCTTCTTCCGCTATGCCATGAATCAGGTCCCGCGCTTCCGCATCCAAGTTGATGAATTTCAATTTCACTGCCCCTGGCCCGAAGTGTTCTGCAAAATCCTCCGCACCGCTAACGCAGGCATCCAATAGTTCGTTCATGTGCATCACGCCATTGCAGTCCACTATGATTTCATCGAATTGCAGCACCGACGACTGGACAAACGTCAGCTGTGCTGAAGTTTTCGTCAACTGGACATCGTAAAAGCCTTTTGCCCCGGCTTCCCCCCGGTGCCGACCCTGAATATTCCCTGGATAGACGATCGGCGGTTCATCGTGGAGCTGCTGTCGCAGGTGGATATGGCCGAGCGCCCAGTAATCGTAATTTTTCTCGAGCAGCTGTAGTTTCGTAAACGGTGCATAAACGGCATGCGCTTTCTCGCCTTCGAGGCTGCCATGGAGCATGCCGATATGGAACGTTTCTCTTCCGTTTGCAGCAGGGTATGCCTTGATCATCGACTCCTTAATGTGCCGCTCTCCGTAGCTGAATCCTGTGACCACGACTTCGGCTCCGCGGATGTTCAATCTTATTTGCGACACGGCCGCACCAAACGAATGAACATTTTCCGGCAACTCGAAACGCGTCCAGTTGCCGCTCAAATGGTCGTGGTTCCCATGGCACAGAATGACCGGAATTCCCGCTTTTGCGAGCCGCTCCATGCCTTGCTGGAAACGGTGCTGCGCCCGCAGGCTGCGGTCTTCACCGTCATAAATATCGCCTGCAATCAGCACAAAATCCGGCTGCTGCTCGAGCGCATAGGAAATCAGCCGGTCAAACGCTTCCAGCGTGCTGTCCTTGAGCTTTTGCCATTGTTCTTTCTGCAACCCTTTCAACCCGGTGAACGGGCTGCCAAGATGCAGATCTGCCGCGTGGATGAAACGAATCCCCTTCATAAATCAAGCTCCTTCGAAAACCGAATATTTGTTCTTATTTTACCATGATGGCGAGTAAAAAAAAACCGTCAGCTAAAAAGATCAGCTGACGGCTGGATTGCACTTCTTATTTATTGTCTCCTAAACGGATCGCTTTGCGGATGTCTTTCAGCGATTGCGAAGGTCCATACATGAGGACGCCGCCTCTGTAGACGCGTGCGCCGATCGTGCCCAACACCCCGATTGTCACAAGCATAATGGCAATCGACAGCAGCGGCTCCCATAACGGGATATCGAGCATGCCTACCCGCAGGAACATGACAAGCGGTGCAAAAAACGGAATATAGGACGCCACTGTGACATACGTCGCTTCAGGTATTGCGATGCCTGAAAAGGCGATGAAAGAGGCGATGATGACCAGGAACATCATTGGCAGCATCAATTGCTGCACGTCTTCTGTCCGGCTGACCAGCGACCCGAGCAATGCTGCAAGCACCGCATAAAGAAAGTAGCCGAGCAGGAAAAACAAGAACGCGAATAAGAACGTGCTAACTTTAAGGTCTGAAAAGCCGAACACGCCGTACATGCCGCTTGCCAGATCGGTGCCGGCGGATTTGATGGCAAAAAAGCCGGCGGTCCCGAAAATGAGCATTTGCAATATGCCAAGCATGCCAATGCCAGCGATTTTCGCAAACATATGCTTGACCGGCGAAACGCTCGAAATCAGGATTTCCATAACACGCGACGATTTTTCATTCGCCACTTCCATGGCAATCATGTTTGGGTAATAGATGACAGCAACATAAATAAGCAGAATCAGGACATACACAAGCCCTCGTGCCTGGTTCAGCTCTTCTTCCGACTTGGAAGAGACAGCCACGGCTTCACGCTCAAACGATGCCGGCGAAAATAATTGGCCGACTTCAACCTGGCTAAGGCCAAGTTTATCGGCCGCCAATACCGTCTGCATCGACTGAACAGCTTGCTCCACATCCGCGCCGCTGCCCATGCCGTTAGCTGATTCGGTCACATAGCGGGCGGCCAACCCTTGCGCTTGCGAGAGTTCGATATAGGCTTCAATTGTGCCTTCCGAGATGCCTTCCCTCAGTTCCGGTTCCGACATCTCGGTCGGTATCGCTTGGACCGGACTGCCCGCAGCGGCCAATTGCTCCTGCAGCAACGGCGCCAATTCGCCTGAGCCATCCAGTACGTGGAGCACTTCCGCTTCATCATTGCCACCATCAACAAGGCTAATGATGTTCGATAAATTCGCCAATAGGAAAAACGAAGCTGCGACAATCACTGTGGTAGCAATGAACGATTTCGTCCTCGCCTTTGTCAGGAAAGCCTGCTTGAAGATGATCCAGAAACTATGCATGCGCTTTCCCTACTTTCGCAACGAAAATTTCTTCCAAGGTCGGTTCTTCAATGGCAAAATGCCGCAGGTCCCCTAGCTTCATCGATTCGGCCAGCAGTGTTTGCGCTACAGCTTCATCGCCGATTCTGAACACTGCTCCGTCATGCGTCTTGGTGAATGCCTCTACACCAGTCATCACACCTAACCCCGATAAATCCTGATCCATCTTGATGCGGACATTGTGCTTGCCGAATGAACGTTTGGCGTCGCGGATCGATCCGCTGAGGATGACCTTGCCGCGGTCGAGTATGCTCATGTCATCGCATAATTCCTCTACGTGGTCCATGCGGTGGCTGGAAAAAACAATTGTCGCCCCTTGCTTTTGGAAATCCAGGATCGCCGACTTCAACATGCCGACATTGACCGGGTCCAAGCCGGAAAAAGGTTCATCCAATATTAGCAAGGATGGCCTATGTATCAACGATGCAATCAACTGAATTTTTTGCTGATTGCCTTTTGACAGCTCTTCCACTTTTTTTGAAGCGTAATGCGGCACTTCAAATCGCTCGAGCCAATTATGTGCTTCCCGTTTTGCTTCCGCAGCGGGCATCTTGCGCAGCTGGGCCAAATAGACAAGCTGTTCTTCCACCCGCATTTTCGGATACAGCCCCCGCTCTTCCGGCAAATAGCCGATTTCGGGGCTGTTCGCGTATGTAATCGGCTTGCCATTCCACGTCACCGTTCCGTGCGTCTGGTTCAGCAGCCCTAAAATCATCCGGAATGTGGTCGTCTTTCCTGCGCCGTTCGCGCCAAGAAATCCGTACATTTGTCCTCTTTCGACCAGCAGCGACAAATTGTCCACCGCTGTAAAATCACCGAATTTCTTTGTGGCATTTTCCACTTTTAAAGCCATCGCTCATTCCCCCTTCCCTTTTCTATACGAAGCTATCGTTGAAATGTTTCAAATTCAGGGACATTTTCCGTTAAAACCGATATACTGAAAAATGAACAACCATTCAGAAGGAGTTGTCCATGCATGCGTACTTACAAATTGACCGCCTACGAAAAAAACGGGGAATTGATCACTGAAGAAACATTCACTGCTGAAAATGACAGCCAGGCAAAAGAACAAGGCCAAGCGCTTCTGGAAGAAAAATCACTTCTGGAAAAAACGCATCGCCTTGCTTCTCCCGCCGGCAAATTATTATTGTTCCATTCTTAAGAGCAAAAGGTGCAACGGGGATTTCCCGTTGCACCTTTTGTTTTGTTGAGAAGTTTCTATATTCTTTTCATTTCGCTTCAACGCACTTTCATGTCTCGAAGCTAGCGCAGCGATGCAGAGACAGGCGGACGCTTTCCGCGGGGCGAGCGCCGAGCCGCTTCGTCGCTGCGCTCCTGCAGGGTCTCGCCTGTCTCGCTGATCCCGCAGGAGTCGCCGCCTTACGCTTCATTCAAAGGTGTTTCTTAATAGCAAACCTGTTTTTTTATCTACAAAATGAAAGATACACTCTCTGCACTTTTTTTGTAGTTCTCCAGATATGGAGCAAAACAGCTCCGACTCCCAAGGGAGCAGCGCAGCGATGCAGGAGCATACGGGTTTGCGGGGCTGTTTTGCGGAATATCGGCTCAACAAGAAATATAATTTAGCTTCTTGGCTTATTGTTTAAAAGTGTAGTCCACATTTCATTTCGCTTATTTCCCTTGGAACTCAGGTTTCCGTTTCTCGACGAACGCTTGGATACCTTCGAGATGATCGGTGCTTTTGCGCATTGCCGACTGTGCAGATGCTTCCAGCTGGAGCACTTTTTCAAGTTCCGCGACTTTCAATTGGTGCAGGATATGCTTGGTCGCCAGTTTCGCTTTTACCGGCGAAGCCAGTGCTTGCCCGACATAGGCGTTAGCAGATTCCATCGCGCGGCCTTCAGCGGTCACTTCATCAATAATGCCTTTTGCCAGTGCGTCATGCGCTTTCAAGATTTGGCCAGCCCAAATTATTTGCTGGGCTTTCGGTGAACCGATGCGCTCTTTCATGAAGAAATGTCCGCCGCCGTCCGGCACTAGTCCGATGCCGATAAAGTTCATTGCCAATTTGCTGTTTTCTTCAGCAATGATGTGGTCGCATGCCAAAGCGATGCTAAAGGCGAGACCGGCTGAAGCGCCGTGGATAGCGGCTACAGTAATCTGCGGCAGCGTATAAAGCGCTTTCGCCAATCGGCTGACATCCACCATGACGCTGTCGATGTCCATCGGATTATCGGGATCCATCATTTCTTTGATATCGCCACCGGCTGAAAAGGCTTTGCCTTCGCCGTGGATCACCAATACTTGGAGCGTGAGATCGTGATGGAGAGATTCAAAGCATTCCGCGAGTTCTTTCATCATTTTTCCGCTCATCGCATTCATCGCTTGTGGACGATTCAGCTTTAAATAGCCAGTACGCCCTTGTTTAGTCAATTCTATCGTTTCAAACATAAAAAAAGACACCCCTTCGTAAAAATGAATTGTGATTCATCTTTACGTATTCGGTGTCTTCTTGTGAAATCCCTTTTTTTATGGCGAGGTTATCGGAAACTGCCGATTGCCATTAAAAGAAATTACATGGATTCGTATAGGGATTGAACTGGTTTGATCAAAACGCGGTTAACTTCATCGATGATCTGGCTAAGGCCCATTTCTGCTTCAAGCATTGCCAAGATTTTCGGGTTTTCCTGCGCCGCAACTGCGGTAGCTTGCGCGTCCATCATTTCCTGTTCTGTAATTTCCTCGCCTTGAGACTGCTTCTGCTGAAGCGTGATCTGCAAGTCGCGGAAGCTCTTGAACAATTCGTTCGAGTCGCTGTCTGAAGATACGGCTTCGACCGCTACTTTCAATTTTTCGTATTCCTCTGTGCTGCGGAAAGTGCTTTCCAATTTGTTGATATCGTCATAGATGTTGACTGTCATCATCATTCTCCTCTGCTTAAATATTCAGCCCTATGGCCACAAGCCCCTGAACTAAACCAATCAGTCCACCAAGGAATGCGCCAAGAACCGTAATCATCTTCAACTCGCGCCGGGAAATGCCGAGTACAAGCTCTTCCAGCCGGCTGAGTTCAAATGAATCGACTTGCTCTTTCACCATGCTTTCAATGTTGATCTTACGCAAGGCTTCTTCCAATCTCACTTCCCCTTGCTGAAAAATAAATTCAGCAACAAGCGGTGTGAGGTGTTTCCCTGTCCATTCTAACCCGGTTGGCCAAGTCTGTGCAAGCGTCGCATCTAGACGCCCATTGATATTGGCTGTTTCGCGTACATATTGCTTCACTGAATCGATCGTCGGGTTAAAGTCGAATTCTTTCAGTAGATCATCGGCTTTTTTGTCTTGCAGCTTCTCCCATTCCCCGTGCGCCAGCGAAGTCACCAGTTCAAAGGTTTTTGGCGAGTTCAGGAATTTGACGATTTCGGGCTGGATGCGGTCGACGATCGGCCGCGATTCGCCAAGCAGCGATTGCAGCATATTGCCGAAGCGCCCGCGGGATGCCAGGAATTCTTCGAAGAACGTCTTGATGGTCTGGCGGCCTTGGAATGACACAAAATAATCGGTTGCCCGGTCGAGGCTATATTTGACGCCATGGACCATTTTTTCTTCGGCTTCCGCTTTCCAACTTTCCGGCATCAACTCCCTAATCGTTTTCCCTTCGATATAGGACTTAGTTGATTCCGCTTGGCGGTCCACCAATTCATCAAGTTTCGATTCGAGCTTCACATCGATGTCTTGTTGGTTTGCGACTTCCAGCCAATCTTTCAATGAGCGTGAAGACTGGAAAACATGGGTCTCGAGCTGCCGTTGGATCCAGCCCTCTGTCCGTATTTGCATTTCTTCATTTAAAAACCGTTTTTTGAAGGTTTCCGGCGTCAACAGATGATCGACGATTGTGCGTCCTAATTGCGTGGATAATTCATCACGCCGTTTCGGGATCAATCCCGGCGTCAGCGGCACACGCCACGTGCCGATGTAAATCGCTTTATACGGGCGGAAAAGCATCTTGATGGCGATGAAGTTCGTGACTCCACCGATCAAAGCCCCAATGATGGCCATGAAGACCAGCGTTAGAATTAAGTTCAATCTCTTCACTCTTTTCTTTTTTCTTCTTTGTCAATCCGATTCCGTCCCCTTATACTATAGTAGAGACGCAAAGGGGGATATTTATGCTTCAGCATTTTAAATTTAAACCGATGTTCGAAAATGACCAGCTTCCTGGCTGGAACATTTCCTTCTTCTATAAAAGTAAACGCATCGCGGGCGAATACCACCCCGATGGAACGATTCTTTGGCTAACGGAACCGCCGCAGGACGAAGAGTCCGTGAAGAAGATGATCCATGAACTGATGCTCTTCCATGTATACGATTGAAACGCCGGAAAAGTTCCGGCGTTTTTTTCATCCTGCTTTTTCATTATAGGTAACGGGGCCGTTTTTTAACAGCAATAGCAATTTCACAAAAAAAGGGAATGCCCCTTCTACCCGACTTGCTGGGCAGGAGACATTCCCGATTGGATTTTATACATCTGATGGTACTGGCCGCCAAGCTTTATCAATTCCTCATGGGTACCCATTTCGGCAATTTCACCATGGTCAAGGACCAGGATGCGGTCGGCGTTTTTAATCGTCGACAGCCGATGGGCGATGATGAACGTCGTGCGGCCTTTTTTCAATACATTCATCGCGTGTTGGATGATTTCTTCTGTTTCCGTGTCGATGTTCGATGTCGCTTCATCAAGGATCAGGATCGCCGGGTCGAATGCTAAGGCCCGTGCGAACGACACCAATTGGCGCTGTCCAGATGACAAGGTGCTGCCTTTTTCAACAACCCGTTCGTCAATGCCATTCGGCAAATGCTTCAGCACACGTTCGCCGCCAACCGCTTCAAGCGCGTCTTCCACCATTTTGCGCGTAATCCGCTCGTCTCCAAGCGACACATTCGTTTCGATCGTCCCCGTAAACAGGTATGGGTCCTGCAGTACGATGCCCATATGTTCGCGGACCGACTGGCGCGTCATATCGTTGATGTTAATGCCATCGATTGTGATCTGGCCTTTGGACACATCGTAGAACCGCAGCAACAAGTTCATGATAGAGCTTTTGCCGGAACCTGTATGGCCGACAAGCGCCACTGTTTCTCCTTGACCCGCTTCAAAATTAATGTTCTTCAGCACATATTCTTCCCTGTCATAAGCGAACCAGACATCGTCAAAGCGTACATTGCCGCTATAGCGCGCAACCTTTGCGTCGCTGACAGGCTCCCCTTCCAAGTCAAGCAGGCTGAATACCCGCTCCGCCGCCACAAGCGCTTGTTCCAAGCGGGAAAACTGGTTGACGATCCCGCTGATCGGATTGAATAGGCGGATGATGTAATCGATGAACGCGTAAAGGACACCGACTGTCACCACGCCTCCCCCGGTAATCGAACCGCTTCCGAAATAAACGATGAACAAGATGAAAATCAAGGCGCGCAGCACGCCCACCATATTGTGCGAAGCGGCTGCCTCAAGCACCAGCAGTTTCTGCTGGAACCGGTAATGCTTATTGTTCATTTCTTCAAATTCCGCTTTCATATTCTTTTCATTGCGGAAAGCCTGGATAATAGTCATCCCTTGGATCGACTCGTTGATCATGGCATTCATATCACTCAATTTTTCACGGACGACATGATTGTAACGAGCGGCGTATTTGCGGTAGATGAGCATCCAGCCGTAAAGCAGCGGTATCAGAACAAGCATGATGGCCGCAAGCTTCCAATCGAGGTAGAACAATGCCGCATAAATTCCTGCCATATACATAAAGCTCGTCGCGAATTGGGAGAATACCGTAAAGAATAATTCTCTAATCGCTTCCGTATCATTCGTGATGCGCGATACGACTTTGCCCGCAGGCAGATTGTCGAAATAACGGATCGGCAATGTCTGGACATGGCCATAAACGTCATTGCGCATTTTTTTGATGATGTTGTTCGCGCCTTTTTGCAGGAAGATGAATTGGAGGTAGCGAAACACTGATGCCACAATTCCGAACGCCAAAAACAGTGCCAATAAATACGCAATCGGCTCAAAATTCACAGCTCCACCCTGCATAGGCGCAATATGTTCATCGATTATTTCTTTGGCGATAAGCGGGGCAGCAAGATCCGCTGCAACCGCAATCGCCAGGAGCAAAAGCCCCCATATCAACATCCCTTTAAAATTAAGGGCGTAATGGACTAATCTTTTTCCTGTCCCCATGATTACACCTCCTCGATCTGCTGGCGGAGGTATTGTTCGTGGAACCAACCGCCTGCTTTCAGCAGATCCTCATGAGTTCCTTCTTCAATGATTTTTCCTTCATCGAGCACCACAATCCAATCAGCATGCTGCACAGCGGAAAGCCGGTGCGTCGTGATGATCGTGGTTTTGCCGGAACGTTCGTTTTGAATATTTTCTATGATTTTCGCTTCTGTCTTCGCATCGACTGCTGAAAGGGAATCGTCCAAAATGAGAATTTCCGGTTTTTTGATCAATGCGCGCGCAATGGAGATGCGCTGTTTCTGACCGCCTGATAGCGAGACGCCTTTTTCACCGACAAGTGTTTCCAAGCCGTTCGGCAGCTTCGCAAGATCCGATTCAAAATGCGCAATGCGGATAGCCTCTCGGATATCTTCATCACTGGCATCCCTCTTGCCGAACAGGATATTATCACGCACAGAACGGGAAAATAGCACATGGTCCTGTGGGACATAGCCGATCCAGCTGCGCAGCTGGTCTTTCGGCAGCTCCGCCAGGTCGATGCCGTCCATCTGGACAGCTCCTTCGCCCGCTGGGTATTCACGCAGCAATTGTTTGACAAACGTCGTTTT
This sequence comes from Planococcus sp. (in: firmicutes), assembly GCA_035468565.1. Classification (GTDB taxonomy): domain Bacteria; phylum Bacillota; class Bacilli; order Bacillales_A; family Planococcaceae; genus Planococcus. Next base: position 27,103 of record DATISS010000060.1, read on the forward strand.
TCCGCTGCCCGTCTTGCCGACGATGCCGAGCGTCTGTCCACTGTTCAACGACAGGTTGATGCCCTGCAAGTTGATGGAACTGGATTGCGGGTACGTGAAGCTGAAGTCCCGGAAACTGATTTGGGTCGGTGTCTCCAGCGTTTTCGGATTCAGTGCTTCCGCGACGTCCTCTTTATAGCCAAGCGTTTCATCGACTCTGTCAAGCGAGGCATTGCCGCGCTGCAGAATATTGATCATTTCACCGATGGCGAACATCGGCCAGACGATCATCCCCAAGTAAACATTAAAGGCGACCAAATCGCCTAACGTCATGGTGCCTTCCGCAACAAGGAACGCGCCGTAGCCCAGACCGATCATATAGCTGATCGTCGTCAGGATTTTCGTGACCGGAGCGAATAATGCATCGATCCGTTCAACAGCCATGTATTTTTCGTAGACATCATTTGTCATGTCGGAAAAACCTTTTTCGGATTTTCGTTCCTGCACATACGCCCGGATGACGCGCACGCCGCCGATCGACTCGAGGACGCTGTCATTCATATCACCAAACGCATCTTGCGCCGCAGTATAGCGGGCGTGGATTTTCTTGCCCAGCACTTGCACGATGATGGCCAGAATCGGCAGTGGAATCAAGGCTAAGAACGTCAATTCCCAAGACACGAGCATTCCCATCGCCACGATGATGGTGGCCATATAAAGCGTCGAGTCGACGAGCGTCAAAATACCGAATCCGGCGGTTTCTGAAATCGCGCGCAAATCGTTCGTCGCCCGCGCCATCAAGTCGCCCGTCCGATTTTTTTCATAGAACGTTGGAGTCATCTTCATGAAATGCCCCATGAGGCTTGAGCGGAGTTGGCGCTCAATAACGTAAGCTCCTCCGAACAGCTGGTATTGCCAAACAAAATTCGTTATATAAGCAAGCACCATCGATGCCGCCAATACGCCTGCATATTGCCACAGCAAAAGCGAAGTCATCTCGCCTTGCGCGATGGCGTCGATCGCCAGCCCGATAAGCCAAGGCGGAATGATTTCCAGTACGTTGGCGACCATCAGCAGCCCCACGGCTATACTATAGCGGATCCAGTTTTCTTTAAAAAACCATCTTAATTTCCATAAAACACTAAACATCGTTTATTCCCACTTTCGTTTTAATCGTTCGCTAGTCGCCTTCAAGCGATTCCTTGATCATGATTTTCCGTTTTTGAAGTTTTCTCATCTTCATTCTCCCCTTCTCGTTTTGTTTGCTTGCCGATTATCCAAAGACGGATCTTTCCCACCCGCCTGGATTGACAAAACAGTGTTATTTATTTGCACAGCTAACAGCTGACCAAACCACCCATTAAAAATTCAAAAATTTCCCAGTACTTGACCATAAAAAAAACGCGCACCCATTTTCAAGGTGCGCGCGCACGAAAAAAGGCAAGTCCGCAGACCTGCCCTAACTAATTTTAGTCACGAAATAAGTTCAAAGACTATTTACAGGATGGTCTGGCAACAATATGAAATTGGCTGGAAATACGCGAATTGACTTTTTCATTGCCATAACCTCCTTTTCCTTTGATTGGTAATTCAAGAGTACCACTGCCATTTTTAAATTGTCAACGTTTTTCGAATAAATTCTATTTTAAGATAAATGCGTATGTTTCAAAGGGCGCTTGTAGGGTAATTTAGTACTAATAAAATCATTTGATCGGAGATGGTCTGGATGTTTCACAATATTGCAGTAGCATACGATGGTTCCGAAGGCAGTAAAATGGCACTCGAACAAGCACTTAAACTTAAAGAGGTAATGCCCGATGCCAAACTTAACGTCATCTACGTGAACGAAGAATACCACGAAAATTTCCGTGCGGCACGCATCGGTGATGTCTCTGCCCCAGTAGTTTCTGCTAACGTCGATAGCACATATGCCCAGTACATGCCGCCTGAGATCGGCGAAAACGGCTACCGGGCGCCGAGTGACTTGAAACGCCCCGATGATTTCGAAGATTCGGCTACAGAATACTCCAAGCATATGCATACCGCCATCCAGCAACAGCTTGATGCAAAAGGTGTGAAAGCGAATGTCTTGGCACTCGAAGGCAGCGCCAGCAAAATGATCCCTGCTTATATCGATGAACAAAATGTCGATTTATTGGTGGTCGGCAACAGCGGAAAATCCGGACTGCAGAAATTTTTCATCGGTTCTGTCAGCAAACGCTTGCTGAAGGATTCACCATGTTCGGTACTAGTTATCAAATAATTACGATTCCGCAAATCAAGAGGTAGGTATTTCCTCTTGATTTGCGGTTTTTTTGACAGAACAATAATATTCCATTCATTATATTGTCATAAATTTATCAGTTTATCGTTATTTCTGGTGGGTAAACATTACTAAGAACCAAGATTGATAATACGCAAAGAAAGAAGGGAAGCAGCTATGTCAAAACATACCGTATATTTTCTGGACTCGCACCAGCAACGCGGTCTGATGGCTGAAATCTGGGCGAACCGCTTAGAACTTCCTGACTGGGACATCCGAAGCGCTGCGTGGGGCCAACCACAATTAAGTGAAACCCCGTTTCAAGTGATGCAAGAAGTCGTGCTGGACATCCCGAAAGTCCAACCGCGTTCTTATGATTCCAAAGAAGTAGGCGAAGCTGATCTGATCATCGCCTTGCATGACGGGGATCTGGAAAGTGCCGATATTCCTTCGGACCTTCCTGCCAAGAAGCTGCTTATATGGGACATCCGCAATCCGGAACTGCGCAGTTCCGATGAACATGAGCAATGGGCTCTCTATCAGGAAATCTGCGATGAAATCGCCATTAACATAAAAAATCTCGAACCTTATTTCCGCTCTAATTATATGTAAAACCCGCCTCTTTTAAAAAGAGACGGGTTTTTTCATTTGTATAGGACTGCACGGACAGGGCTTCCATCAGCTCCTGTAATTTTCAGCGGCAAGGCTGCCAATTGATAAACGCCTGCAGGAACGCCGTCCAATACAATGCCCTCCAGGATAAAGCGTCCATTGCGGTTCATAGCCTGATGCATCGGCAACTCTTTGCTGGTCTGGGGGTCCACCGATGGAACATCGACGCCAAGGAGGCGGATCCCTTTGTCGACCATCCATTCCGCAATTGAGGCATCAAATTCAGGCCAAGAAGATGGGAATATTGTCCGGTCCTGCCATGCTGCTGTATACAGCAAGACGGCTTCCACCCCTTTTTCTATATCTGGCAGATTTTCCACCGACACTTTCTGGATTCCCCCTACCTCGACTACTTGGGCTTTCGTCAAATAAATCTCCAATGGCAATTCCTCCACTTTCAAGCCATCGCCATCATAGTGGAAAGGGGCGTCAATGTGCGTGCCCATATGCGTGCTCGTCGAAAGTTCGCCGATATTCACCGAGCCGCTTTGTTCTTGCGTCACCGAAAGACGGAAATTGAATGGCACGTCTCCCGGCCATTCCGGCGTTTGCGCATCCAATGCCATGGAAATATCGAAAATCTTCTTGGCCACTTACGCCACCACATTTCTGTCGTTGCTGAAGTTCTTATACACTTCGTTGTCCATGATGTTCTTCAAACGTTCTGCCACTTTTTCAACATCGCTGAACGATGTGTAAAGCGCTACCGGCGCCAGCCGGATAATGTTCGGCGCACGGAAATCAGGAACGACGCCGGCCTCTTTCAAGGCTTTGCAGATGCGCGCCGCTTCTTCATGCGCCAGCGCGATATGGCCGCCACGCGCAGCATCCTCTAGCGGCGTGACATCATTCAGCGCCGGAATCTCTTGGGCAATCAAATCGCGCAGCAGCGTTGTCAAACTGAGTGATTTTTCCCGCACCGCCCCAATGCCGGCTTCTTCAAAAATTTCGATGCTGCCGAGCAGCGGTGCCATGCTGAAAATATTAGGCGTGCCGATCTGATAGGCACCGGCGCCTTCCGCTTTCGAAAACGAATGGTCCATATCGAATTGCTTCGCCTTATCGGAACCGAACCAGCCCGCATTGCCTGGCAGCAACTGATGGTGGCGTTCATGGATGTAGAGTCCGCCTGTGCCGCCTGGACCTGAATTCATATACTTATAATGGCACCAAACAGCAAAGTCCACGCCGCAATCGTGCAGTTCATGCGGCACAGCCCCAATTGAGTGGGCCAAATCAAATCCCACCAGGATCCCTTTTTCATGCGCGGCTTCTGCAATTTCCCGGATCGGCAATAATTGCCCGCTGCGGTAAAGCACCGATGGCAGCATAACAAGCGCCACTTCCTCAGTCAGTTCATCGATGATGTCCTGCAATTCCAATGTATAGCCGTCACGGCTCCGCACTTTTTTCATGCAAGTTTCCGGATCCAGTCCGCGCAGGCGCAGATGGCTTTCCACTGCATAAATATCCGACGGAAAATTCAAGTCGTCAACCACGATTGCGAAGCGGTCCCTGCTTGGCTGAAAAACGGTGGACAGCATCTGGTGGATATTCGATGTAATCGATCCGGTCACCATCACTTCGTGAGGCTTTGCACCGACCAAAGGAGCGATGCGGGCACTTAAGTTTTCAGCCATCGTAAACCAGGGGTCATTCCCTTCCGTCCAACCGTCTATGCCGTGGATTTTCCAGCTTTCCGCGACCTCCAGCAATTTAGCTTCCGCACGTTTCGACATCAAACCGAGTGAATTGCCGTCCATGTAAAGTTGGTTTTCTATCTGGTAAAATTCTTTTTTGAAACGCGCCAGCGAATCTATTTCATCAAGCCGTTTTGCAGCTGCCATGATCCATCCCCCTTATAAAAATGCGTAAGACATAGCTCCAAGAATCGCCGTAACCAATACGACAATCCACGGTGCCAGTTTAAAATAGACTAACATTGCAAACGCTGTAATCGCAATGGCAAAATCGACTGGCCCACGGATTCCCGATGTAAAGACCGGATCATACAAGGCGGCAAGTAAAATGCCGACAACGCCTGCATTAACGCCTTTTAAAGCCGCCTGCACGCCAGACTTCGTGCGGATAACACTCCAAAATGGCAGCGTGCCAATGACCAGCAGGAATGACGGCAGGAACATCGCAATAACAGCGATGACCGCGCCCCACCCACCCGACATGATTTGTCCGAGGTAGCCGGCCAATGTAAACAGCGGCCCGGGAACAGCTTGCGCTGCTCCATATCCCGAGATGAAGACATCCGCCCCCATCCATTCAGGAACCACTTCCCGCTCAAGCATTGGCAGGACGACATGGCCGCCTCCAAAAACAATCGATCCAACCCGGTAATAAATATCAAAAATTGCGTAGAGCGCAGATTCGATGAATGGCCTTAGCAGCGGAAGTCCCACCAGCAATGCGGTGAATATCGTCCAAGCGGCTATCCCCGTCTTTTTCCCGAAAGTGAGTGCGAGCTTCACTGCTTCCGGCGCTTTTTCTTTGCGGTACATCCAATAGCCGAAAATGCCCGACAAAACGATGACCGCTATTTGCGCCCATGCGGTAGGTACAAGCAAGATGGCGGACGCGGCAGCGACTGCAAGCGCAATTCTCGGCAAGTCGGGAGCCAACGATTTCCCCATTCCCATCAATGCATGTGCGACGACTGCGACAGCGACAATTTTCAAGCCGTGGATCCATCCGCTGTCGAACGACGCGTTGGACACGAGCATCGCGAACAGAACCAATAAGATGACAGACGGCATCGTGAAGCCGAACCAGGACAGGAAACCGCCGAAGATTCCGCCTCTCAGCATCCCTACTGAAATGCCGACCTGCGAACTCGCCGGTCCAGGAAGGAATTGGCATAACGCCACAAGATCGGCATACGCTTTGTCATCGAGCCATTTCCGTTTGACCACATACTCTTCACGGAAATACCCGAGATGGGCAGTCGGGCCGCCGAATGCCGTGAGCCCCAGTTTCGTTGATGCTTTCAAAATTTCCATATAATGCTTTTTTGCCATACCTGTCTCCTTTGATTGCCGACACTGTTAAAAAAGCTGAATTTCAATAGTGCCTGTTTTTTATTGCTTCGATTAAAGCATAACTGATTGCTTATATGTTGTCATGCGCTACTTGGCAAAAGTGATTTTTTAAGTATTTGCCGATTGGCGCTCTCGCTCATTTCCTGCTATACTGATGGAACTAAAAACATAATTTAACAGCACTCATAAAAGTTCGTCCGGCTTCTCGCTTTGGACGGACTAGATATCATACGTTCTATTGAAACGGCTCTCATTTGAGGGTCGTTTCACTTTGTTCAGAAGACTTGGAGGCAGGAAACTTTATGGAACTTTATACAAATTTACGCAAAGGGGAAAAAGGCGCATGGCTCAGCATCGGCGCTTACGTTTTCCTCAGCGCCATCAAACTCGGCTTCGGTTACGCCGGTTCCTCTGAAGCCCTGAAGGCGGACGGTTTGAACAACTTGACTGATATTATCGCTTCGGTCGCGGTGCTGGTCGGGCTGCGAATTTCCCAGAAGCCGCCCGATGAAAACCATCATTATGGACATCTCCGGGCAGAGACGATCGCTTCTTTGCTGGCATCCTTCATCATGGCGGTCATCGGCCTCCAAGTATTGTTGGGTGCAGTCCAAAGCTTTTTCGCACCCGCAGAAGCCACCCCTTCCCTGTTTACCGCGGGTGTCGCATTCTTCAGTGCCATCGTCATGTACTTCGTTTACCGCTATAACATCAAACTGAGCAAGGAAATCAAAAGTTCCGCGGTCAGGGCGGCAGCCTACGATAACCGGTCGGATGCCATCGTCAGCATCGGCGCGGGCATCGGCATTATCGGCGCGGTTTTCGGCGCCCCGATACTTGATGTCATCACCGCTTTCATCGTCGGCTTGATCATCATCAAAACGGCCGTGGATATTTTCAAAGAAGCTGTGTGGACCTTGACTGACGGTTTTAACGAAGATGAAGTGGAAACGATGTCCGTGCTGGTCCGGAAAGTGCCGGGCGTTCGCGAACTCCGCGATTTCAAAGGGCGCAACCACGGCAACGTCATGTTCATCGATTTGACGATTGCGGTCAATCCGTCACTGAATGTCATACAAAGCCACTGGATTACAGAAGAAATCGAAAGAAAGATCCATAAAGTGAAACCGCATTGCGTGATCCTCGTTCACATCGAGCCCGTTTACAAAGAAGAGGATGAATAAAAAAGGACGGCGAAAAGAAAACTTTTCGCCGTCCTTTTGGGTTTCACCATATAATCGGCGCAAGATTATTCGGCTGACAAAGCACCGATCCGTACGGAACGCTGGTCGGTAGCCACTGCCAACTCATCGATTTTCTTCTGCAGGAAGTCCTGGTCCATCGACTTTAATGGTTGCCCCTCCAGTGATTCCAGAATGTACGTCTGGATGTCCCAAATCGCTTGGTGATGCTTGGATGGCGACAGCTCAGCGATTATTTTCAGCGAATCCGCCATGGAATGCAACACGGAGATATCTTCTTTGCCGTAAAAGGCCATTTGATAATAAACTTTATACAACACACCGGAGAATTCCGGAAGCATGCATTTCACGATATTCTGTCCTTCTTTATTCGCCAATACCACTTCCCCGTGGGAGATGTGGGCGATTTTTCCGAGCAGCCTGCCGATCCGGACGATGATGTCATTGGCGGTATTCGGATCGTTGATGCCGGGAGAGATGGCGCGCAAAGCAATTTCCACTAGCTTCTGCAATGCGTAAGGCACATCCTGTTCAGCCGACCGTTCTCCCCCGATGGAATAATATCCTCTGACATCATAATCCTGCCCTTCTTTCCTGTAGATGTTCATGAGCGGTTTTCCTTCATAGATAAAATCACCTATGCAAACGAGAACATCGACTTCAAATCCGTTCTTGTCTGCATGCTTCAGCAATTTTTCAAAAGAAAGAAATTGAAGGTAGCCGCTCGTTTCAGCGTTCACGGTTTCAATGATCCCTAGAGGATTCCAAGCTGGGGAAATTTCAGAAACGATGCATTTCTCCTCGAAATCCTCGTAATAGGAAATCACATCTTCCGTATCTCCGATTAGCTCCTCGATCAACTTGCTGACCTGCACCGTCGTGGCAATATAATGGATGAAGTATGCGAATGTACCAAGGCAGAAAAAGGCGATAACAATTCCGACAAAAGTCGACAATACGTCATGTGTATACAAGTCATCTCTCATAAACAATAAGGACAAGGTATTGTAGATAAAACCACCCAGGAAAATGCCCAGCACCCGCCAAGTCATCGGATCGTGGACGAAGTTTTTCAATGCCCTCGGTGAAAATTGGGCGGAATACATCGTTAAAACAACAAGAATCGTTGAAAATGTAAAAGTGCTCATCGTTAACAATGCGCCGGCCAAGGTGCCCATAATGGTTTTTGCCAAATCGACTTTGGTCAGCAGGATCGACGGGATGTATTCCTTGAACTGGTCAACCAGCAGCAAGTCCACATAAAAGAAGCTGACAGATAACGCGACAGCCAAAAAGCTGAAGATCGCGGGCGTCAGCCAAAATTTTTCCTTGAATAAATACAAAATGGACTTCATCGTTTCTCCTCGCTTTCGCATCATGGTCTAGTTCTGCTTTTCCCCTTTATATGATGCGCGCAAACAAAGCCCGCTGCAGTAAAGCCTGACGCACAGCATAAAATGGAGTTTTGGAGTTTTGCAGTTTCTGCAATAATCTGATTAAACATACTTTTGCATAAAAAAGTCTTGACCTGGTTTTAAGGATACAGTATCTTTAAAGTAACTTGAAGAAAGAGGTGAGGTATTATGGCGATGATCATTGTAAATACGCAAATCCAGTCTATAGTACCCCACTCTGTGTATCGCTGACGATACGCTTCTTCCATTATGCCCGGGGAACCATGGACTGCGATTTGTGCGCATCCATGGTTTTTTATTTTGCATAATAGGAGGAAATTACATTGAATTTAATCGAACAATACGGCTGGAATACAGCCTGGCAAGAAAAAATAGGGCCTTCCGGGATTCCGGGGCGCATCACTCTCGAACACAAGAACATCTACCGCGTGGTGACAAACCGCGGCGAATGGCTCAGCACATTATCAGGGAAATACCGGCATGAACACACGCGCGGTGAATTTCCGGCAGTCGGCGACTGGGTCATGGTCGAACAGATGCCGGGCGAGGAAAAAGGGATCATCCACAATGTCCTCCCCCGTTCATCACAGTTCTCAAGAAAAGCGGCAGGCGAAACTTCGGACATCCAATTGATTGCGGTCAATGTCGATTACGTTTTTCTCGTCATGTCATTGAACCATGATTTCAACGTCCGGCGCTTGGAACGCTATATGATCGCGGCATGGGATTCCGGCGCGAATCCGGTTGTCGTGCTGACCAAAAAAGACCAATGCGAAGACTTGGAGCCATACATGCGAGAATTGGAATCAGTTGCCTTCGGCGTTCCTGCGATTGCGGTATCGAATGTCACCGGCGAAGGCATTGGCGAACTGCAGAAATTGCTGTCGCCAAACCATACCGGCGCACTGCTCGGATCTTCCGGCGTAGGCAAATCATCACTGATCAATGCCTTGTCCGGTACTGAATTGATGGCTGTGCAAGATATCCGCGAAGATGACAGTAAAGGGCGCCACACAACAACCCACCGCGAGCTTGTGCGGCTGCCGCTCGGCGGCTTGCTGATTGACACGCCCGGAATGAGAGAATTTCAGCTTGGCGATTATGAAGAAGGCGTCGAAAGCGGCTTTTCCGATGTTGAGCAGCTTGCTGACGAATGCCGCTTCCGCGATTGCCAGCATGGCAATGAACCCGGATGCCGCGTGCAGGACGCATTGCTGAGCGGCGAATTGCAGTATGACCGCTACCGCAGCTACGTCAAACTGAAACGTGAACTTGCGCATATCGAACGCAAAAGCGATGCCGCCGCGCAGAAAGCGGAGCGCGGCAAATGGAAACAGATCACGAAAGACAACCGCAAACGCCCCGTCAAAAAACGCTAAAAAGAAGCAAGCCGAATGCCGGCTTGCTTCTTTTTTTGCCTTCAATTTCCTGGGCCGGTGAGGCCGTGCTTGACTGCGTAGAGCGCCGCCTGCGTCCGGTCCTGTACTTCCAGCTTGGTGAAAATATTGGAGATGTGCGTTTTCACTGTCTTTTCCGTGACAAACAACGCCGACGCGATTTCCCGGTTGCTCTTGCCTTTCGTCAACTCCGCTAGCACTTCTTTTTCTCGCGGCGTCAGGAGATTCAGCGTATGCGGAGCTGGTTCTGAAGGCCCCTTCAACAACTCGGTCGTCGCTTTCGGGTGCAAAGTGTTTTCGCCGCGCATCAAGCTGCGGATTGATTCAACCAATTCATCCGGTTCGATATCTTTTAATTGGTAACCTGCAGCTCCTGCTTCCATGGCTGGCACGACGTGGTCCCGATCAGAAAAGCTCGTCAGCATCAGGACGATTATTTCTGGATGCATTTCTTTTATTTTTTGGGTTGCCTGGATGCCGTCCATCTCTGGCATGACGAGATCCATCAACACGATGTCCGGGCGCAGCCTGTCTGCCATGTCTACCACTTCCCGGCCATTCACCGCTTCCCCGACCACTTCGATGTCTTTTTGCGTTTTTAAGAAAAATAATAATCCGCGCCTCACCACATGGTGGTCATCTGCAATCAAAACCTTTACCACGTCAACCACCCCCCGATTAATACGGAATCCTTATGAGAATTTCCGTGCCTCTTCCAATTTCACTTGACCATTCGATGCTGCCGCCTTCCGCTTTTGCGCGGTCGCGCATGCTCTGGATGCCAATCGACGGCAAGTAGAGATGCTCATCGATGACAAATCCGCGTCCTTCATCTTTGATCACCAGCAGCACATCCGACGGAGTCACCGACATGTACAGCTGCACTTTGTGGACGCCAGCATGTTTGCGAATGTTGTTGAGCGCCTCCTGGGCGATGCGGAACAGCGTCTCTTCCGTGCGCGATGGCAGCTGGATGACGCCAGTCACTTTCAGTTCAGTCGACAGCCCGAGCATTTCGGCATAGCCTTTGACCGCTTCAAGCAACCCGCTCTCCAGTCCTTTCGGCCGCAATTGCCAGATTAGCGCGCGCATTTCATTCAATGCTTCTTGTGTCAGGTGCTGGATATCGCGGAACGTTTCTTGCACTTCCGGATCTTCCGACATTACACTGCCGCCCCTGGCCGTCAACGTCACCGAAAACAGCAGCTGGTTGACCGAATCATGCAAGTCGCGCGCCAACCGGTTGCGTTCCTGAACCAATGCCAATTCCTGTTCCTGCTTTGTCAGCAAAATCCGTTTGATGGCGGAGCCGATCTGGAACGCCACAGATTCCAGCAGCGCCAATTCGTCATTGGAATACCTTACTGTGTCCGGAGCGGCGATATTCAAGAGGCCGAATTTTTCATTGCCGGACTGCAGCGCAACCGTGGCATGGTGCGTTATCCCTTCGGCGTCCCCGGCGTCAGATGAAATGGCGTTGTCGATCCGCTGACAAGCGATGATATTCGAAGCCTTTTCTAAATCGCCGTCGTGGTAGCGTTTGACACACCAGCAGCCCCCTTTTTTCAAGTGGCGGCAATCGTTCTGTTTCAGCGCTGGCGGCAGATTCGCCTGCGCCGCGAGCTGATGCTTGCCTTCTTTATCGATGAAGAAAATCCAAGCCGCCTCGAATACCGAGCCGTTCAACAGCTTCCAAATCGCCCCTTCGAGCATCCGGTCCATATCCGTTTCTTCGTTCAACAATTCCGCAATCTCTTTCAATAGCGCCACATTCGAATGCTGGTCTGCTTCCATTGGCTTCACCCCATCGCTGTTCTCTTTCTACCATACACTTTCCCGTTCCAAGCGCGCCTCGTACTTTCGAATGAAAAAGCCCCCTGCAAGAGGGAGCTTCCAATTATCGATTGTCCAATTCGTCCAGGAATGACTGTTTGATCAGCTCCAGCTTTTCATCGCTGTCGCTTTCGCTGGCTGCAGCAATGCCGAAATAGTATTTCACTTTCGGCTCCGTGCCGCTTGGACGGACACAAACCCATGAACCATCCTGCAAGAAATACTTAAGGACGTTCGATTGGGGCAACTCAATTTTTTCATTCGTATTCAAGTCGACAAAAATCCGGTTCTGGGTTTCATAGTCCTCAATGGACACCACCGGTATGCCTGCAATCTGGATCAGCGGTTCTTTGCGAAGCCCCTCGAGAAGCGCTGTTATTTCACGCGCGCCTTCGAGCCCTTTTTTGGTGACCGAAACAAGTGCTTCACGGTACCAGCCGTGGCGGTTATAAAGCTCGATCAGCACATCATGCAAGGTTTTGCCAAGCGTCTTGTAATAGGCAGCCGCTTCCACCAGCAATAAGGTTGCCTGGACAGCGTCTTTATCGCGCGCAAAATCGCGTATTAAATAGCCGTAGCTTTCCTCATAGCCGAATAAGAACTCGAATTGTCGGTCTTCATCGTTGTGCTTCAGCTTTTCGCCGATAAATTTAAAGCCGGTCAGGACATCTTCACACTCAACGCTGTATGACTCAGCGATAACACGACCGAATTCGGACGTTACAATCGTTTTGAAAATCTTGCCATTATCCGGCAGCGTGCCTTTCGCTTTTTTCTGGCTCAACAGATATTCAATGAGGATTGCGCCTGTCTGGTTGCCATTCAGCAATTCGTAATGGCCGCCTGCAAGCACCGCGATTCCGACACGGTCGCCGTCCGGATCGATGGCAATCAGCAATTCGCCGCCCGTTTTTTCACCATATTGCATCGCTAATTCAAAAGCGGAGGCTTCTTCGGGATTCGGTGACTTGACCGTAGGGAATTCCCCATCCGGCTGCATCTGTTCCGCGACATAGGCGATATCCGGATAGCCGGCTGTTTCCAACAACTTCTTGACCGTCGAACCGGAAGCGCCATGGAGCGGCGTGAAAACCGCGGCAATCGGATTGGCCGACTGCTCCTGCACCGTCAGCGCCTGTTCGATATACGCCGCATCCAACCGCTCCCCTAAATGGACGAGCGATGCTTCATCGTATACCGAATTGTCGATTGCCAGTTCGTCTTCGACCCGGCTGACAAAATCAATGACACGGTCCGCATCTTCCAAATTAAGCTGTGCCCCATCGTCGCCATATACTTTGTAGCCGTTGTATTCAGGCGGATTGTGGCTGGCGGTGATGACCACCCCCATAAAAGCATTCAAGTACCGCACGCTGAATGACAATTGCGGCGTTGTGCGCGGCTCACTGTAAAGATAGGTGTGGATGCCATTCGCAGCAAACGTTTTCGCAGCTTCGAGCGCGAACTCCGGCGACATACGGCGGCTGTCATAAGCGATAGCAATTCCGCGAGCCATTGCCTGTTCACCGCTGTTTTTGATGTAATCCGCGATTCCTTGTGACGCTTTTCGAACCGTGTAGACATTCATGCGGTTTGTTCCTGGGCCGATTTCGCCCCGCATCCCCCCTGTGCCGAACGCCAAGTCTTGATAAAATGCGTCTTCCGCCATTTTTTCATCATCTTTCAGCAAAGATAAAGCCTGTTTTGTCCCTTCATCCAGCTGGCCGTGTTCCAACCAGCGCTTCAACCGTTCCTGCCAAGTCATAAGACATCCCTCCAATATACTTAGTTTACCAAATAATCCAAAAAAAAACCGCTTCCTTTTGGGAAGCGGCAACTGCCTTAATCTTTTTTGTATTCTACGCGGTAGACGTCGTGGCGGCGGTCCTTCAATTGCTTGACCGTACCGTTCTGGCGCTGGCGGCGCAGGATTTCCAAATCGACATCACCGATCAGCACCATCTCCAAGTTCGGATTGGTTTCGCCGACAATGCCGTCACGCGCAAATTCGAAATCGGACGGTGCAAAAATGCCCGATTGCGCGTACTGGATATCCATGTTTTCGGTTTGGGGCAAGTTTCCAACCGTACCCGAAATGACCGTATAAATCTGGTTCTCGACTGCGCGAGCCTGTGCGCAATAACGGACACGCAAATAGCCTTGGCGGTCTTCTGTACAGAATGGCGTGAAGATGATATTCGCGCCCATATCCGTGGCAATACGCGCCAGTTCCGGGAACTCGATATCGTAGCAAATCTGGATAGCGATTTTGCCGCAGTCCGTATCGAACACGCGGATTGCGTCGCCGGCCGAAATCCCCCACCACTTACGTTCGTTCGGTGTGATATGGATTTTGTACTGCTTGTCAATCGAGCCGTCGCGGCGGAACAAGTAGGCGATATTGTAGATTTCGTCGTTTTCTTCTTTGACGAAATGCGATCCACCGATAATATTGATATTATAGCGGACAGCAAGGTCATTAAACAATTCAATGTATTGAGGCGTGTATTCCGTCAATTTGCGCACCGCCTGGCTTGGCGACGGCTCATTGAGGAAAGACATCAACTGGGTGGTGAAAATTTCCGGGAAGACGACGAAATCGGAATGCGCATCCGAAGCGACATCGACAAAGTATTCTACTTGGCTTGCCAAATCATCGAATGATTCGATGGCGCGCATCAAATATTGCACGACACAAATCCGGACCGGAAGGCTTGTTTTGAAATGGCGCTTCGATACCGGTTTATAATCGACGTTATTCCATTCCATCAGCGTCGCGTATTTGCCGGATGCAAGATCGTCCTCCAAATAATTCGGGTTGATCCGCATCAGCTGGAACCCGTTCATCAATTGGAACGTCAAAACGGGATCATAGATTTTATGGCGCGATACCGCATCGACATATTCACGTGGCGACATTTCATCCGCATGTTTATGGAAGTTCGGAATGCGTCCGCCAAGAATGATCGATTTCAAATTCAACTCACGCGCCAGCTCTTTGCGCGCTTCATATAACCGCTGGCCGACTTGCATGCGGCGGTATTCCGGATGAACCATAACTTCAATACCGTACATATTGTAGCCGTCCGGATTGTGGTTCGTGATGTATCCGCCGTCTGTCACGTCATCCCACGTGTGGCGGTCGTCGTATTCGTCAAAATTTATCAATAAACTCGAACAAGAACCGATTACTGTTCCGTCAAGTTCAGCTACAAGCTGCCCTTGCGGGAAAACGCCGAGATGGCTGCGGAGCTGCTCTTCTTTCCATGGATCCATTCCAGGAAAACTGAGGCGCTGCATTTCCATGATGGCATCTATATCTGCATACGTCATTTCCCGTATGATCATGCTTTTTTCAAAATGGGACAAATCGATTTGTTCTGGCACTACAGCCACTCCTTCACAAAAGTATCACACTTTATTATATAGGATAGTGGCCCAGGTTGATATTATTTTACTTGCTTGCGGTTAAGAATTATACTTTTATAGAAGTAATTTTGAAAAGAGGTCTTGTTCAATGTCCAAGCGCCAAGAAAATATCATGCTGGCCATGTGGGTCATAGCGCTGACCGCCACTGCCGGTTCGCTGTATTTTTCTCAAATACGAGGCTATGTGCCTTGTACGCTATGCTGGGTGCAGCGGATTTTCATGTATCCGCTCGTTATCGTCGTTGGCGTCGCCTTAGTCCAGAAGAACGCCAGGATTGCGGCTACCACGCTGGCATTATCCGTCATCGGCGGAGCCATTTCGCTTTATCATTATGGACTGCAGAAACTGGATTTCCTTTCTGATGCCGCGCCGTCTTGCGGACAAGTGCCGTGCACCGGCGAGTACATCAATTATCTCGGATTTATCACTATCCCATTTTTAGCGCTCGCTGCGTTCATTTTAATCGCGGCAATGAGCATGTATTTGCTGAAGTCATTGAAGGAGGAAAAAGGAATATGAAAAAAATGCTAATTATCGGCGGGGTCGTTGTAGCGATATTCGCCTTGATCATTGTGCTGACGAATTTATCGAACAACGATAAACTCGCAAACAATCCATACGACACGGAAAATCTGGAGCAGCCGACCATCGACTTGCTGACAGATGAGAACTACCAGAACATCGCGTTGCCGAACGAAGTCGACGAAAAAATCAAGAGCGGCGAGCCGACAACGGTCTATTTTTTCAGCCCGACTTGCTCGCATTGCCTTGCCACTACCCCAATTTTGATGCCTGTCGCTGACGATATGGACGTAGACGTCCTCCAGTACAATCTGTTAGAGTATGAAAAGGGCTGGCAGGATTATTTCATCGAAGCGACACCGACACTCGTTCATTATGAGAATGGTGAAGAAATCGCGCGTTGGGTCGGATCCCAGCCGAAAGAGAATATTGAAGAATTTTTTAACGAAGTCGTATTGAAATAACAGATAGGAGCCATGTGCAGCGCGCATGGCCCTTTTATATGGAGGACAACACATGGAATGGAATTACGAAATACAAGAAGATGGCATGACCGTCGAAGAATTGCTGCGCACCGAATGGGGCCTCGGCAAGAAAGTGGTCCACGAAATGCGCATGGCCAAAAGCGTGAAGAACACCAAACATCAGGAATTGGTCTGGAAAGAGCCGTTGAAAAAAGGCACCGTTCTGCACTTTGAACTGCCCCCCGCCTCTTCGCCTTATGAACCGAAACACGATGTCGAATTGCCGATTTTATTTGAAGATGACCATTTCATCATCGCCAGAAAGCCGAAAGGGATGCCTACCCATCCGAATGAAGTCGGTCAGACCGATACATTTATCAACGCCATCCTCGGCCACATCATCCGGGAGGGCGGATCCTACGGCGAGCACGTCCATCGCCTGGACCAAGGAACGTCCGGCCTGTTGATGGTCGCGAAGCACCCAGTCGCCAAAAACGTAATGGACCGCATGCTGGAACAAAAGCAGCTCGTGCGCGATTACGAAGCCGTCGTCAAAGGCAAAGTCGCCAACCGGACCGGCACGATCGATTTTCCGCTCGGCCGCGACCGCCATCATCCGACGCGCCGGCGCGTGTCTCCTACCGGACAAAGCGCTGTAACGCATTACCGCATTCTGAAATTCTTGGAAGGCAAAACCTTGCTTCATCTGACGCTTGAAACAGGGCGTACCCATCAGATCCGGGCACACCTGTCGCATATCAACCACCCTATTATTGGTGACGAGTTATACGACGGACCGCCGACGCAGGATGGCGCTTACCACCTCCATGCATTCCGCATGTCGTTTACCCATCCGTTCACCGACGAAAAAATCGTTGTCGAAGACAGCAGCCGATAAAAAAAGAGAAGCTCCCCAACGGGAACTTCTCTTTTTTTATCGTAAATGGATTTCATCAGGATGAGTGCCTGTGCGCAAATCCTGGTTCAAACCATCTATCATCGCCATTTGGTCAGGCGACAACGCAAAATTGAAGACGTCTGCATTCTCAAGGATGCGTTCGGGCTTCACCGATTTCGGAATGACAATCAAGTCATGCTGCAAATGCCATCGGATAATGACTTGTGCAATTGACTTGCCATAGGCCTCTCCGATTTTCGCAAGCACCAAATCTCCGAGCAGGCGGCCGCGTGCCAGCGGTGACCACGAAGTCACTGCAATTTCGTTGTCTGCGCAGAACTGGCGGAGCGGTTCTTGCGTCAATTGCGGATGAAGCTCGATTTGGTTGACCATCGGCTTCGTGTTCGCCGTCGCCATCAGTTTTTCCAAATGGTACTGCTGGTGGTTTGAAACACCAATCGAGCGCACCAATTTTTCGTCGTAGAGCCGCTGAATGGCGCGGTATGTTTCCTCGTACGTATCGGGCATTGCCCAATGCGTCAAATACAAATCCAAATAATCGAAATCCAACCGTTTAAGCGACGCTTCGAAAGCGCGCAGCGTATTGTCGTAGCCTTGATCCGTATTCCAGACTTTCGAAGTGACGAAGATCTCTTCGCGCTTCATGCCGGATGCGCGGATAGCTTCCCCCACTTCATGTTCATTGTCGTAGATGCTCGCTGTGTCAATTGCCGGATACCCCGCCTTAAGGGCCGCAAGTATTGCCTCCACCGCTTCTTCTTTTTCTGTCATTTTGAACACGCCAAGTCCGAAACGCGGCATCTCCACTCCATTATGTAAAGTTTTCGTTGAATTGATCGCCAATTCCATTTTCATCATCCTCTCTGTATCTATTGTACAAATAATCGGCTGACAATTCGACTTTAAAGAATTTGGCAAAACCACTTGCATTTCTCCATAAAAGCGAATAATATATGAAATGTTGTTTAAATCGTTCGGATTTTGAAAGGGGTATATAGATGTTTCATTTGAAAGAGTTTGGCACAGATGTTAAAACGGAAGTTCTTGCCGGTATGACAACGTTCTTAACGATGGCTTATATCGTCATTGTCAATCCTGTGATTTTGGGTGCAGCGGGCGTTCCGTTTGACCAAGTATTCTTGGCAACCATTATCGCAGCAGCGATTGGAACCCTGTGGATGGCGCTTTTCGCCAATTATCCGATTGCCATTGCGCCCGGCATGGGATTAAATGCATATTTCACTTCGATGGTTCTTGGCTCAGGCGGCACGATCGATTATGTGACAGCCTTTTCGGCCGTATTCGTTGCAGGCATTATATTCGTTCTGCTGTCGATGACCAAAATGCGCAAAATCCTGATCCAAGCCATTCCTGAAAATTTGAAACACGCCATTACTGCCGGCATCGGGCTGTTCATCGCCTTTATTGGCATGCGCCTCAGCGGAATCATCGTGGGAAATGAAGCAAATTTAGTCGGTCTCGGCGATTTAACTTCTGCCCCTGTCCTTTTGACATTGATAGGTCTCATGATCACCCTCATCTTCATGTCATTAAACATCCACGGCGGAATTTTCTTCGGGATGATCGTGACAGCAATCCTCGCTTTCTTTACTGGTCAATTGAAATTCGAAAGCCGTTTGATGCAGCTTCCATCCCTACCGGAAGGAATCATCGTCTGGAATCCAATTGAAGCGGTCCAATTGGTCATCGAATTCGGATTATACGGCGTCGTCTTTTCCTTCCTGCTGGTCACATTGTTTGATACCACGGGCACCATGATCGGAGTGGCGAAACAGGCTGGCCTCATGAAAAACAATGACATGCCGCGCATGCGCCAAGCACTGCTGGCCGATTCCATCGCCGCTACGGCTGGTGCAATGGTCGGAACCAGCCCGACTTCCGCTTATGTGGAATCTTCTGCTGGCGTTGCAGCTGGCGGACGGACCGGACTGACGACGTTGACTGTCGGCATCCTGTTTATCATCGCCGCTTTCTTCGGTCCGCTTGTTTCTTCCTTATCAAGCGTTGCTGCCATCACTGCACCCGCGCTGATTATCGTCGGCAGTTTAATGATTGGTGCTGTTAAACACATTGAATGGGAAGAATTTGACGAAGCGTTCCCAGCATTCCTGATCATTCTGGCAATGCCGCTCACTTCAAGCATTGCAACCGGAATTGCACTCGGCTTTATCTCTTACCCATTGATGAAAATCTTTAAAGGAAAATGGAAATCCGTTCACCCGATTCTTTATATTTTCGCAGTTCTATTCGCTATCCAGATCCTAATAGCCCCGCATTAATGAAACTGGAAAGTTTCGATATGGAGCAAAGGCGCGTCAAGGGGCTAGGCGAAGTAATGAGACGAGCGGTCTTCTCGGCTCCTTGGCGACGAGCTTGCGCAGGAGCAATCGTCTTTTCTCTGTCTAAAGCGTCCGGAGCGATATATTATAAACCTTTAATTCTTTTATTCAACTTATATGGACATAAAACATACTAAGATTAGTAGGACGAACCAAGGCATTGGTTTATCCTACT
>DATISS010000061.1:0-6984 GCA_035468565.1 Planococcus sp. (in: firmicutes)
TCGAGATGCATATTGCCTTTTACGACTTTTGGCCAAGGGGTATCGAGGAAATGGTTGCTGAGGCCGTGGATTCCGGGCTCCACTTCGATGGCTTTCTCTTCAAGATTGTTATAATAGAACATTTGGCTGCTGTCGCCCGCTAAAATATTGAAGCCGGCATAGTCTTCCGGGATCAAGTTTTCCAAGAAAAGCCGTGCATCCATGTCCGTGGACAAGAAATGCCGCACGATCGAGCCGCGTGAAATCTTATCTGCATCAGGTGCTGAGGGATCCCTAAAATTCGTCAAAGCGGCAAAGCGCCCGGTTTTGGTGACGCCAAGCCAAGTGCCCATTTGCATAAGGTCGCGGCCGGCCAATAATTGCGGCTCGTCTTTCCAAAAATGGGCGGATTCTGTCGGGCGCAAGTAAAATTCGTCGCGGTTTGCAGCCAGCACCAATTTGTATTTCGGGTGATCGTTCAATTGGAAATTAATCAAACACATATAGACAGCCCCTTTTCAGTCTTTTCGTACTGTAAGTATAAACGGGCAGCGGAGAAGTTGACAGAATAAGATATTGGAATTGCAGCGCTGGGAAGAGAACTAGCTAATGGAAAAGAAGTGGAAGCTTTGCGCCAAACAGTTGAAATCGCGCCAAAAATTAATCGACAAAAAAATCCAGCCGGATCCGGCTGGATTTTTTTATGGAGTGATTTCCAATTGCTCTTTGAAAACCGTCTGCACCTCGGCAAGTTCGCCTTTGTCCATCATGTAATACCAGATGCCGCCGATTGTCTCGCCATAGCCCTGTTCGAAATATAGCTGTTCCAGGTCGTTCGTGGCATCGCGGTAATTGCTCTGGACATCAATCATTTCATTGAATTCCATATTGGTTTTAACATTATTGCCCAACGCATTGAAAATTTTCGGGTAATTGTAAAGCGTCTTGGCGGAAATGGCTTTGACCATTACGCTCTGAATCACTTGTTTTTGGCGGTTTTGGCGTCCGAAGTCCCCATCCGGATCGCTATAGCGCATGCGGACGTAATCGAGCGCTTGCGAGCCATTCAACGTCAGTTCGCCTGATGGGAAATCGTCAAAGGCAAAAGCGTTGTCGACTTTGACGCCGTCCAATGCGTCGACGATGTCTTCGAATCCTTCCATATTCAGCTGGACGACGTAGTCGATCGGGATGTCCAACAGGTTTTCTGTAGAATCCATCGACATTTCAATGCCGCCGAAAGCATACGCGTGGTTGATTTTATCGGACATATTGAGCCCGACAATCTCAGTATAGGTGTCACGGGGGATGCTGATCATCTTGGTGGACTCTTTTTCCGGATTGATGGCGAGGACGACCATCGTATCCGATCGGCCCCTGTCGCCCGCGCGTTCATCTACACCCAGCAACAGGACGGAAATTGGAACTTTGTCTTCCAGGACGACTTTTTCCTGCCGTTTTGGGGACGCTTCCCGCACCAGGGGTTCATGTATTTCATCTAAAGTGCTGGTGGCTTTCGGAAATAGAACCAGTAAGTACAGTGCGCCTATTACAATGGAAATCTTTACAAAAATACCGAACCAATTCTTCTTCTTTTTCGGACCTGTTGCCGATTTCTTCTGGAACATCGCTTTCACCTCTTTCGGGGCAGCTAATTGCCCAATTCAAATTCCATGCGACAAATGAACCTGGAGTGTCCTTTTTTATAGAGTAATCGCTAGAGAGTTGTAGGTCAATAGTTTTAATTGAATTTTCAGATAAAAATATGTTTTCTTTTTCCAAGTATAATGGTATTATTTTATCAATTGATAATGATACTTATGGTTCATAAATGATGATTTTAAATAATTTAAATATTCAAAATAAATTATACAAGTTAGAATTTAAGTAAGATTTTATGACAGCTGCTATTTTATGATTTACATTGTAAGATGAATTCTAGAAAAACAGAGGTGCATGATCATGTCCCGACTTTATCAAACTGTCTCTATAGCTGTGAAAATAATATTCATTCTTTTTATCTTGCTGTTTTTCATAACGGCCAAAAGTCCTGAGGGGGGATTGGAAGAAAGCGGCGAAACGCTGATTTTGACTGATTCAATGGATAAAATCCGATTGGACAGTGAGATGTCCATTTTAGAAGATAGTTCCGGCAATCTGACTTTGGAAGAGGCATCACAGCCGTTTATCGGCATGCAATTCATGCCGAATATAGAAGGAACGCTGAATGAAGGATATACAGACAGTGCCTACTGGATCAGGTTCGATGTGCAGAATACGGCGACGGACAAGATATGGCTGTTGGAGGTCGCTTCTTCCACACTGGACGATGTCATATTGTATATGCCTGCACCCGGAGGCGGATTCGAAGCGAAGGAAAGCGGCCGATCGGTGCCGGTAGGTGAGCGCGAATACTACCACCGCAATCTGGTCTTCAGTCTAGATATGGAGGAAGGCGCCGCAGGGACCTTTTATCTGCGCGCGGAATCTGACGGACCTATGCAAATTCCAGTAAGAATCTGGGAAGAAAAGGCATTTGAAGCGGAAACAAGGGCGACTACGGCATTGATCGGTTTAGGAACAGGAATCGCTATCGTAGTCACGGCCTATCATCTACTGCAATTCATCCGGCTCCGCCAGTTGAGCTTTTTATATTTCGCACTCCTTTCGCTGTCGATCTTACTCGCGATTTCATCGCTTACGGGTCTGACGCTGGCATTTATCTGGCCGGATATGATTTGGTGGAATGAACGCTCAATCCTATTTTTCATCGGATTGAGCACCATCTTCCTGTTGCTGTTCACTGAAAGTTTTCTGGATATCCGGCGGCATTTGCCGTGGCTTGAAAAAGCATTCAAAGGATTGATTGCCATTGACTTGATCTTGCTGTTCATCCTGCTGTTGAATTTGGACGCCATTCGGCTCTTTTTACCGCTGTTGCTTGTCGCCAGTTCCATCGCGGTTTTCGTTATCTCAGTGATATGCCTTGAAAAAGAGATTCTTTACGCCAGGTATTATACAGTCGGCGCTTTCTTGCTGATGTTCGGCATTGCCGTTTCTTTTCTGGTGATGAACGGCTATATGCCTTTCACCCTCAGAACCCGCCATGGCGGCTACTTAGCAGTAGGGCTGGGAATTTTTATCGCTGCCCTTGCGTTGAACGATAAGGCGGCAGTGAAAAGACTGGAGAAGCAGGAACTTGAACGGAAAGCTGTCGAACGGCAGCGCATGGCAATGGAATCGTTGAAGCATGCCAATGAACGCAAAGATGAATTGCTAGCCGTCACATCCCATAATTTAAGAACCCCGTTATACGGCATGATCGGCATTGCCGAATCCTTGCAGGAAATGACCCATGGCCGCATCCCGCAGAGCGTAAACCAGCAGCTCGGCACCATCGTTTCAAGCGGGAAGAAGCTGGCACATATGATCAACGACATCCTAGATTTTTCCAAGCTCAAGCAGAATGCGCTCGATATCCATGTCGAACCGGTGAAACTCCTTGATTTGGCTGAAACAGTGCTGACAATATGCAGGCCGTTGCTCAAAGACAAAGACGTTTCTTTATACCATACGATTCCGGATGATCTGCCGGAGGTTATTGCGGATCCAGACAGGGTGCAGCAAGTGCTTTTCAATCTGCTGGACAACTCCATCAAATATACGGAAAAGGGCGAAATCGTCATCACTGCCAAACAAATTGGCAAGCAAATCCAAATTTCGGTGCGGGATACTGGGATTGGCATTAAAGAAGAAGAGATTCCGACTTTATTCGAACCGTTCCCATTAAAACCGGAATCGGACCTTGAAGAGCTTCGGGGTGTCGGCGTTGGCTTGAACATCTCGAAACGGCTCGTTGAATTGCAGGGCGGTTGGCTGGAAGTGGAATCAAAAACCGGAAAAGGGTCGACGTTCAGTTTTACGCTTCCTATTTATAAGAAAGAAGAGCTTGCCGAACCACAGGAGGCCGAAAAAGTTGAAATCGAAGAATTGTCTGCTGCTGAACTTACGCAATCCCTGAGCCAACGCAGACGGGAACAGAAACAGATCCGCATTCTGGTTGTCGACCATATCGATGTCAATCGCCAGATGGTGACCTATCATCTGATAAGAGAAGGATTTGAGGTGACCGGGGTTTCCGAAGGCAAAGAAGCGCTTAAACTGCTCAGCGAACAACCGATCGATTTGGTGATCCTCGAATGGGCGCTGGCGGACATGACCGGCGACGAATTATGCCGCAGCATCCGAAAGGAATTCACGCTGACGGAACTGCCGATTCTGATGATGTCGGAAGAAGAAGGAATGCGCCATAAGACGAACGCTTTCACTGCGGGCGCCAATGATTATCTGGTGAAGCCGTGCGATAAGGAAGAATTCCTGCTGCGCGTCGAAACGCTGGCTAATTTGAGAAGCTTGACGCAGGAAATCACGAACGTCAATTATTTCTTGGAACGTAATATTAAAGAACGGACGATGGCTCTGGAAATCACCAATATGAACTTGGTGACCGTCAACGATGAAATCCAGGAAATCGAGAAATCCAGAAACGAGATGCTGTCGACGATCTCGCATGAACTGGGTACGCCGATCACGCTGATCCATAGCTATATCCAGGCAGTCAAAGAAAGCCTCATTGACGAGAAAAACCCGAGATACCTGGACATGATCCACAACAAGCTGCTGCTGCTGGAGCGCTTGACTGAAGATTTGACCGAGCTGTCAAAATACAAATCGGGCAATATGACATTACGCTTTGAAGAAGTGAAGCTGAGCCGATGGCTGAACCGCCTGACCACCGGTATGGAATCCGATGTCACCCAAAGCGGCCGGAAATTCGAGCACAACAAAAGCAGCCGGAATCCGCTCGAAGATCAGTTCATCCTGGCAATCGATGTCGACAGAATCGACCAAGTGTTTTCCAATGTGTTATGGAACGCTGTGAAGCATACATCTTCAGCGGATGGCAAAATCACTGTTTCCACTGAAGTCTACACAAGCGGTACAGAAGGGGCAGTGCTTGACCTGGAGGAATTTGACGGCGAAGTCATCATAAAAGTGGCAGACACCGGCAGCGGGATCGACCAGGAAGTATTGCCGCATATTTTCGACCGGTTCTTTAAAATGGAGAAATCGGAACAATATAAAGGAAGCGGTTTGGGACTGGCCATCGCAAAAGAAATCATCTTGTCCCATAAAGGCGAGATTTGGGCTGAAAGCGAACCGGGCAAGGGAAGTGTGTTCTATATCGCCTTGCCATTGAGTTTTTAAAAACGATAGGAGGTATGTGCCATGAGCGAAGCTACTGTAATGGTCGTTGAGGATGAAGAAGGCATCCGCGAACTGATGCGGCTGTTCCTGATTAAAAAAGGCTACCGCGTCATAGACGCCGAAGACGGCTATGAAGCGATGGATAAATTGGCGAAGGAAAACCCGGACATCATTTTGCTCGACATCGAAATGCCGGGGATGAACGGCCTTGAAGTTTGTGAACAAATCCGCCTGCAGACGAAAATGCCGATTCTTTTTGTCAGCTACCGCAAAGAGCTGTCCTATAAGATCAACGGCCTCGAAGCGGGAGGGGACGATTATATAACCAAGCCTTTCGACTTCAATGAACTAGAAGCGCGCATCCGTGCCATCCTCCGGAGAAACGGCTGGAAAAATGGCGATGAAGATAAATTGGCGATTCTGGAATTCGGGGATATGAAAATTCACATCGATGCCCGGGAACTTTACGTCAGCGACAAGCAAGTCCGCCTTTACCACAAGGAATTCCAGCTGCTTCTCCTGCTGGCCCAAAACCCGAATCGCGTGTGGACAGCGGAACAATTATACGACCGGATCTGGGGCTATTATTCCGAAGGGGATATTCAGACCGTCAAAGTCCATATCAGTAATCTCCGACGAAAAGTGGAGAAAGATCCCGCCAATCCGGTGCATATCCGTACAGTCAGAGGATTCGGCTATAAGTTCACAACAGAATAACGTCAACTAGAGACAGCCCCGCCATCCCGGCGGGGCTGTTTTTGTTAGACTTTATCCCTTTTCATTTCGCTCTAGGCGGACGCTTTCCGCTTCATTCAAAGCCCTTCTTAATAGCGAATCAGTTCTTTTAATGAGGAACTTAAAAAATACACTTTGTGCAGTTTCTCGATGATCTTTTTTTGTTTTGAAGAGAAGATTTCTCCGTTAACAAGTATTAAATCGGCGTTAACATGCCTTACGAAAAAATTAACCGGCGCTAGCAATCAGTTAACATGCATAGTTCGAAATTTAACCGGTGTTAGCCGCCAATGCCCCAAGTTTCAAGGATATCCGCTGCTTTATTAGCTTGAATCTTAAGCAAATTGAGCTTACTTTAAAAATATTTCAATAATTAAAACTATTTAACTTTGTTTTAACCTTGCCTCTTTAGTATTAGGTCAAATGATTGAGAATAAAGGAGGAAAAGAAAATGCTTGAAAACAATTTCAAAATCACAGACGATCGCCAGCTTGGCAATTTCGATAGTCAAACTGTATTTAAACGCCCCGAAGCACTAAGAGCTTCCGGCCCCACTGGGACTGCCATCGGGCTAACCGAAAATCATGCCGGATCGCTTGCTTATCTATTCGGATTTGTAACAGGGTTCCTGCTCCTCATCGTCGAAAAGGAAAATCGCTTTGTGCGCTTCCATGCACTGCAGTCCATTTTACTGTCAATCACATTCATCACTGTATTCACCGTCCTTGGGATGCTTCCAGTCATCGGCTGGTTATCAGGAGTGATCTTAATGCCTATCGGTTTGGTGTTGTGGATCATTCTTATGTTAAACGCCTCTAACGGCAAATATTCAAAAGTCTTCTACATTGGACAATTTGCTGAAAAGCAATTGCGTTAAAAGCATCACAAAATTCATTGGAAACAGAGGTGTCAGGAAATGGAGAGTACATTCAACGTCAAAGAATTTTTAAAGGCTTTGCGCAAGCGGCTTCCACTGATTGTTATGGTGACTTTGCTGTTCGT
>DATISS010000062.1:0-4814 GCA_035468565.1 Planococcus sp. (in: firmicutes)
ATCTAAATTCATTGTAATCCCCCCATTCTTAGTGTATGAATCCTATAACCTGCGACGCAACGCTTCCAGTAATCTTTATTTACTCAGATAAATGCCTTCACCAGGACCTAACGGTAACCCAAGTAGGTACCAAATCGTGAATAAGATAATCCATGTAATTGCAAAGGCGATGGAATAAGGAAGCAGCGCTGACATAAATGTCCCAATCCCCATTTTTTTATCGTATTTTTTGGCAAAAGTTAAGGCGATTGCAAAATACGCTAACATTGGCGTAATCGGATTCGTAATGGAGTCTCCGATCCGATAGGCCACTTGTGTAAGGGCCGGACTGTAACCCAAAATCATGAACATCGGAACGAAAACTGGTGCGAGAATCGCCCATTTGGCCGATGAACTGGCAATCATCAAATTGATCAATGCCGCTACAATGATAAATCCGATTAAAAGCGGCAATCCTGTTAAACCAATCCCTTGCAGCAAATCGGCACCGGCAATCGCAGTAATTGGACCGAGATTACTCCAGGTGAAAAATGCAATCATCTGAGCGGCGACAAAGGCGATAACAATATAGGTGCCCATCGTAGACATCGATTTTGATAGATGGTCTGCAATATCTTTTGTAGAGGTAAGAATTTTTGTGATAAATCCGTAAACCAATGCAGGCACCAAGAAGAAAATCATCATTAAAGGAACTAAACTTGTCATGAATGGAGAAACGGTTAAAGACCCTGTTTCCGGATCACGCAAGAGCGCATCTTGTGGAAGAGTCAAAAATAAAACAATTGTTGTTAATACAGCCAGCGAGATTCCAGCCCACAACAAACCTTTTTTCTCGAGCTTAGTGGCTGCTTCCATGTCTTCTACTTCACCTTCATAAATCCCTAACCGAGGTTCAACTATTTTTGTCGTAACAAGAACAGCTACCGGCACTAGGACGAGGCATGAAACGGCTAAGAAGTAATAATTCATTGCGGGATTTGCTACGTATGACGGGTCGATAATATTTGCACCAACTTGAGTAAATCCAGCAACAAGCGGGTCAAGCATGCTTAAAATGAGATTTGCACTGAAGCCTCCGGCTACTGAAGCGTAGGCTGCAGCTAAACCGGCAATTGGATGGCGCCCAAGAGCTACAAAAATCATCGCCACAATGGGAGGCAAAACAACCATAGCGGCATCAGCGGCCGCATTTCCCAACATGGCGACTAGCACGATTGTCGGAAGGATAATTTTTTTCGGAGCGGCTAAAATTGTGGTTTTCATCAAAGTTGTTATAAGTCCTGTAGATTCCGCGACCCCGACACCCAACATCACAACAAGGACAAGTCCAAGAGGCGGAAAGCTGGTGAAGTTGGTGACTAGATTTGTTAAAATCATCACAATCCCCGCACCATTCAAGAGGTTGACGACTTCAATCGTTTCGCCAGTGCCAGGGTTTACAGCAGACGTGCCTAAAGCACCGAATATCGCCGATGCGATTAAAATCAGCCCTGCGATAATGACAAATAAAAATACCGGGTCTGGAAGTTTATTTCCGTATTTTTCTACGCCGTCCAGGAACTTGCTGAAAAACTTATTCTTCTTCTCATTTTTTCTCGCTTGGACTTCCGTTGTTGTGCTCATTCAATTTCCTCCTTAAATTATGAAATACACCGACGGCTCTTTGAGATTCAACCTTTCATTCAACTCTTTTTTTACATATTTAATCACCTCACAATAAATTTTTATACAATGGAAAAACTCTTTTCCAGTAATAACTGCCTTCCGCCTTACGAAGTGGAAAGCTGATTTGCCGATTTTTTCTCATATTCTATGAACAGCTTGCCGCCTGTAAATACGTATCTCGGTTGTTTTAATACCCCGATATCTTCAAGCGGATTGCCTTCCACTACAAGCAGATCGGCCATTTTCCCTGTTTCGATGGAGCCGATTATCGCGTCGGCTTTTACTGCTTTAGCAGCGATGATGGTCGCCGAGCGGATAGCTTCTTTTTCGCTCATGCCATTTGAAACCATGAGCTCAAGTTCTTTCGCCAGCAGCCCAGGAATATTAAAAGGAGTACCCGCGTCTGTTCCCGCCGCTATAGGGATGCCGGCTTCCAAAGCCATTTGAAAACTGACACTGTGGTTATCGATTATTTTTTCCACTTTTTTGATCATATGCTCCGGCACTGACCCCGGCTGTTCCAAAATCAGTCTTGGCGCAATCAATGTCGGTACCAGGAAAGTCCCTTTTTCCAGCATCAATTCCACTGCTTCTTCATCGAGCATATAAGCATGTTCAATTGTTGTCACACCGGCACGAATTGCATTTTTTATTCCTTCAGCACCAATGGTATGTGCAGCGGTTGTTTTAGAAAGGTTCTCTGCTTCTTGGCAAATACAGCGCATTTCTTCTTCGGACAACTGAACAGCACCCGGGTCTGTGCCTTTAGTCAGCACGCCTCCTGTAGCCATCATTTTTAACACATCCGCCCCTGCTTTTAATTGTGCACGCGCGGCTTTTGTCACTTCTTCAGGTCCATCTGCTTCGATCGCCATGACGTGTCCATGCCCGCCGGTCATGACAATCGGACGGCCAGACGCGTAAACCCGCGGCCCAATTATCGTGCCGGCCTCCACGGCATTCCGGTAGCTAATATCGGCATTATACCGGGTGCCTAAATTTCTTACCGAAGTAATGCCGGCTGCTAGAAATTCCGTTCCTTGTTTCACTGCGCGAAATGCAATGTCGGCGGGTTCTTCTTCTTTCATCTTTGCAAAAGGATCTGGAGAGGCATCCATGCCCAGATGAACATGGGAGTCGATCATGCCCGGCAAAACAGTTAAACCTGTCCCGTCAATCTCCGTCACTGGTTCTTCCACAAACGCTGCTTCTTGTCCGACATCCAAAATACCAGTGGCATCGAACAAAACTTCTCCCGATTCGATTACATCCTTGTCTCCATTCGTCAAAATCCGGATATTCACCAATTTATAAATCATTCAGCACCTCACAGTTTATGTAGTTTTTTTCGTTGTATTTTTGAATAAGCGTCTGATAAAGTTCAAAGCTGATATTGCCTCCACTTACCATCACCACAACTTTTTTCCTTTAATTTTTATATTTCCACTAAGCATGACTGCCATTGCCGCAGCTCCTGAATTCAGCCCACCACCACTCACCGGCACAATAACAACATCTCTTTCAGACAAATCGTCAAGAAATTCCAAGCCGATTTTTCCCTGGCCAGCAATAACATACGAATCTTCAAACGGATGAATCATCGCCAGTCCTTGTTCTTGATGCAATTCAAGCACTTTTTCGTAAATCTGGATTAGATTCGTTCCATATTCAATCGCTTGAGCTCAATATTGTATAATTGCATTTTTTTTGCTGGCTACCGGATTCATTATCTTGACTTTGGAAGCGCTTACACCGAGATTTTGAGCTGCGTATGCCGTTCCCGCTCCATGATTTCCAGCTGAAAAAGCCACAATTCCATTTTTCTTTTCTGCATCGGTCAGGTTGGCGACTTTGTTACAAGCACCGCGTACTTTGAACGAATCGGTTTTTTGCAGATTTTCAGTTTTCATGTAAATATCATTTCCCGTCAAGTCAGAAAATGTCCTGCTCTCCTGGAGGGGGGGCGGTATTATTACACCAGCAAGAGTGGCTTTTGCCTGATAAATTTGTTTCAAATTGATATACATGAATAGCCTCTTCTAATTACCGATTTCAGCGATCATTTCAATTTCAACCGGAATATTGAACGGCAGAACGCTCGTGCCGACCGCTGATCTCGCATGTCTGCCGTTTTCTCCAAGCAATTCCACCAATAAATCAGATGCTGCGTCAATTACAAATGGCTGCTCAAAAAAATCCTCCGTGCTGTTAACAAAGCCAAGAAGCTTAATGATCCTTACATTCTCGAGGCTGCCCAGTTCCCAATAAATCATACTCAGCAAGTTAATCACCGCAATCTTTGCAGCTTCTTTCCCCCCTTCCATGGACACCTCTTTTCCTAAGCGCCCCTTGTATATTTGTTTGCCGTCCACAAAAGGCCCCGCTCCGGAAAGAAACAGTAAATTATCGGATCTGCGCACCGTCACATAATTCGCAAGTGCTGCCGGCGCAGTCTCAGGCCATACCAGATTCTGTGCTTCTACTCTCTCTTTAATCTCCATGCTATCCCTCCCATCCCTCTTTATTTTACGCATAGGTTTAAAAAAATCACAACAAGTTTTTTGAATTGCTAGATTTTTCTGTGATATAGTTATTTCACGGCCAACAGCCGAATTAATGAGCAAAAGGATGACGCAGATGACTAAAGAGTTGTTTTTGGAAGACAGTTATTTGAAAGAGTGCGAAGCTGAAATTATTGCGATTGACGAAGATAAAATCACCTTGGACCAAACCGTTTTCTACCCTGCAGGAGGCGGACAAGAAAGCGACACCGGGATTTTAATCCAGGACGGGATAGCAGTGGAAGTAATAAGCGTCAAGAAAGAAGGAGGGAAAATCGTTCATACGGTCCGTGATCCTGACAAGTTAACAAGTGGACCGGTGACCGCAAGAATAGATTGGGAAAGAAGAAATCAATCCATGAAGCATCACACACTGCTTCATGTGTTGGCGGCTGTTTTTCATGAAGACCATGACTCCTTGTGCACCGGAAACCAAATCAATCCCGATAAAGCACGAATCGACCTTACCGGCATCACAGAACTCAGCAAAGATGAAATTGAGAAACTTGTCGAACGGGCAAACCAAGAGATCACACGCAATCATGAAGTATCGGTCCGTACACTTCCGAGAGCGGAAGCAGAACAGAT
>DATISS010000063.1:0-4153 GCA_035468565.1 Planococcus sp. (in: firmicutes)
GGACCTTGAAAGAAGGCTGTACATTATCCGCAAAAGGATCGAACAGGAAATGGGCAGGGACCCGGAATTCAAGGATGTTTATTTCAGCAGCCTTTCAGCTGGAACAATCGTCTACAAAGGGATGCTTATTCCAGAACAATTGGATTCATTCTACATCGACCTCAACCATCCCGAATTCAAATCGGCGTTGGCATTAGTTCACTCCCGTTTCAGCACCAATACATTCCCAAGCTGGCAGCGGTCGCATCCGAACCGCTACTCTATTCACAACGGCGAATTTAACACGCTGCGCGGCAATGTCAATTGGATGCGCGCACGTCAAGCCTTGTGCAACTCCCCTTACTTTACAGAGAAGGATATAGAAAAAGTTTTGCCGGTCATCGATGAAAGCGGAAGCGATTCATCCATGTTCGATAATTGCTTCGAATTCCTTCATTTATCGGGACGTTCGCTGGCCCATACGGCCATGATGATGGTGCCGGAGCCTTGGGTTAACGATCCGACGATCAAACAGGAAAAACGTGATTTTTACGAATACCACAGCACTTTGATGGAACCATGGGACGGACCGGCTGCATTGGTCTTCACGGACGGCAAGCAAATTGCGGCCTGCCTGGACCGTAACGGCCTGCGCCCGGCGCGCTATTACGTTACGAAAAGCGGCATGATCGTCCTTGGATCTGAAGTTGGCGCCCTGGATATTTTCGCGGATGATATCGTTTATAAAGAGCGTTTGCGCCCAGGAAAAATGTTATTGATCGATTTGGAGGCGGGTAAAATAATCCCGGATGAAGAGATCAAACTCCAAATAGCCGCTGAGCGACCTTACCAGTCATGGATTGAGGACAATATGCTAGATTTGTCGGATATTCCTGAACCTGCGGCTTCGCCGAGCTATACGAATACGGAGGACTTGCTCGTGCAGCAGTTGGCATTCGGCTACACGACAGAAGAAGTCGAAAAAATCATCAAGCCGCTCGCGACAGACGGCAAAGACCCGGTCGGTTCAATGGGATACGATTCACCGCTCGCGGTGCTGTCGAAAAAACCGCAGCTCTTATATAACTACTTCAAGCAATTATTCGCCCAAGTGACGAACCCGCCGATTGACGCGATCCGAGAACACATCATTACAGCGGCGCAAACCACAATCGGAGCAGAAGGCAATCTTGTTCAACCAGGTCCGGGAAGCTGCCGCCATATCCGTTTGGAAACTCCTGTCTTGACGAATGGCCAGTTGGAAAAGCTGCGCCAGCAGGAACTGCCTGAATTTAAAGCAGTGACGCTGCCGATTTTATTTGAAGCGGCAGGTGGAGAGGGAGCACTCGAACAGAAACTGGAAGAGCTTTTCACCAAAGCGGACGAGGCGTTTGACGCAGGCGCTACATTGCTGATCCTATCCGATCGCGGCGTTGATAAACAACACGCGGCGATACCGGCGCTGCTTGCCGTATCCGGCCTTCACCATCATTTGATCCGCCAAGGCTCCCGCACAAGGATGAGCATTCTCCTGGAGTCGGCTGAACCGCGGGAAGTGCACCATTTTGCGGCTTTGCTGGGCTATGGAGCGGAAGGGATCAACCCCTATTTGGCATTCAAATCGATCGAAGGATTGGTGGTTTCAGGCGATATCGGCGGCGTTTCATACGAAACTGCGGAAGCCAGCTACATCAACGCGGTGACTGATGGCATCATCAAAGTGCTATCGAAAATGGGTATTTCAACCATCCAAAGCTACCGTGGTGCCCAAATTTTCGAGGCAGTCGGCATTCACATGGATGTCATCGACCGCTATTTCACACGCACATCATCTCGCCTAGGCGGAATCGGTCTCGATATCATCACGAAAGAAGTGTTGATGCGCCATGACCAAGCCTATCCTGAACGCGAGGGTGGAAACCATGCTCTCGAGTCGGGAGACGAATACCAATACCGTGCAAATGGCGAAACGCATCAATACAATCCAGTGACCATCCATACGCTGCAGCAGGCATGCCGGACGAATAATTACAAAACGTTCCAGAAGTACAGCGGTTTGCTGACGGCTGAAACATCAAATGTGCAATCTTTGCGCGGCTTGCTGGAATTCAAGGAGCAGACGGCAGTGCCAATCGACGAAGTGGAAACAATCGAACAGATCTGCGCGCGCTTTAAGACAGGCGCAATGTCATTCGGTTCAATCAGCCAGGAAGCGCACGAAGCCTTGGCGATTGCTATGAATCGCATCGGCGGGCGCAGCAACTCCGGAGAAGGCGGCGAACAAATTTCCCGCTTTACGCCGGATGCTAACGGCGACAATCGCCGCAGTGCAATCAAGCAGGTCGCATCGGGACGCTTTGGCGTAACAAGCCATTATTTAGTCAATGCCGATGAAATCCAGATAAAAGTGGCGCAAGGCGCAAAACCTGGAGAAGGCGGCCATCTGCCCGGCAAGAAAGTCTATCCATGGGTAGCGGAAGTTCGCGGTTCAACCCCTGGCGTCGAACTGATATCTCCTCCTCCGCACCACGATATCTATTCAATCGAGGATTTGGCGGAATTGATCTTCAACTTGAAAAACGCCAACCCGCAGGCGCGCATCAGCGTTAAGTTGGTGTCCGCTGTGGGCGTTGGCACAATCGCTGCCGGCGTCGCGAAAGGCCGTGCGGATGTTGTTCTTATCAGCGGCTATGACGGCGGGACCGGGGCGGCTCCGAAAACGAGCTTGAAGCACACCGGTCTGCCATGGGAAATCGGCTTGGCTGAAACGCATCAAACCTTGTTGCTTAACGGCTTGCGCGACCGCATCGTTGTTGAAACTGACGGCAAGATGATGACGGGGCGCGATGTTGTGACCGCTGCTCTACTGGGAGCGGAAGAATTCGGCTTTTCCACAGCACCACTGGTCGTCCTTGGCTGTATCATGATGCGCGTTTGCCATATGGACACTTGCCCTGTCGGAATTGCTACGCAGAACCCTGAACTGCGCAAGAAATACATGGGAGATCCGGAGCACGTAGCCAATTTCATGCGCTTCGTGGCACAGGAAACACGTGAATTGATGGCGGAACTCGGCTTCCGCACAATCGACGAAATGATCGGCCGTACAGATGTACTCCAAACGAAACAGGATATTGACCATTGGAAAGCGAAAGGGCTGGATCTGTCGGCATTGCTGCATCAGCCGGACCTGCCGGAGAAAGTCGGCCGCTACGCCACGGTCAAACAAGACCACGGCTTGAAGCAGACACTGGATTACCAGGAATTGTTGCCGCGCTGCGAAGATGCCATTGAAAATGGCACCCCCGTGGAATTGACAACTGCTATCCGAAATATCCACCGGGCGACCGGAACGATCATCGGCAGTGCAGTTTCCAAGCGCTACGGCGCCGAAGGGCTGCCGGAAGACACCATCAACTTGAACTTCCAAGGTTCGGCAGGTCAAAGTTTCGGGGCGTTCATTCCAAAAGGGATGACCTTGAAATTGATTGGCGATGCTAATGACTTTGTCGGAAAAGGCTTATCGGGCGGGAAAATAGTTGTCTACCCTGCTCCTGATTCAACGTTTATCCCGGAGAAAAATATTATTATCGGCAATGTCGCGTTTTACGGAGCGTCAGCGGGTGAAGCTTACATTTATGGTGTAGCCGGCGAACGTTTTGCAGTCCGTAACAGCGGCGCAAAAATCGTAGTAGAAGGGGTTGGCGACCACGGCTGTGAATACATGACCGGCGGACGCGTAGCAATCCTTGGCTCTACAGGCAAGAACTTCGCAGCCGGCATGTCGGGCGGCGTCGCATATGTGTTGGACGAAGACGGCACATTCGGTACGCGCTGCAATCCGGAGATGGTCCATATGCAGCCCCTTGCTGAACCGGCTGAAATGGAAGAACTCCGCGGTATGATCGAAAACTATGTGCGTTACACAAACAGTGAAAACGGCAAACGGATCTTGGCGTATTGGGATATATTCTCGGCGAAATTCATACGCGTGATTCCGAAAGCTTATTTGAAGATAAATGACCGCATCGATAAGCTTCAACAAAGCGGCATGGCACGAGGGGACGCTGAAATGGCGGCCTTTGAAGAAAGCAAAATGGCTGGAACCGGAAAATAACCGAGGAGGAGTGATTCGATGGGCAAACCAACTGGATTTATGGAATATAACCGGCAG
>DATISS010000064.1:0-32464 GCA_035468565.1 Planococcus sp. (in: firmicutes)
GGATAAGTGATCCTGTAAAAAGCAGGTGCCTCTTCTTCAAAAGGCACCTGCTTTTTTTGTGTCTTGCTTAGTATTCAAAAATATTTCAAAACTGAAGCATTCCCCTTTAAACCTACTAAACAACTTGGTATAATAATGAATAATAAAAGGAGGCTCTTTCATGTCCATTCCAAAACCGCTTGTGCAATCCAACCAAGCATTCATCGTCCTCACTGTCATCCTTGCCCTGGTATTCCATAAAGCGATTTTATTGCTGCCGTTCTTAGTTGGCGCTTATACATTGATCACCAAAAAGAATCCTGTCATCCAGTTCAATAAACGATTTCTGAAAAAACCTGCGAACCAGTATGTCCAGGAAGACCGCGAACAGCAGATTTTCAATCAATGGATTGCTACAATCTGCCTTGGGCTGTCCCTGCTCCTGTTCACGTTCGGTGCAACAGCCGCTGGCTACATGTTCAGCATCATGGTGCTAATCGCTTCAGGAGTGGCGCTGATGGGTTATTGCGTCGGCTGCACGATCCGCTACCGCTATATGATGTGGAAGCATAACAAAACAAAAATCCAGTATTAAAAAAACCGAAAGCGGATGCTTTCGGCTTTTTTTTGCTTTATTTGATTTGGCCATTGCCGCGGATCAGGTATTTTGTCGAAGTCAACGCCGGCAACCCCATTGGGCCACGGGCATGAAGTTTCTGGGTGCTGATGCCGATTTCGGCACCGAAGCCGAATTCAAAGCCGTCCGTAAAGCGGGTCGACGCATTGTGGTAGACAGCAGCTGCGTCTATCTCATTGAAGAATTTCAAGATACTGTCGTCCGTCTCCGAGATAATTGCCTCTGAATGCTTTGTGCCGTAGGTGTTGATGTGGTGGATTGCCTGATGGGTTGAATCGACGACTTTCACTGCCACTTCAAGGCCCAAGTATTCCGTCGCCCAATCGTCCTCTGTAGCGGCGCATACCCCATCCCATTGCTGGGTCACCTCGTCTCCGTGGATTTCCACACCATGCTGCTGAAAAGCTTCGATCAGCTGCCCAAGGTGCTTGTCCGCCCAAGCTTGATGGACGAGAACCGTTTCGCAGGAATTGCACACTGACGGGCGCTGGGTTTTCGCATTCAGCGCAATCCCGATTGCCATCTCTACGTCTGCCGTTTCATCGATATACACATGGCAATTGCCTGCGCCCGTTTCGAGCACCGGCACAGTTGCGTTAGCGACAACGGTCTGAATGAGCTTCGCTCCGCCTCTTGGAATCAGCACGTCCAAATAATCGTTCAGTTTGAACATCTGTGCCGCTGTCTCCCTGCTGGTGTCTTCAATCAACTGAACCGCCTGGGCTGGCAGTGAACTTTTATCCAGCGCATGGTGGATAACTTTTACAAGCGCTTTATTGGAATGGATGGCTGTCGAACTGCCGCGCAACACGACCGCATTCCCTGTTTTCAAACACAAGCTGGAGGCATCAACCGTAACATTCGGGCGCGCTTCGTAAATCATGCCAACAACGCCGAGAGGCACACGAATTTTTTCCATTTGCAGGCCATTCGGGCGCTCCCATTGCTCGAGCACTTCGCCGACTGGATCTTCCAGTTCTGCTACTTGCAGCAACGCGGATGCAATTTCCGACAATCGGCTTTCATCCAGTTTCAGGCGGTCAATGAGCGATTCGCTCATTCCCGCTTTTCGCCCCGCTTGTACGTCTTTTTCGTTCTCATTCAAGATGAATTCCTGCTCTTCCAGTAATTGCGCCGAAATCAGTTTCAACGCCTCGTTTTTTTGCTCCGTTGTCATTTGCGCCATGATCGCTGCTGTCGCTTTCGCTTTCTGGCCTTTTTCGATCAGGCTATCCTTTTGAACCGTTTCAAGAACTTCACTCATGTATCATATCCCCTTTCCTGTGTGGCTGAACCACTGGCTTCGGTGGATGACCACCTGCCGTTTTCCGGTCTTGGTAATGACCCGGGCCGCTTTGCTCCGCAGCCCTTTGATTTCCTGCAATTCTTCAGAAGAAAAATTCACTTGCCCGCGCCCGATCACTTCACCCGCAGCGTCTACGACTTCCACGACCTCTTCAGCTGTAAAGCGTCCGTAAATTTCTGTAATGCCGACTGGCAATAAACTCTTACTTTGCTGTGAGATGGCCAATGCCGCTCCGTCGTCCACTTCGATTTTGCCATGCGGCTCGGAATGCAGCGCCAGCCATTGCTTTGAATTTTTGACAGTGGCCTGCGGGTCATCGCCTATATAGGTCCCGTCGCCTTTGCCTTCAACGATGTCGAGCAGCTTGTCTTGTCCATTCCCCGTGCCAATGAAAATATGCGTGCCAAGCGCGAGTGCGGTCTGCGCAGCTTCCACTTTCGATTTCATCCCGCCGGTGCCGACAATCGATCCTTCGCTCGATGTTTCTTCAATGAGCTTGTCCGGTATTTTTGATAGGAAATCATAGCGTTCGGCATCGGGGTTGCTGCGTGGGTTGTCACTGTATATGCCATTGATGTCCGTCAGGATGATCAGCATCTGTGCCTGGACAAGGCCGCTGACCAAGGCTGACAGCATATCATTGTCTCCGAACGTCAGCCCTTCGACAGACACCGAGTCATTTTCATTGATGATCGGCAGGACATTGCCCTTCAATAACTCCTCCAGCGTAGCGCCGGCGTTCTGGTAATGGTCCTTTGCCAGCAGATTCTGCCGTGTCAGCAATAATTGGGCCGTGACAATGCCGTGCTTCTTGAATTCCTCTGAATAGGCATGGAGCAGCTGCCCCTGTCCGATTGCGGCGGCTGCCTGTTTACCAACGATGCTGACTGGCCGTGCTGAATAGCCTAAATCGGTGAAGCCGGCGGCCACTGCTCCGGAAGACACCAAAATCACTTCATGCCCCTGCGCTTTTAACCGCGCCAAAGCCTGGCCATGTTCCTGGAGCTTTTCAATGCATAGCCCGCCGTGAGTATTGGTCAATGAACTGCTGCCTATTTTCACGACAATTCTCTTCTTCTTCACAAACTTTCACTCCTGTCCTTAATAGGTCTCCGTCTCATCCGAAATTCAATAATAGCATTATTATGCGTTAATATGTATTTTTAGTCAATATATTTTGATTATTTGTACAATATCCTTATTAAAAAGCATAAGTTCCGTATATTCTTTTCAGCAAAATAATTCTTTTATCAAATAATTTCAAGATAGAGGTATGCAGCTTATTTCTCAGAGAAGACGCTTCCGTTAACAAGCAGTAAATCAGCATTAATCCGTGTTATATCGAATTTGTCATGTGTACACCGAGATTCAGCCCGCGTTCGCGTGCCGTTAACATGTGTTGTTCGAACTTTAACCGGCATCAGCCAATAGCCGCCTCCACAATTTCATTTCAAGAACCCCACATGAAGAGAGCGAAATAAAAAAAACCCCGAATTCAATTGAATGCGGGGTTTCATAAAGATCAAGCAGTATTAAGTTCTGCGTCAGCGGCTTTCAGCGCTTTGTATTTGATGATTTGCGCTGCATACCAGAGGATAACCACTAATGTGATGCAGGAGCCGATGATTATGGAAAGCTGGTAATCCATATTCAGCCCTTCCGGCGCGTAGAAGATGTATGTCGCTACGACGCCTGTCATGAAGATTGCTGGGATGCCGGTGATCCAATGGAGTTTGAAATTGCTCAATAGGTAGACCGTCGCTGTCCATAGCATGACTGTCGCCACTACTTGGTTGGTCCAGCCGACGTATCTCCAAAGGAAAGTGTAGTCGATTGTTGCCATGTAGAATGTCGGGATCGCCAACGGAATCGTCACCAATATTATTTTCCACTTG
Source organism: Planococcus sp. (in: firmicutes) (assembly GCA_035468565.1). Lineage (GTDB taxonomy): Bacteria > Bacillota > Bacilli > Bacillales_A > Planococcaceae > Planococcus. Next base: position 3,818 of record DATISS010000064.1, read on the forward strand.
CCTTCCATGTCCGTGAACTTGGACAGGATATCTGTCAGAATCATGCGGGATGAACGCAATGCCGTGTCGCCGGTCGTAATCGGCAAGATGATGACGCCGAATATTGCCAGGATGCCGCCCATTGTGCCAAGCAGCGAAATGGAGATTTCGTTGACTACGCCAGAAGGTCCGCCCGCTGCCAGCGCCGCCGCCAATCCTTCTGTACCGCTGAAGAATGTCATGCCGGCAGCCGCCCAGATCAAGGCGATTACACCTTCAATGATCATCGCTCCGTAAAAGATTTTGCGGCCGTCTGTTTCTTTCTTCATTGTGCGCGCAATAATCGGACTTTGTGTACTATGGAATCCGGAAATCGCGCCACAGGAGATGGTCACCATCAAAAGCGGCCAAATCGGCAGTTCACCGGGATGCAGATTTGAGAAAGTCAGGTTCGGTATCGGTTTGCCCGAGAATACCAGCGCCACCGCCACCGCGATTGCCATGAACAACAAGATACCGCCCAGGAGCGGATAGATGCGGCCGATGATTCGGTTGATCGGCAAGATGGTTGCAAGGATAAAGTAGAAGAAGATCAATCCTAATGCCACCATGAAGCTGATCGGTGAAATTTGGGAAATCAGCTGTGCCGGACCCGCTGTGAATGCCGCTGCCACTAGCAGCATCAGCACAAGCGACAAGCCGTTGATGAAAAGTTTCATATGCTTGCCAAGATAACGGCCGACAAGCGTCGGGAATTGGGCGCCGCCATGGCGCATGGACATCATGCCTGAGAAATAATCATGCACACCTCCCGCAAAAATCGAACCGACAACGATCCAGATAAAAGCAACGGGGCCGTACAAAGCCCCCGCGACCGCTCCGTATATCGGCCCAAGACCCGCAATGTTCAGCAACTGGATCAAATTCCCTTTCCACCAGCTCATCGGTATGTAATCCAAATTGTCCCTTTTGGTATATGCAGGTGTCGGCGTGTTGTTGTCCACCACAAAAACCTTTTCTATGAATTTCGAATAAAATACGTAACCGAGAATGAGAAATAAAAGTGCGCCAAAGAAAGTTAACATATGATGTGTCCTCCTGTTGTGTGTTTTAAGATACAACTATAATAACACGAACTAAATATAATATTTTGAAAAAACAATATTTTCTTTCAATTTTAATCAATTTGACCCTTTTTTTACCTTTCTTAAAATAAAAAATAAGGAATAAATGCCCCCATGACGCGGCTTTATTCCTTTAATTGAAGATATTTCATTTCATAGCTTTTCTTTTTTCAAAGAACAATAACAAGGGTGATTTCATAAAATAGCTATTTAATAATAAGGAATGGACAGCCGAACAAGACTTGCCTCGTTTCAGCCACCTGTCTTTTTCGCTTTTTTCCACCCTTTCAAAGGCGCCTCCTCGCGTATGGCGGCTTTCCGGAATCCTTGGAAAATGTCGATCGCTGAGAACAGTGCAACTGTAAAAATGATCCCGCCTACAATCCAATTCAGCGCGTCCAACGAGCCGAAAAGATTTTCGAGCCGCGCCAGAAAACCAGCAGCGAAAATGTCTGGATTCCTGAAAATCAGGAAAAAAGCGAGCACTGACAGCGTCTGCGCAGCCAAATTGAACGTGGCAAGCTTCATGTCCCACCGTCTGCGCGCCCATTTCCACAGATCCATGGCCACCTGCAGGATAACGATGAGCAGCACCAGCGGCCAATAGGACATGAGGACGCTTTGGTTGAACATGGGTGTAACCATTTCGAGCCCATTTGAGCCTTCTTCGTAGATGCCTACAAACTTACCGGCATTAAAGTACACGGACGCCCAAATAGCGGTCCAAATCAAGTCAACCGCCGCTTCGCTGCGTGCAATTGCTTTTTTCTTCGACATTTCCTGGCTGGCTTCCAAATCATCAGGTGTCCACCCTTTTTCAGGAAATTGGAGGGGCGGTTTTCCGGCCGCGCGATTTGCACGGTCCACCCATTCGATGATCGCAAATACCAGCGTCACCCAGAACAAAACATGGAGCGCTACGTCAAAAGCCGCGGAGATCGCGTCCCCGATCAGGCGCACAATGACTGTGACTACCGAAGCCTCGCCAGCGTTGGCGAAAATGGTCGTGATGATCAAGACCACCAGCACCACCGTCACAACAACCGGGATGATGATTTTCAGCAATGTGATGTACAGATCAAAAAAACGGGGACCAATCAAATACATCGGCTGCGAGCGGTATTTTCCGGCCAGCACTGCTGGGTCACCAAACTTGATCAGCAGCTCGCGCTCTTCTTTTTCCGAATAGCCGGCCGGCAGCATATCTTCCATCGTCGACCTCAGCTCGCGGCCGATATCTTCGCGCTCTTTGGATGGCAGCCTGCGCGTCACTTCGCCGATATAACGGTCAATCAATGCCATGGCTGCCATCTCCTTCGATGAGAAACTGAAGTTCCTGCGTGACGTTCTGCCAGTCATTGTTCAATTGCTTGAATGCTTCCAACCCTGCTTCACTCAGCGCATAATACTTCCGCGGCCGATTCCCCGTCTTGTCCCAGTTTCCTGTCAGCAGCTTCTGCTTTTCAAGCCGCCGCAGCAAAGGCGGCAATGCGCCGGGATCCAATAACAACCCCCGGTGCTCCAATAACTGAACTAGGGCCGAACCGTATTGCGGCGTCTTTAATTGGCTCAGGACTGCGAGCGCCAAGACTCCATTGCGGAGCTCGGATGCCCAGCCGTCCAGTGATGATTTGTCCATCCTATTCACCTCCAGATTTATCCTGCGCTTTTCGCATTGCCTTATACTATGTATCCTAAAGCATTGGAAAAACAATGGCAAAGTATAAACTGATTATTCTGTAAACTAAAAATTTCGAAGCATTGATTTCTTGTAAAGTCCGAATAACTTCCCTGCCAATAAAAAAAGCCCATCGAAAAGGAGCGTGTAGATCAAAATGCGATATCAATTTTTTTGGCGGCCTGAATTTTTTCTTCATTTTCGCCGAACAAATCACTGGTCGTGATGCTGATGGCGTCGATGTCAGGGTTTTCAACGATAAAGCCGATGCTGCCTTTTTTGGTTTCGCCCGGTGCGACTTCCCCGTTCAGTTCTTCGAGGTAAATATCGTCTTCCCATAATTTCGTTTCGCCTGCATTCGTTTCCAGCAGCGCGACTGGGGCGAAATTGAGCGGTTGGTCTGTCGTATTTTTAATTTCCACGAAGAATTTTACCACATGGAAATTTGTGTCATGCGTATAGGAATGGTAAAAGTCGATCAACCCATACGACGGTTTGTAATGGAAGAGCTTTGCTTCTCTTAGCGTCAACTCGATGCCGCCGATCTCTTGTGTGCCGATTTTCTGGTTGGCAGCATTCAGCACGATTTCACCCTTATCATCCCGGACGCTTTGCCCGGCTTTCAGCAGGCTCTTGTCCGCCGTCACTTGGGGATTCTGCAAATAGCCTTCGTAATAGGCCGGAACTTCACCGTTTGTTTCTGCAGCTTCTGCAATTTGGGTTTCCTCTTTACCTGCGCACCCCGACAGCAAAAGTGCGGATACCAGAAATAAATAGATGGCTTGCTTTTTCATAGCGGCTCCTCCTTGTAAAAAGCCCCTCTGCCTCTATTGGCAAAGGGAAGCTTTTCAGTTTTCTGAATTTATTTGTCGTTGATTTCCACTTTCGCTTTCAGCAAGTCGAATGTCAGTTTGGCCAAGTCGGTATTTTCAATGTTGCCGGCAAATTTCTCGCTTGACGGCCCGAACGCGTAAACCGGAACATCTTCACCCGTATGCCCACCGGTAGTCCAGCCGGTATGCGTGCGCTCGTTGAAAATTTCTTCAATCGCATTGTCGATTTGTGTCAGATTTTTCGTTTCTGCAGCTTTCTTAACCGCTCCAATTTCAGCAGCCGTCAGCTCCAAGTCGATGAACTCGCTCAAAGTCTCTTCTACACCCGCGCCGTCCACAATCTGCTGCGCCATAAAGTCAGGTGTGCGTTTAGCGGCTTTAATCGGCTCGCCAAACCAGTTGTAGATGCCGTCAGAGCCGATTGAGAATCCGCCTGTCGAATGGTCCGCTGTTGCAATGACCAATGTGTTCTTGTCTTTCTTCGCGAATTCGATTGCTGCCGCGAATGCTTTTTCAAAGTCCTGCATCTCGCTCATAGCGCCGACAATGTCATTGTCATGTCCGGCCCAGTCTACTTGGCTGCCTTCGACCATCAAGAAAAATCCGTCTTTATCTTTTTCCAACCGGTCGATTGCCGATGTTGTCATTTCTTCAAGAGATGGCACTGACTCTTCACGGTCGATCATTTTCGGCAACCCTGCTGGCGCGAACAAACCAAGAACTTGCTCGTCGTCATTGGCCAATAACTCTTCACGGTCAGTTACATAGCTGTAGCCGTCTTTTTCGAACTCTTCCGTAAGGTTACGGTCTTGGCGTTCAAATAAATCCGTTCCGCCGCCAAGCAATACATCCACTTTATGCTTGCCGTTGATCATCTCATCATAATAGTCATCCGCAATGGCGTTCATGTTTTTGCGCGCTACGTCATGTGCGCCGAATGACGCTGGAGTTGCGTGTGTAATTTCAGAGGTCGCTACGAGGCCGGTTGCTTTGCCTTTTTCTTTCGCGGCTTCAAGAACCGTTTTTACTTCACTTTTATCGTTATCGACAGCGATCGCATTGTTATATGTTTTGATCCCTGCAGACATCGCAGTTGCAGCGGATGCGGAATCCGTCACGTTTTGAGCCGGATCTTCCGGATAAGTCATTTGCTGCCCGACCAAATAAGAATCGAATGCCGTGCGTTCAGCAAATTTGGTTCCCGCATTGTCCTGCATATAGCGGTATGCGGAAGTATAAGAAGTACCCATCCCATCGCCGATCAAGAAGATGACGTTTTTCACTTTCCCTTTATCGTGCGCTTTTCCTTGGCTTTTTCCAGGTGCTTGCGCTTCAACGCTAGGAACTGAAACGGCAATCCCCGACAATACGACTGCTGATGCGATGATGAATGGAAGTACTTTCTTCTTAAACGGTTTGATGGTCATTTTTCCGCCTCCAATAAGTTAGTTGCAAGAACAGCATACTTTTCTATTGTTAAGCAGACATAAATGCCATTTATGGTTTTTGTAAATTATCTTAAAATAAGATTACATAACTTATCGAAAACAGCGTTGTTTACCCTCTGTTGAGCATTGAAAAAGCCGTCACCAAAAGTCGGCTGCTCTGACTTTTGGTGATGGCTTTCAATCTTCCATGAATTTGCGGGTATTAATTCGCTTCTTGCTGCCCTGCGTTTTTCGCCAGGAAAAGATAGGCAAGCAATGCAATCAGGCACATCGTGAAAATGGTGAGCCCCATTGGCACAGCCGTTTCTTCCCCGGCAATGCCAACAAGCGGAGCCGTTATTGCTCCCAGTATGAATGGCAGCAAGCCGAGTAATGCGGAAGCACTGCCCGCTGCGTGGCTCTGGCTTTCCATCGCCAGCGTAAACGAAGCTGTTCCGACAACACCAATTGCTGTGATAAAAAAGAAAATCGGGATGACGACAGCCCATAACGGACCGCCAAAGCTTACGACTGCCAGGAGGACCGCTCCTGCGGCAACTGCGACATACAAAGCCCGTTCCAGAAATTGCTTTTCAGAAATGCGATAAGCGAAACGGCCGACTGCATAACTGCCGATGATCAATCCGATGCCATTCATGCCGAACAGCAGGCTGAAAACCTGCGGCGATACACCGTAGATGTTCTGGTAAATGAACGGTGTACCGGAGACATAAGCAAACACCCCGCCGATCAGGAAGCCTTGGGCCAATGCATAGCCGGTGAACTGCCGGTTTTTTAAAATGGTGGAGAAACTGCTGAACGTCGACAGCAGATTGCTCGGAATGCGTTTTTCCACCGGCAAACTTTCCGGCAGGCGGAACGCCGAGATGAGCAGCAAAATCAGGCCGAGCAATGACAGCGCCAGGAATATGCCTTTCCAATCCGAGAACAAGAGCACTGCGCTGCCGACAGACGGCGCAAGCAAAGGCACAAGGTTATTCACTACCATCAACAATGCGAATAAACGCGTCAGTTCTGCGCCGCTGCTGACATCCCGCACTATTGCCCGGGAAATAACGAGTCCGGCTGAAGCCGCAAATCCTTGTGCAAAGCGCAAAACGACAAAGATGAAAATATTCGGCGCAAAAATACAAGCCGCCGAGGCAATGACGTAAATTGCCAAAGAAATGATCAGCGGCTTGCGGCGGCCATGCATATCACTGAGCGCACCGGCGAATAATTGGCCAATAGCCAGCCCGAGCAAAGTCGCAGTCAAGCTGAGCTGGACCGACGAAGCGGTCGTATCGAAAACATTGGCCAATACCGGAAAAGCCGGCAAATACATATCGATCGTAAAAGGGATAAGCGATGTAAGCGCACCTAAAAGTATGATAAAACGTGCACGTTTAGAACCGGTCAAGTCCCCCATATTCAAACACCCTTTCTTCCAGGAAACCATTCCCGTTCTTTATCATTTATTTTCTTTCAAAATTGGAATCAGTGCAGAAAATAACTGTTTTCTACAATAGCATAATTCAAGCAGTGTTTATTCATTTTTGACTTGAAAACAAAAAAGAACCGGCAAAGAGCTTTAAAGCTCTTTGCCGGTTCTTGAAATTAGATCAATTTAATTATAAGCCATTTTCGTATCTAGCTCGGTACGTTACAACTACTGGATCATGCCTTCTTCTTTAAGTACTTCTTCAAAAGCTTCAACTACTTTTCTATCGTAATGGGTATCTATGAGGCTCTTAATTTCATCAAAGGCGAATTGTGCATTGAATGCTTTTCTGTAGGAGCGATCTTCGGTCATGGCATCGTAGGTGTCGCTTACTCCGATGATGCGTGCTTCCAAAAGGATCTCATTTCCTTTTAATCCGCCGGGATAACCCGAGCCATTCATCCGTTCATGGTGCTGCGCCACGATTGGATAAAGTTCTTCGTATATCGTGCCTTTCAACATCTCGGCTCCGTCAACAGGATGTTTTTTTATAACGGCAAATTCTTCGTCGGTAAGTTGCGAAGGCTTATTAAGAATTTCTTCCGATATATGTATTTTGCCAATATCATGTAAAGAAGCTGCGGCGTTGATGTTTTCTAATTGCCCCTTGCTTATCTCCATTTTTCTAGCAATTTTCACAGCATAGTTTGCTACACGATCACTGTGCATATAAGTATAGCGATCTTTTGACTCTACCTGTTTTACAATATCCATGAATGCCGCTACTTCCTTGCTTAAATGTACAAACACAGGCTCTGTTATTACCCACATAAAAGCTACATCTGCTATCGCTTCAAAATGAATCGGCTCTTTCAAACCACTCGCAGTAAAATAGTCTTGAGGGCCAAGCTTAATTTGCTCATCATCAATTTCTCCAATTATTTCTCCAGAAAGAATGTAGCAAAATTCCATGACTTCGGGATTTTCAGAGGGATACATATAAAACAATTTGCCTTTTTCCAGTGACTGCAGCATTATTTCAGTCCCATCACCACGTGACAGTAACCCTATATTTGTTACGTCCAGTTTTACACTTTCTAAAAACGAACCTTTTCTCCCGATTTTAAGTCCTTCCAAGCTACTCACTCCAGTGCCATTAGAAAAAGAGTTCTTAATAAAGAACTCTTTTTCTAAATTATACAATAATTCTTGAATTTAAAGCATTTTTATTATCGAATTCCAACTATTCGAATCGGATCAATCCAGACCGACTTATGGCCAAACTGAACCAGTTTCCAGCTGCATTCTGCAATGACGCCTTCTTTAGCGGCTTTTTCAATTGCTTCTTCAGACATTTTTAATGTTTCGTTAAAGACTTTTTCAATGACTTCATCCAGCTTCTTTATATAACGCGCTGTTTTTTCTTCGGCCTTTTCCGTTTTAGCAACGAGCTTATCATTCAATTTCTCTACTTTGCCTTCCAACTTTTTAAGATTTTTACCATCGGCAGTTTCGAGTGAAGAGGTGAACTCGGCTATATCTTTTTCCAGCTGGGCAATTTTATCGTTGATCCGCTTTTCATGAATAGCTAACTCAACTTCAATTTGCTCAATCTTATCTGTAAATTTTTCAATGTCTTTACCACTTTTTCTTGCTTCCGCTAATTCGCTATTCGCCTTAGCCCATTCATCCTGCAGCTTTATCGCTTCTTTTCCTTCTTCTATTTCACGAATGTCTGCAAGATATTGTGCTTGGAGCTTGTTTGCTTCATTTACGGCTTTTTCTATCTTTTCATCGATTTCAAAATTGGCTTTCTCAATTACTTCAAAGCCTTTTTGGTAATCGTGACTTTCAGCCGCAAAAGTTGTCATGCTTAAGCTTAAAAATAATAATAGGGTTAAAAAGATGGATATAACTTTTTTCACAGATAAACCTCCAATTCCTTTTTATAGACTAATGTAACTAAATTCCACTACATCAAGCAATACTTAAGATGTATATTATAGGATTAAAAAACAATTGTCAATTTTTTTATAATGTTCAGTTTATTGTTTAAGTGTTAGTTTTATATACATATATTTCCTTATAACATCCATTTTTATCTTTTCTTTTATTTACTCAAAAAAAAAGCTTTTATATTTAAATAAAAGCTTTTTCTGTTACAACTTAAAACATCGATATGCTTGCTCTACACCATCGATTTATATTCCTGTCGATTGATGAATTCCCGAATCTTGTGTCTGTATATTTCAGGCGCTTCATACCCTGGCATGTGCGAGCAATTTTCAAATACATGAAATTCCGCTCCCGAAACCAAGCTCGCGTAATATTCCGTTGCTTCAGGCGTGGCTTCGTCGTGGCGGCCGCAAGTAAATAGCGTAGGCACATGGATTTCAGAAAGCCGTCCCGTCACGTCAAAGTCCTTCAACGTTCCGGTCACGGTAAATTCGGAAGCTCCCCACATGAAATTGTAAATTTGAGTATTGAGCTTATCTAGCTCTTCCACCATTTCTTTCGGCCACGGATTCAGGCGGCACATATGCTTTTTGTAATAAGCCCTCATCGCTTGCTTGTATTCCTCTGTGCCAGTGGTCCCTTGGCGTTCGCTCTTTTCGACGATGTCCTGGATTTCAGCCGGAAATTCCTGCAAGCAACTCCGCTGATCGGCTTCCCAACGCGGCGCGCTGAGTGCCGGGCCTGAGAAAATAACGCTCTTGACGCCTTTCGGCTGCTTGTCCAATAAATAGGAAGCCGCGAGCATAGTGCCCCAAGAATGCCCCAACAGATGGAATTCTTCCAACTCCAATGCTTCGACCACATGTTCAAGCTCTTCTACATAACGTTCTACTGTCCATAAGTCCGTATCCGTCGGGTGTCCGGATTTACCGCATCCGAGCTGGTCGTATTGGATAACGGGACGTTCTGATCCCAACTCCCTCAGCGGATCTTTCTCCGAGCTCATCCCGCCAGGTCCTCCGTGCAGCAGCAATAGCGGAATGCCCGGGCCGTCTCCTGTGATGCGGAACCAGACGTTGCCGCCTTTAACCGGTATAAATCCTTCTGTCACATGTTCCATTGGTTCAACCCCTCTCTGTTTATCTAATTCCATGCCACCTGCCATTTCCCTTTAAATCGATCATTGCTGAAACGCCGCAAAGCGAAAAAAGCATCGATTCCAATAGGAATCAATGCTTTTACTGATTTCGCTTATTTCACTTCAACTGTCCAGCCGAGTGCATCTTCCACTTTTCCTGTCTGAATGCCTGTAATCGTATCGTATATTTTTTGCGACAACTCACCGATTTCATGGTTGTTGACGACCATTTTACGCCCTTGCCAATTGAGTTCTCCGACCGGGGAAATGACAGCCGCCGTCCCAGTGCCGAACACTTCTTCGATCTTGCCGTCCGCAAAGGCCTGGTAAATTTCCTCAATGGAAATTTTCCGTTCCGTTACCGGTATGCCCCATGATTTCAGCAATTCGATGATCGATGTCCGTGTAATTCCTTTAAGAATGCTGCCGTTCAGTTCAGGCGTCAGCACTTCTCCGTCAATCTTAAAGAAGATATTCATGCTGCCGACTTCCTCGATGTATTTCTTTTCCACGCCATCAAGCCACAATACGTCCGCATTCCCGGCTTTTTTCGCTTGGACTTGTGCCTGGTAGCCGGAAGAATAATTCCCCGCAGTCTTCGCCATGCCCGTGCCGCCTTTTACCGCACGTGTGAACTGGTCTTCGACATGGATGATGACAGGTTTCAGGCCGCCCGGGAAATAAGGGCCTACCGGGGACAAGATCACCATGAATTTATACGACTGTGCAGGTGCTACCGCTAAATTGGCTTCTGTTGAAATGATGAACGGACGGATATATAAAGACGTCCCAGGTGTTGAAGGCACCCAGTCCTTCTCCAGTTCAATCAGTTTCGTCAAATATTCCAGCATCAATTCTTCATCGACCGGCGGAATGCTCAAGCGCTCGCTCGACAAATTCAGGCGCTCGAAGTTCTTTTCCGGACGGAACAACAAGACGCGCCCGTCTTCCGTGCGATAAGCCTTCATGCCTTCAAAAACCGTCTGCCCATAATGGAAAATCATGGCTGCAGGATCCAGCGTAATCGGGGCATACGGCGTGATTTTAGGTTCATGCCAGCCTTGGTCGGTCGTATATTCCATCGTAAACATATGATCCGTAAACAAGGTGCCAAAAGGAACCTGATCCTGTGAGGGTTTTTCTTTCATATGTGTGCTTTTAACAATTTCAAGCTCGGATAATTTTACCAATGTCAGGCACTCCTTTTCAAAATACATAATCTTATTGGGTAATGTGAATAATTATACACCTGTATACCGCAGTATTAAAGTGATTTTTTTGGAAATGCTGAAAATTAAGAAAAAAGACCTTCTCGATTTGTTCTCTTTATGGGTTGATTTAAAGAAATAACTTACTAAAAATCGCTACGGACGCTCAGGGCAGAGCAAAGATGATTGCTCCTGCGCAAGCTCGTCGCAAAGGAGTTGCCAAAAGTGCATGACACCTCCTTGGCTCACACAAAAAGCCAGGCAAAGAACGCCTGTCTTTTTGCTCCGCCCAGCCCGTGTTCGCGCCTTCGCTGGATAAGCACTATAAAAAAAGAAATAAGCTTACGTGGTTCTGCTATTTTGTAGATACGGAGCAAAAATGCCGAGAAAACCATACTGCTTCTGCAGCGCTGCCCTCGCAGGCTTCGGGTAAGTCTTGCCTGCGGGAAAGCGAGACAGCTGAGACCCTGCAGGAGCGTAGCGACGAAGCGGCTCAGCGCTCGCCCGCGGCAAGCGAGGTACTTTTGCGGAGTACCAATATGACGAATCATTTTTTCGCTAATTACGAAAAAACGCTGCAACTGCGCCATCTGTTGATAGCCGCTGCAACGCCTTTATTTGACCACATCGATAAAATGCGCAAGAATACGGGCCGTCAGCCCCCAGATCACTTTGTCTTCATAGAGGTAAAAATACTCCTCCATTTCCCGGGCGCGCCAGCTGTAATCCCTGCCGCCTTCAATCAATTCATACGGAAAATCGTCTTCTGGCTGCACATCGAACTGGATTTGGTAGACTCGCGGTCCGTTGTTGATAAAAAATGATAACGGCACGCTGAACAAGCTGCCGACTTCTGCTGGATTCGGCTCGAATGTTGCCGATGGCGCGATAAATCCGGCAAAGGCGTAGACAATCATGCCAAAAGGCGACACGATGTAATCGAGTGCGAATACTTCGGAAATCTCATCTTCGCTGATGCCAAGCTCTTCATTGGTTTCCCGCAGCGCCGCAGATTTAGCCGAATGGTCCCCAGGGTCGATCCTGCCACCTGGAAAACAGACTTCTCCCGGCTGCTTGCGAAGCGTAAGTGCACGTGTCTCAAACAGCACATGCACTTCGCCGTCTTTTTCGATCAACGGCAGCAAAATCGAGAATTTCGAGAAATCCCGGCTGCCGAGAACCTGCGGTTTATGGCTTTTGATCTTTTCGGTAATTTTTTTGGCGTCCATCCAATCACCTCTCACTTAATCATCAGTATTTCCCGAATATCCTGTTCTGTCAAGGTGGCCAGGGAGTCCTGCCCCGAATGGATGACTTCGTCGATCAGATTCTTCTTTCGCTCCTGCAAATCGCTTATTTTCTCTTCAATCGTCCCTTTGGCAAGCATGCGGATGACCTGCACTTCATTCTGCTGGCCCATCCGGTGTGCCCGGTCCGCAGCCTGCTGTTCGACCGCTGGATTCCACCACAGGTCGTAGAGGATGACCGTATCAGCGCCTGTCAGGTTCAAGCCCGTCCCTCCGGCTTTCAATGAAATCAAAAACAAATTGCCTTCCCCTTCATTAAAGCGGTCGCATAATTCCACGCGCTCGATCGGCGGTGTTTGGCCGTCCAAATAGAAATAAGGAATGGCGTGCTTGTTGAGGTTCCCTCCGATCAATCCGAGCATTTGCGTAAACTGCGAGAAAATGAGGACGCGGCGTCCGGCAAGCCGGCTTTCTTCTACCAACTCCATCAATTGATCGAATTTGGCGGATCCGCCGTCGTAGCCTTCTACGAAAAGTGCCGGATGGCAGCAGATCTGGCGCAGCCGCGTCAAACCGGCCAGAATTTTGATGCGGTTTTTCCGCAAACTGCCTTTTGCCAGATGCTTCAGTGCGTCTTGCTTTAATTCCGCTAAATAAGCAGCATATAATTTTTTCTGTTCCGGCTGGAGTTCGGAATACTGGGTAGTCTCCACTTTGTCCGGCAACTCGGCGAGCACTTCTTTTTTGGTGCGCCGCAAGACGAACGGACGGATGCGCTTCGCGATATTGTCCCGCCGCAATTCGCTGAAAGCTCGGCGGTTTGGCAGCAATTCCGGAAAAACGACGCGGAAAATCGACCATAATTCATCCAGCGAATTCTCGATAGGGGTTCCCGTCAGCGCAAAGCGGTATTTCGCCTGGATGGCGCCTGCCGCTTTCGCTGTCTGGGTCACCGGATTTTTGAAAGCTTGCGCCTCGTCGAAAAACACCGTATGGAATTGCTTGTCGCGATACAGGTCGCCGTCCATCCGCAGCGACGGATACGACGTGATGACTAGGTCGCAGCCTTCCACATCCTTCAGCTTTGACGCACGCGCGCTACTCGTGCCGTCGATGATGCGCGCGTTGATCTGTGGGGCGAACTTCTTCAGCTCGTTCAGCCAGTTATAGGTCAGCGACGAAGGCGAAACGACCAGCACCGGCAGTTTTCGCGCCTTCACTTCCGGCAGCACCGAGACAATGAACGCAATGCTCTGCAGCGTTTTGCCGAGCCCCATATCATCCGCTAAAATGCCGCCAAATCGATACTGCGCCAACAACTTCAGCCAATGGAAACCGGCTTTTTGGTAATCGCGGAGCACCGGCTGCAACGATTCCGGCACTGCGGCTTCCAAGCCATCCGGGTTCCCAAGATTCATCATGAGCTTCGCAAATTCTTCCCCTGGTTCCGCAATCCCGCCTTTTTCCAGCCTTTCCGCCAATCGCATGCCTTGTATTAGCGGCACACGGATCTCCTCTTCTTCCAAATCTTCAGCGGAGAGGTCCATTTCCTCCATGAATCCTTGAAGCGCCCAGAATTCAGGCGTTTCCAACGACATCAACGTACCCGTAGGCACCCGGTAATATTTGCGCTTTTCCTGAATCGCTTTCAGCAGCTGCTGAATTTCCAATTCCGGAATCCCCTTCAAGTCGAAGCGGAACGACAGCCAATCTGTCCGTTCCTTTATTTCAATGCGCATTTTCGGTATACTCGGCGCTTTTTGCACACGCAGCTTAACCGCTGTCGTCGCATAAATCTTGGCCAGCTCTTCAAGTTCATGCACCGTGTGATAAAGAAACTCATACTCTGCTTCCTCATCCTGCATGAAAAAACCGCCAGGCGTTTGTATGAATAAACTATCGACCATAATTTTCATGATGCGCTGTTCCTGATCCAAACGGCGCCTTACTCCCGGAATGGAACGAAATTCATGCTCCTGCTCTTCGCACGGATTGATGGTAAACTGCCCGTATTGGAACTCTATTCCGGCTAGCAGCCGATTGCTGACCCGGTCCAGGAAAATTTTTGCCGTCAATGGAATTTCTTTCAATGTCCTTGAGACTGGATCCGCTATATCGACTTGCCCAAGCCGCATCAAGCCGGGAACCGCATGTTCCATGAAATGGCTAAGCTGCTGTGCGGAAATATCCATTTTCTGCGGACCTTCGCCGCTGAGCAGTTCTTTTAGTTCGGCAAGCCGGGTGCAGTCTTCCTCCGCCAGCTTGAACAATTGCCCATCGGCCAAAGCACAGCCGTAAGCCTTGAAGACCGCAATCTCTTCCAGGCCATTAACTTCCAATCCGTAGCCATCACCCGCTCCATCCACTTCAAACGACAGCGGCAACCGTTTGCCGTAGCGGAGCCCTGTGTAGCTGCGGCCGTCCTGCATGAACTTCACTGCCGGCGCCGCTTCCAATAATGGCAGCAGCAATTCCCAGGCAGCCGCGGATATCAATAAAGTCTCTTCTTCCGTTACGGGTCCAAGCGGCTGGCTTTTCACGAGAAAGCGCAGCACCGCATCGGTTTCACGGATGAAATTATGGCGTTCCGGATTGTAGATCGAACCCGGCGCAAACTCCCCGATTTCCCGTTGCCCCACGTACTGGAGAAAAGTCCACGGCTCTGCAATCTCCTGCAATCCCACTTGTCCAGCAGCCAAACGGATGCCAAAGCCGTTTCCAGCGTCTCCGAGCGAAACCGGCACGCACGTAATTTCGACATTGATCGTCTGCCGACCGTCGAAATGAAGTTGTTTGCCGCTCGGGCGTTTAGGCTGGTTATCGAATAAGCCCAGCATGCGGTCTGCCAGCGGCTGCTCCGCTTTCTGCCGTTCCTCAAGCGCCAACAGCACCGCCGCAATATGCTGGCAATAGGTCTTCACAAAACCGACAGGCGGGCAGCTGCAGGATGCTTCTAACGATCCATCGGCAGCCGGCTTTACTGTAACGGTGAAAACTTCGCCAATGTAAACGCGCGCTTCCGCACGTTCTTCCGTTTGCGGCATAAGCTCTACTTTTCCAGCCAGAAAATACGCCTTCCCTTTTTTATAAGCGGCATCGCCGCACAATTTTTTTATGAGTCTGTCATTTATAGATAAATTCATGGTCCTGCCCCTTTGCCGTCCATCTCTTGTACTCTCCATTATCGCTAAAATCACTCTTTCTGTACAATCGGCAGTCCTCGCTGCCGAACTCTCTGACTTTGTTGTCCCAGCGCATGACGAGCTCGGACGGCTGCAATTTCGATATCTACGTTGCCAATTAACTGGAAAAACCCAACAACCTTGTTGTTACACAGGAATGTAGGGTTTTCTCTTTTATATTGCTATCGATGGAATCATCAATGCGCAGAACATAACTAAAGCAAAGACTGTAGGAAATAATTTATATAATCCATTCTTGTTTTTTCACACCTCCAGTTGATAAGATAATTACAAATACTATCAACTTGAATTGAATTACAGTACTTTCTATTCTGATATCCTTGATTGAAAAAAACTGCTATTTCCCTTAGAAGGTGAAGTCATCTAAGACTTTGCCCCAGCAGACCTGAACATTTTTTAGAGAAAGAGCTTTCACCCGACTGTTATGAAATACAGGAAATTCTCGGAGAATCTTATTTTACATGGACTAACTAGGAGGAGAAGAAAATGCCCTATATAGCACAAGTGGATTTTAAAATGACTGGACCATTCGGAGATGAAATGGCAAATGGATTTTCTGATTTAGCGAAAAGCATCAACAATGAAGAAGGATTTATCTGGAAAATCTGGACTGAAAGCCCCGAAACGAATGAAGCCGGAGGAATTTATCTTTTTGAAACAAAAGAAACAGCAGAAAAATATGTAGAAATGCATACGAAAAGATTAGCGAGCTTCGGCATAACGGATGTAAACGCAAAAATCTTTGCCGTTAATTCGAAACTTACCGAGATTAATAAAGGTCCAGTGAAATAGTTGAAAACCTGTAATATTAGATATACAGATGTCATAAGAAACGTCGAAAAAACATTTTCAAAGACCCAAAGAAGAGAAGATGCGATTCAAGCAGCATCTTCTCTTCTTTGTCATTCGGTTTGCTACCGATAAGCCTAAATATGTTAACTTGGTTTTGTTATTGAAACACAAAGCTTTGGAAGTACAGTTTTGTTCAGAGATCTAACCTTACTCTGAGATTCCTCTTTGTGCGTCCACCATTCGGGTTCAGTCCAGCGTTTCGATTTTGTGGCTTTTCTTTAAAAATCACCTCACCATGTTCTATATGAAAGATCCCATCCGATTTCTTCTAGGAAATCATCGAATGGAGGAAGTTTTTTCTTTAATTGCCGGTTTGGGAGAAGAATCTCTTGCCGGAATTTCCCGAATAGGATTGGGTCTATTTCCGGAAATTCCTGATCCAGCCCAAATTTGCTTCTTTCATCAATAGCGCCTAGAGAATCGACCGTATAGGCTGTTATGATTGGAAACTCTTGCTGAAGGATATTGAAATTAGAATAAAAAGCACTGATGTAGCCATTTAGCTCAAAATGAGGTTCAAGCGGATTGTAATCACCTGTATACTTTCGTTCATGCTGCGGCATGAACGATTGGGCACTTCCGGTCTCCCAAATACCGACCATGATAGCAAAAGCCGCGACTGCTGCTCGCCGGGTTTCATCATTCGAATCCGCAAAATGAAGATCATAACGATCAAACTCGAATACCCACGCACCGTGGAAATATGTTGGTTCAAAAACTTTCAACACGGCCTCAACTTTTTCTACAATCGTTTTCCCACCTTCTGGATGTTCAACTTCATTATGAACATTTGAAACAAGACTTTTCATGATATTTTGAACATCCAGATTGCTTCCGAGATAACGAATCACTCGTTGATTCAAAAAGATTTCCTTATCTTCCGCTGAATCCAGAAGAGCATGTGTCATCCAACGCATCGCCTCTCCTGGGTTTCCCAAGTCGTACATGGTAAACGCATAGAAGGCTTTAAGAAGACCAACATCCCAAAATCGCAGCATCCCTTCCATTAAAATCTTTTCAGATTCCGTCAACTGGCCACCCAGTCGGTACAATGATCCGAGTTGGGCATAGGCATTTACCGTTTCCTTTTTGGGCAAGCCCAGTTCCAGTGCTCGTTGGTATAAAGAAATTGCTTCCCCTTCTTTTGCCAAAATATCGTAGCTCCGTGCGCATTCATAATGCAGCATCGCGTGTTCTGGATGCTGTAAAACAAGTTCCTCAAGAAGTCGGTTTGACTCCAGCAGGTTACCATCCCGACCCAACTCCAAGGCAGCTTTCAGCGATTCTTCCATTAGGCTCAATCCCTTCATCGAATCTGAAAACTTCTGTATATTATACACAACTCCCACGGTAATCTTAGCCGCTTATACTTGGTTGATAATTAACATATATCCCCCAGTCCATTTAAATTTTGCTTGATAGCCGTTTAAAAAGCACAGTTAAATCGATAAAATGAAAGGAAAGAAGCTTAATTTATCACTCCTTTCCTTTCTATAAGCCGTCATGTATAAATTGGGAATTATGCCGTAAGCTCAATTCACAAAAGATAGGCGGCATACTTATGGTTCCCTATGTCCATTGCATCAGACTTTAAAGTGGAAGACTTGCAATGGCTTATCGCACTCCGCAAAGGTTGGAATGTCTGTCCCCGTTTCCGCATCTGGCAAAACCATTTTTCCGACTTCCACGATGACACTGCCGATCACTTTAGTACATTTTTAAGATTACTAAATACCTGTTATCCTGATTTTCAATCTTCCTCGGGCTTCTCCTGAACCGGCACGAATCCTGTGCCTTCCACTAACTTTTGCCCTTCTTCAGAAAGTATCCAATCAATGAATGGCTGCACGTTCGGATTTTCTGTCCCCGCAGTAACAGCATAAAATTCAGAAGTTAAAGGGTATTTGCCCGAACGGATATTTTTAATGCTTGGTTCAATGCCATCAACCGAGATCAATTTAATTTTGTCATTCCGTATCATCTCGGTGGAATAGAACCGGAAAGTATAGCCGATTGCATTTTTATAGTTCCGATAGCTTGCCACTTCCTCTATTATGCCGCCCATTCCTTCAGCCAATTCTTCCGTTTCAGGTTCTTTGATTTCCTTGTCTTCCATGAATTTAATAAACATGGTTTGGCTGCCGCTGTTTTCAGGGCGTTGGAAAGGACGGATTTCATCATCCTTTCCGCCAAGTTCTTTCCAATTCCCAAAGCCTCCTGAGTAGATGCCTCGGATATCCTCACTCGATAAATCATTTACCGGGTTTCGGGAATTGACGAAAAACACAAAGGCTTCACGTCCGATCGGCGTTAATTTCAGTTCAACGCCCGCTTCTTCTGCCGCCTGTTTTTGGCCATCAGAAGGCTCTGCAGCAAAAATCACATCGGCATTCCCTTTAATGAGCCGACTATAGGCAGAAGGAGTCGTCGTTGTAGCGACAGGGCCGCTATAAGGTTCATAGAGACCTTCCGGATACGTAGCTTCAGCAAATGCTGCAAATAACGGGTATAGAGCTGTTGCCCCGTCCAGTATCGGCACTTCCCCCTCTATTTGGAAAGAAGCTTTCCCTTCCAACCTTGCCAGTTTCTCACTTTCTTTGAAGGGTTCGTAGGCAAAGAGGTCTACTTCCGAATCATTCACTTTCTCAAAACTTTCTTTGTAATAATAGGGAACTGCGAAGGCTGCCCCTCCCGCTAAAACTAAAGAAATCCAAATAACCGTTTTTTTCCCGCTTCTGTTTTCTGTAATAAAAACAAATAAAATAATCAACGAAATGATGATTGCTCCAAATAGGCCAAACAATTGGGTATCTCCCGTGTTTAAAATATGAAGCGCTCCGCCAAAAAATACAAAAAGAATTCCAGCTATTATCAGTATTGCTGCTATAGTTTTCCCAAATCCATCCATCTTGCGCCTCCAATAATGATTTATTTACATGAATTTAATTTTGAATTCAAGATTCGTATTTCTTCGCCGGTCACTTTCACGGTCAGGCCGGTTTCTTGAAAATTCAAAGAAATCAGGATTTTGAAAGTAACTTAATTACCATTAAGTTACTTTCAATTCTCTAAGTATTTTTTTAGTTAATAGTCTAATTCTCTAAAAATATTGTACTAGGCTCTCTTTCTGAAAAAGAATATTAGGTTTTATAGAAACTTTGGATTGAACTTAGTTTTTGAGAAGTTCTTGAAGGAAAGAAGAATTGGAATCACTTAAAACTCCTAGTTTTGGGGGGGTTCCTTCTTCATTTAACAGTATAGAATACTCTCCTGCCTCGTCTAATAAAATATCGTATCTAACTAGTCTTTCTGGCTCTCCATTGTGTATATTATGTAAAAACGTGATAGTCATATTTTTATTGGTTACTGGCTCACTGCTGTCCTTCCACTCTGCTTTTTCTACTAAATCGTAAAGTTCTTTTAATTCTTCCTCATTACTTATGAATTTTTCCTCAATCTCTTGCCCACTTCCGTCAAAATTTTGTATCATTACTCTTTCAAGATTTCCATAGCTGGGACTGGAACTACAACCACTGATAAATAAAAGCAGAAACAGCATTGAAATTATTTTTAAGATTTCCATAGTAAATTTCCTCCTTTGTAAAAGCAACAAAATAAACCGGTTCTTTTCATCTCCGAATGTAATTTAACTGCACTTAAGTTACATTCATTTTCTAGTAAAAAGCGTAACCCGAACTAATCGCCGCGATCATTACGCTTCTTTTCTAATTTAACTTGATAGCCTTTAAGATCCGGATTATTTCTCTAGATTTCCATATACTTATTTTACCATTCTACATTTTAATGATAGAAGTGTGGTTATAACTTTTCAATAGTATAAAGCTCTCGTAGAAGTCCCCATATACGAACGAGGGATTTACTTAAATAAAAAAGTGCAAAGAAATTCTATTTGTCAACATACACGACGCTTGAACAATCAAGCTGCAGCAAAATGAAAATAGCTGCTGAGTCCTTCCTCAGCAGCCTAAAATCCGGAAAAAATGCCCGGGTTCAAATTTGTGTCCGTTTCACGTGGAACAAGATCAGCCTTTTTTGACGAATTCCGATTTCAATTTCATTGGCCCGAAGCCGTCAATTTTGCAATCGATGTCGTGGTCGCCTTCGACAAGTTTGATATTCTTAACCTTTGTGCCGATTTTCAGCACCGATGAACTACCTTTTACTTTCAGGTCCTTTATCACTGTGACGGAATCGCCGTCTGCCAGAACGTTGCCGTTTGCGTCGCGCACGACTTTCGCTGTTTCTTCCTCTTCTTCTACAAGCGTCCATTCATGTCCGCATTCCGGGCACACTAATAGATTTCCATCTTCATACGTATATTCTGATTTGCATTTAGGGCAATTTGGCAAAGTTTCCATTACTTCAATTCCTCTCATCATCTTGCAAGCAAGGTCTCAAGACGTTCCTTCCATATTACCACGCCGTGAGCCCCTCAGAAACTGAATATAGCGTGAGCTTTGAAACAGCGACAGCCTAATCGCGTAAAAAGCCTGCAGGACGCAATGCCCTGCAGGCTGGATTTTATTCTCTTTTTCACTTAACGCAAGGTCCGCTTCAAAAACTCCTGAGTACGCTCTTTCTTCGGGTTGTTGAAAATCTGGTCAGGCGGCCCTTCTTCAACGATGACGCCTTTGTCCATGAAGACAACCCGGTCTGCGACTTCTTTTGCGAATTCCATCTCATGCGTGACAATCAGCATCGTCAGCCCGCTTTTCGCCAGGTCTTTCATGACTTTCAGCACTTCGCCGACCATTTCCGGATCGAGTGCGGATGTCGGCTCATCGAACAGCATGACATCCGGTTCCATCGACAATGCGCGCGCAATTGCCACACGCTGTTTCTGGCCGCCGGAAAGCTGTTCCGGCTTTGCGTTAACGTATTGGTCCATGCCCACGACATGCAGGTATTTCTTCGCTGTCTTTTCCGCGTCCGTCCGTTTGCGCTTCAGCACTTTCACTTGCCCCACGACGCAATTGTTCAGGACGTTGTGGTTATTGAACAGGTTGAATTGCTGGAACACCATGCCGAGCTTGGTGCGGTAGGAATGGACGTTATGGCGGGCATCGAGGATGTTTTTCCCATTATAGATGATCTTGCCGCCGCTCGGTTTTTCGAGCAAGTTGACGCAGCGGAGCAGCGTCGATTTCCCGGACCCTGATGACCCGATGACACACACCACTTCCCCTTTGCTGACAGAAAAATCGATGTCTTTCAACACTTCATTCGTTCCGAAGGATTTGCTTAAATGCTGGATTTCAATTACTTTTTCCATAAGGTCTCCTATCTGCTTCTGCGGATTTCTTATTCTTTGATTTTGTGTTCCGTGTCTTCCGGAGTGACCACTTGCATCGGCAGTCCGCCAATCATGCTGTAATTGGATGGCCCCGCCATTTTGCGCTCAAGCTTGCGCAGCAGGAGCGTGATGCTGAACGTCATGACAAAGTACAAGACGCAAGCGATGAAGAACGATTCGAAATACCGGAAATTATTGCCCGACACCGACTTGGTCTGGAAAAACAATTCCGTAACGCCGATGACGTTCAATACGGCCGTGTCCTTGATATTGATGACGAATTGGTTGCCGGTTGCCGGCAGGATGTTGCGCACTACCTGCGGCATGACGACATTCATCATCGTCTGGAAATGGTTCATACCGATTGCCTGTGCCGCTTCGAACTGACCCTTATCGACAGAAATAATTCCGCCCCTGACGATTTCCGCCATATAAGCGCCTGTATTGATGGAGACGATGAAAATCGCCGCCGTAAAGACATCCATATCAATGCCGAAAGCCATCGCCGAACCGTAGAAAATGACCATCGCCTGAACGATCATCGGCGTGCCGCGGAAAAATTCGACGTACGCGGACAGCAAGAAGTTGATCGTTTTCTGAAGAAGGCGCTTCATGCCGCGCTCCGGCATCGGAACTGTATTGATAATGCCGATGATCAAACCGATTGCGGCGCCGATCAACGTGCCGATGATTGAAATCAGCAGCGTCATACCCGCCCCACGCAAGAACATCGGCCAGTTGTTTGTAAGTATCGTGATAACCCACTCAAGACTCATGGTTTTCCCCCTAAAAAAATTTAAAGCCGGCTGCATTGAACTGCAGCCGGCACCACCTAAGCTTTACTGGGCAGCTGGTTGGTTTTCGATAGCCGTATCCATGATTTCCTGACGTTGCTCTTCTGAGATGCCAGCCAAGGTTTCGTTGATCCCCTCAGTGAACTCGCTGCCTTTTTTCAAGCCGACAGCGACCGCTGTGTCATCTTCTGAAGTCTCAAAGCCATCCGTGAATTCCACCATTGCAAAATTTTCGTTCGCAGCTGAAGCGCTGACCGCTTCAGGGCGTTCCGACACGTAGCCGTCGATCATGCCTGACTCAAGCGCTACCCGCATAGACGGGAAGCTTTCCATTGCCGTCTCTTTGGAAACTCCTTCAATCTGGTCGATGACCGTGTAATGGAAGGTATTCAATTGCGCTGTTATTTTCGCGCCATTGAAATCCGCAAGTTCGCTCGCGCCTTCAAATTCGCCGCCTTTTTTCACAACCATCACCAATTCTGATGTGTAATAATGATCGGAAAAATCAATGGTTTCTTTGCGTTCCGCAGTCGGAGACATGCCCGCAACGATGGCATCAATCTTGCCGGAGTTCAGTGCCGGCACCAAGCCGTCCCATTCTGTCTTGACGATTTCCAGTTTCATCCCGAGGCCTTCCGCTATTTGCTTCGCAATTTCCACATCATATCCGCCCGCGTATTCCGCATTGCCGGAAATTTTCACAGCGCCGTTGGAATCATCGCTCTGCGTCCAGTTGAACGGTGCATAGCCCGCTTCCATCCCCACTTTAAACGTCTCGCCTTCTTCTGTTGAACCTCCGCCTGAAGATGCGTCTTCTTCTGATCCGCATCCCGCAAGCAACATGCTCAGTGACAGCACGGCTGTTAACATCAATCCTGATTTCTTTTTCATCTTTTCATTCTCCCCCTTTGTGTTTTGAGTAAAATAGTTCTGAATAGGTCAAAAAGGGCAGCTATGTACAAAAAAAGACCTGAGATAGACTCAGATCGCATATGCATAGTTGCCCTAAATCCTCTTTTCCCGTATCGAGATAGCACACCGCGAAGGACTGGGAGTCCAATGCGGCAGTCCTGCAATTGTTCACTGCAGACCCAGCAAGTAATAATGAGAAATATTACAAACTTCGGCGGTCTTTCCTTCTCCATAGCATCCTTGCTTCTCAAACTCTTCTATGGACTGATAAATTCCGCGCCTCTACCTCACCGGAAAGTGAGGTCATATTCACTTGTTTTTCATAGTCTACATTATTACTTTTTTCCTGTCAACGCCGCTCCAAATTCTGTTCCGCGCTCTCTTCTGCGCCTTTATCATCATTCAAAGCTGTCCAAAGAAACAACAGCTGTTATAATTAATAAGATTATTCAAACTAATAAATGCACTTTTTCTTTAGCGTTAGTCACGAAAAAACATTTCGGCATTCAAGCCGGCGCCAGAAAGCGGAGGGAAACTTTGCTATGGATTTTCACGAGATGGATCGGGCGCAATTACTGGAGGCGGTACAAACTGATCCGTCTCACGGGCTGAGCGCTGAAGAAGCCCGCCTGCGCCAAGACAAGCACGGCTTCAATGTTCTGGCCGAGGCAAAAAAACAGTCCCTACTCCTTTCTTTCTTCAGCCAATTCAAAGATTTGATGATCGTTGTGCTATTGGTCGCGGCCGTTATTTCTTCCGTCCTTGGCGAATGGATCGACGCGGCTGCGATCATTTTGATCGTCATCCTAAACGCGTCCCTCGGTTTCTACCAGGACCGCAAAGCCGAAAAATCGCTGGAAGCACTGAAAAAGCTTTCATCTCTCCAAGTCCAAGTGCTCCGCAGCCGGAAGTGGACGCGTATGCCTTCACGCGAAATTGTGCCCGGCGACGTTATCCGTTTCTCTAGCGGCGACCGGATCGGAGCGGACGTGCGGCTAATTGAAACAGCCAGCCTGGAAATCGATGAATCCGCGCTGACCGGAGAATCGCTACCCGCTCTGAAGCTTACAGAATCGTTGGCAATCGTCGATCCGAATCTTGCGGACATTAGCAATATGGCTTTCATGGGAACAATGGCGACGAGAGGCAGCGGCGTCGGAGTTGTCGTCAATACCGGCATGAATACCGAGGTGGGACAGATAGCGGGGCTTTTGCAAGCTTCCGTCGTGATGGACACGCCGCTGCAGCGGAAGCTCGAGCAGCTTGGAAAAATCCTCATCATCGCCGCTTTGCTGCTGACGCTGACCGTCGTTGCCGTTGGTCTATGGCGTGGCAATGATTTTTATACAATCTTTTTTGCGGGCTTGTCGCTTGCTGTCGCCGCGGTTCCTGAAGGGCTGCCGGCGGTCGTCACCATTGCATTGTCGATTGGCGTCCAGCGGATGATCAAAAAGGACGCGGTGGTCCGCAAACTGCCGGCTGTAGAGATTCTGGGCAGCGCTTCTGTCATTTGCTCGGACAAGACCGGCACGATGACCGAAAACGAAATGACCGTTACACATCTATGGAGCGGCGGGCAGGAATGGACGGTTGAGGGCACCGGATACGACCCGGCCGGCCGTTTTTTTGAAGCAGGCACCCCTGTTGAACCGCAAGCCGTTCCTGCGCTGCATCAGCTCTTGCTGTATGGCATGCTCTGCAATAACGCGAAAGTCTTTAAAAAAGCCCATGAATATGCCATCGATGGAGACCCGACCGAAGGTGCCATGGTGGTGGCAGCGATGAAAGCGGGTATGACCGAAAAATGGCTCATGGAAAACTTCACCATTATCCACGAGCTGCCTTTCGATCCTATACGAAAAATGATGAGTGTCATCATTAAAGATGAAAATGGCCAGCTTTTTGCAGTGACAAAAGGGGCTCCCGATATTTTGGTGACCCGCTGCGTTTCTATTCTATGGGGCGCCCAGCAACTGCCGATCACTACTGAACAAACCGCGGAAGTGGAAGGCGCCGTAATGGGCATGGCCAGCAATGCGCTTCGCACCATGGCAGTCGCCTATAAGCCACTGCCGCATCAAGCGGACATTTTTACCGAGCAGGAAATTGAAAAAGACCTTGTGTTCATCGGGCTCGAAGGCATGATTGATCCTCCGCGCGAAGAAGTGAAAAGAGCGATCCAGGAATGCCGGAACGCCGGTATCCGCACCATCATGATCACCGGCGACCATGCGGCAACAGCACTGGCGATTGCCGAAAAGCTCCATATTTCCGGAGCGGACGGCCTTGCGGTGGAAGGCAAGGAGCTGGACGTTATGTCCGCGGAAGTGCTGCAGGAAGTCGTTGAAAAGGCTTCCGTTTTCGCCCGCGTCACGCCGGAACACAAGCTGCGGATCGTGCAGGCGCTGCAGGCTAACGGGCGTGTTGTCGCGATGACCGGCGACGGCGTTAATGATGCACCTGCCCTCAAGACGGCAGATATCGGCATCGCGATGGGCATCACCGGCACAGACGTGGCAAAAGAAGCCGCTTCACTCATTTTGCTGGACGATAATTTTGCGACCATCAAATCGGCGATTGTCGAAGGGCGCAATATTTACGACAATATCCGGAAATTCATCCGCTATCTGCTGGCATCCAATGTCGGGGAAATCCTCGTCATGCTGTTTGCCGTGATTCTTGCATTGCCGCTGCCGCTGGTCCCGATCCAGATCCTTTGGGTCAATCTCGTGACGGACGGGCTGCCGGCGCTGGCGCTAGGGTTCGACCGCCCTGAAGACGACGTCATGAAAAAGAATCCGCGAGATCCGGCGGAAGGCGTCTTCGCAAGAGGCCTAGGCTGGAAGATCCTATCGCGCGGCTTTCTCATCGGCGCGGCAACTTTGGCCGCATTCCTCTTCGCTTATGACCGGAATCCCGCTGACCTGCCTTACGCGCAGACGACCGCTTTCGCTACACTCGTCATGGCACAGCTTATCCATGTTTTCGATTGCCGCAGCGAAAAGACGATTTTTGCGCGCAATCCTTTCGGCAATAAATACCTGATCGGCGCAGTGTTTTCTTCTTTGGCGTTATTACTGTTAGCCATCTATGTTCCGCCGCTCCAGCCGTTTTTCCGGACAGTTTCCTTGCCCGCGACCGACTGGCTGCTGATTACCGGCCTTGGCGCCCTGCCGACGTTCCTGCTGGCCGGCACTTTCTTTTTCAAACCCAAGGCAGCGAAAATTGAAAAAAGCTGATCGGCTCTTTTAAAGCCGATCAGCTTTTTTTGCGCAATTATCTCCAGACCTCCTCCAACGTCTCCCTGAATAAAGAATCAAGCTTAGCTGTCGGGTCTCCGATACGCGGCGGTAGTGTCGTTGCATAAATTTCCAGCCCTTCAATTTCACCGTCCAGGAATTGATGAATGGCAGGAATCTGTTGTTCCAAGTCCAATTCCTCACCCGCTTTCTTGCGCACCAGCAAATCGAGGATCTCCTCTTTCAAAATCCCTTCCGGCACAAGCGCTTTCATCAAGTCGTAAAAATCCATCGGAGGGATTGTCTGGCGCTCTTTAATCCAAGTCGCAGCCAATACCGGACGCAGTGCATAAAAGTACTTTTTTATCTTTACCTCATTCTTGCTGAGGTGGGTTCGGTAATTGTTTTTGGCCATATTTAAATAATGGTGGAGGCTTGCGTTCGGGAAAAAAACTTCTCCTTCCAGCCCCTTCAATTTCTCCTTGAAAGAAAAGGCCTCGTAATACTGGATTTCGCTGTTCATCCACTCCAAAAATGGCGGATTGCTTTTCCGGAACAGCCGCAAAGCTTTCGTGATTTCCCATCCACTGATATCGAGCATTTCGTTAATGGGCACTTCAATGACATCCCGCTTCTCGCCGATGCCCTGCGGGTCGATGGCCAAATACCAATCCGGCTGATGGATGTAGACGAAACGGACATCATAATCGCTGTCCTTAGACGGAAATCCCCATGCCCGGCTGCCCGATTCAACCGCAAACAGCACTTTCACTTGAAACTGTTCTTCGATTTCTTTCAACTTTCCCTGTATCACCTGATCCATCAACACCACCACTTTCATAAATATAGCTTCTTATTGGATATATCATAATTGATTTTTCACTAGATGCCAAACTCTCCTTCCCCCCCGCCATTTGTTGAAATATAAAGCCAGCAGAATTTTCGCACCGCACTTTTCACCTTATTTAATTTCCGAATATTTAGACTAATTTACATTTAAATGATTTCTTCGTTGTATAATGAAAGCAGAAATCATCTTGCACTCCAGGAGGCGAATGAACGCATGGCTCATACGAAACAGACCATCTTCATCAATGCTCCACTTGAAAAAATTTTTCGCTACACTATCAATCCTGAAAACTGGGCACATTTCTACAACAACCTGGCTTCTCCGAAAAAAATTGACGGCAACGGCGAGGTCGGTACCGTCGTTGAAGCCGAGTATGCCATCATGGGCATGCATTTCCCTGAAACCATTCAAGTGACAGAATGCGAAATCACCGACAACACTGCCAAATGGACGGGCATGATGAGCGGCAGCTTCAATGCCAGACAATCCAGCTATTACGTTACGAGAGACTCTGGCACAGAGGTCAGCTTTGAAATCGAAAGCTATATACCGGATGACTTGTTCGGCAAAATCACCGACCGGATCATCTACGAACGGCTGAGCCGAAACTCTGCCACCCATACGCTGGAAAATATCAAAGCCATTTGTGAAAGTTTCGAGTAGCAAAAAGGAAAGTGCGCTGCAAAGCGTACTTTCCTTTTTTGGTTGGCTTCTACCCGCAGCTGCTATATATTTTATGGGAGGCATTAAATTTTTCGGAGCCCTGGTAAAATCGTGGAAAAGAGGTGCGACGATGAAGTCGATTATTTATATGGACAACAGCAAATTTCTTGCGGGCATCACCATGAAGGACGAAACAGCGCCTGAAGCTAATAATATGGCGCTTCATGCTTGCGCGGATCCTGGAGCGATTGCCGAAAACCGGGCATTCCTTGCCGCATCGTTAAACCGCAGCGTTGGTGACTTTGTCTGCGCCCAGCAGACCCATAGCGCCAATTTCCACCGTGTGGAAACGCCGGATAAAGGCCGCGGCGCAGCCCATTTGGCCAGCGCCATACCGGATACTGACGCCCTTTATACATACGAATCCGGCATCATACTCTCCAGCTTTGCTGCCGATTGCGTGCCGCTCCTGTTTTTCAACGAAAGAGCCGGAGTTGTCGGCGCAGTCCATTCCGGTTGGCAAGGGACCGTAAAAGAGATTTCACTGAAACTGTTCCAACACCTGATTGAAGGGGAACAATGCCGGCCGGAAGATTTCCATATCCAGATCGGCCCTGCCCTGAGTCAGGAGAAATTCGAAGTCGATGAAGACGTCTACTTGAAATTCAAAGCGCTCGGCTACGCGGACAGCTTTATGTATTTCAACGAGAAAACCGGCAAATACCATATCGACAACCAGCTCGTGGTGAAAAGGCAATGTGAACTCGCCGGCATCCCTGCCGAAAAGAT
>DATISS010000065.1:0-21600 GCA_035468565.1 Planococcus sp. (in: firmicutes)
GTCAAAATCGTCGTCATCGAGATCCGACAACGTCGTATCTTTTTTGTTTTTATCGGTAAAAGAAGCGCCTTCGTCAATATCGGCTTCTTCTTTGCGGACAGTTTCACGAACTGTTTCCGTGTCTTGTATTTTCTTTTTGCCAACGACGATTTCTTCGCTGACCACATTCGTTTTTGAAACATTCACTTGTTCTTCGGTCAATGGAATGTGGATATTATCGCCTTCTTTGTACGCATCAGCTGAAGCGCCATTGCTTTCTTCATTTACCGGACGCCGTTCGACATAAATTTCTTCGCGCTCTACCGGCACATCAATTGTCTGTTCGTTTTCCACTGTGTGCTTGCCGACATTCACTTCGCCCGTCTGTACACGGTCTTTGTTGACATGCAAACGTTCTTCGTGAAGGCGCAGACGTTCTTCTTCTGTTCCTGCTGAATCCGTGCCATTGCCTGACAAGTTAGTAGCTGTGCGGTCTATATCACGGTCTTTCCGAGTTTCACCGTCAACTGAACCTGGCCCTAAGCCGAAGCCAGTGCCTCTGTCTTCGCCGACGCCAGCACTTTCGTCTGTGCGTTGGCGCTCTGAAGCTGCTAAATCATCGTCATCCGTCAATCCGCGCTCGCCACGTTCCCGGTGGTAGCTGACGTCATTCGATTCGTTCGTATCCACTGTCAATCCGTCACGTGCTACCATGCCTGAGTCGCCGAAGCCGGCAGTTCCGCCGGTTGCGCCGACATAGCCTGCTGCGCCTGTCGTATTATTCCCTGGATCGCCATATACACTGCGATCTATATCGTTATCTTTTGCATCGTAGTTCGACCCGATTTCCTGGTCGACAAACAACAAAATTTTGCCATTTTGCACGTCTCGGTAATAGCTGTCTGCTTCCTGTTCGTTCACGCCCATTCCTGAGAATGCCTCACGCACAGGCTCATTGCCGGAAAGGAAGCCCATGAATTTATCCATCCAGCCGCCTTCAGCGGATTTGTAATCCACATCTGTCCGTCCTCTGACCATGGACAATTGTTCTTTATCATTTGCCATGACATACATGTGGTCTTCAGAAACCCCTTGATTTTTCAACTCTTCGATTTTTCTTAATACCTCTGATTCATTGTCGAAAGTTCCCATAAATTTATTGTTGGCCATTTTTTATTCCTCCAATTGTTTTATGTGTACCTAAATTTTTGTATTGCGAAAAATCTTGCTAGTTTTGAAATACCCGCCTCTAAAACACTCAAACATTTTATTGCATTTTGAGGACTAAGGATTATAATGCGGAAACTCATTCTACCTGGCGATTCCAGTGGCGATGCTCGGTGATTGCAGTGATAAAATCGGCTGCAAAACTGCCGTTTGCTGTTCCGGTTACAACGCCAGGCTGCCCTTGCATATGGGCCGCTTCAATCCACTTCATGCCGTCATGGGTCGCCCCGACAGGTTTGTAATGGTCGAAGGCTTCACCGACATAGCGCGCCGCTTCTTTGGCGAACTTTCGGCTCACCGATGCGCTGCCTACTGCATAGATTGCGTCATATAACACAGGATCCGCAGTCGTAAAGGTATGGTCCACTTCAAATTCGCCGCCGTCTTTGCCTGTGAGCATCCCTTGCATCTCACTGACAATTTCCACTTGAAGCCCTTGAGCCTTCAATGCGTCGAAGACTTTCGACACTTCTTTATCTTCGAAGCCGTCTCCCAGCAATACGCCGACTTTACGGGTTGCGGGCGTTTTGATGGTGTTTTCCTGGCTGAGCGCCGGAGAAGTTTTGCCGACAGCTGTATTGCCGCTTTGCGGCGGTACAGCCCCGACATTTTTCGCTACCGTCTGAGCCATTTCCAAATCTACATTGGCAAACATGTCGACTGCGTTTTGACGCACAGCTTTCTCTTTGCATTTTCCAAGTTCGAAGCTGAACGCCTCAATGATATGCTCTTTTTCAGGCGCAGACATACTGTTCCAGAACATCGTCGCCTGCGAGAAATGGTCTTTGAAGCTTTCGCTGCGCGCACGCACTTTGCGCCCTTCCATTTTCTCCTGGTAATGTTCGAATCCGCCATCTTCTGGACTGGCTGGCGCAGGGCTGTTATTGGCCAAGCCATTTTTATGGTACGATACCTGCCCGCGGTTAATCGTCTGGCGTCCATAGCCATCGCGCTGGTTATTGTGGAATGGGCAGACTGGCCGGTTGATCGGCAGTTCGTGGAAATTCGGCCCACCAAGGCGAATCAATTGCGTGTCTGTGTAAGAGAACAACCGCCCCTGCAGCAGCGGATCGTTGGAAAAGTCGATGCCTGGCACGACATGTCCCGCATGGAACGCTACTTGCTCCGTTTCTGCGAAAACGTTGTCGACATTGCGGTTGAGCGTCATCTTGCCGACAATTTGGATTGGGATTTCTTCCTGAGGCCAAAGTTTGGTGGCATCCAGCACATCAAAGTCGAATTTATGTTCATCTTCTTCAGCGATGATTTGGACTCCCAATTCAAATTCAGGAAAATCGCCGTTCTCGATTGCTTCATATAAATCACGGCGGTTGAAGTCAGGGTCTTTGCCTGAAATCTTCTGTGCTTCGTCCCATACAAGCGAGTGCACGCCGAGCGTCGACTTCCAGTTGAATTTCACAAAATGGGATTTCCCTTCGGCGTTGACAAAGCGGAACGCGTGGACGCCGAAACCGTCCATCATCCGGAAGCTGCGCGGCAAGGCGCGGTCAGACATCAGCCACATAATGGCATGGGCCGTTTCCTGGTTATGCGCCACGAAATCCCATAATGTGTCATGGGCGCTCGCTGCCTGCGGCATTTCGTTATGCGGCTCCGGCTTTACAGCATGGACAAAGTCCGGGAATTTAATGGCGTCCTGAATAAAGAACACCGGCATATTGTTGCCGACTAAATCGTAATTGCCTTCCTCCGTATAGAACTTCGTCGCAAACCCGCGTACGTCCCGCACGGTTTCAGCGGATCCACGGGAGCCTGCTACAGTGGAGAAACGCACAAAAACAGGGGTTTTCTTGCCTTTCTCAGACAGGAATTTAGCTTTCGTCAGATGCTCCAATGAATCATATGCTTCGAATTCGCCATGCGCTGCATAGCCTCTGGCATGGACAACACGCTCTGGAATCCGCTCATGGTCAAAATGCGTCATTTTTTCGCGGAAATGAAAATCCTCCATCAGCGTAGGCCCTCGTTCTCCTGCCTTCAGCGAAAATTCATCTTCCGACACTTTGAGCCCTTGGTTGGTGGTCATGTCTTTTCCGGCGTCATCACTGCGGAATTGTTCCAACTGTTCGTCTTTGCTATTGGCGCCGACTTTCGTTTTCTTGTCCATTTCTCCACTCCTCTGTCGCATTTTTCTTTCTTCTCTCCTTCTACCCTCAAAAATTTCGAATAAAACGCCAAATAGAAAAACATGAAAAAAGCCCTGCAGGCTGTTAATGCCTGCAGGACCTCTGATTAAAATATACTTAAATCCCATTCTTTTGAAATCTGCCGCAGCATCATCGTCCCTGCAGCGCTATTCCCTGTAACATCGATCGCGGGCCCGTAAACGCCGATGCCGGCACCCGCCTTGAATTCGTATGTCTGGGAATGCAGTTTAGGCGGCACAGCACCCATGATTCCACCGGACACTCCGCTTTTCGCGGGAATGCCGACATGCGCCGCAAAATTGCCGGATGAATTGTACATGCCGCAAGTGACCATTAAGACTTTCGCTACTTGCGCGATTTCAGCTGAGAAATGCGTTTCTTTTGTAATCGGATTAAAACCGTCATACGCAATGATCAGTCCAATCAGCGCCAAATCCTTGACGCTCATTTTGATGGAGCATTGGCGGATGTAAATATCCAACGCTTCTTCCACTTCAATATCCAAAAACTTCGCTTCTTTCAGGTAATAGGCGAGTGCACGGTTGCGATGCGATGTCTTCCATTCGGAATCATACACTTCCTTATCGAGCTCAAGCGGATGGCCGACAAGGTTTTCCAGGAACGCCAGTAAATATTCGTATTTCTTCTGGCTCGTTGGCCCCGGTAGCAGCGCGGAAATGGTGATGGCCCCTGCGTTGATGAAAGGATTAAACGGCTTGTTTGGGCGGTGTATTTCAAACGGGATGATGGAATTGAACGCTTCTCCGGTCGGTTCGACGTCAACGCGCTCCAAAACGAAATCCAAGCCGTAATGGCAGCTCAAGGCGATGAACGTCAACGCTTTCGAAATGCTTTGCAGCGTGAATTCCTTGTCCGTATCCCCTGCGCAATAATAATGGCCGTCCTCATCCACCATACAAATGCCGAGAAGGCTTGGATCCACTTTCCCTAGCGCCGGTATATATTGGGCGGTCGTTCCTAAAACGGCATGACTTTTGTTTTCTTTCACCCATGCTTCAAGTTGTTCTTGAATATGCGGATTTTCCTTCATAACATGCCTCCTTCTGAAATTTTCAAAACCCCTCTAATGACTCAAGAGGGGTTAAATGATTATAAGTTATCGTACCATTCTTTTGCGGCTTCGACTTCCGGCATGGTCAATTGATGCCCGTAACTTTCCCAATGGAGCTTGACGCTGGCACCTGCATTGCTTAGAAGCCGCTCCAAATCTGTCGACTCTTCCGCAGGGCAAATCGGGTCATTCGTGCCCGCCGCGATGAATACAGGAACACCTGCCAAATTCGGTAATTCCGTATCGCGGTTTGGCACCATCGGATGGTGAAGAATAGCGCCTTTCAGCGCATCGGCGTATGTAAAGAGCAGATTGGCTGCAATATTCGCTCCGTTCGAGTAGCCGATGGCGATGATATTGGAACGGTCAAAGCCATGTTCTTCAGCTGCTTTGCCGATAAATTCGTATAATTCCTCTGTCCGTATTTTCAAGTCTTCCATATCGAATACACCTTCAGACAAGCGCTTGAAAAAGCGCGGCATGCCATTTTCTGAAACGTTGCCACGGACACTCAGGACAGAAGCCTGCGAATCAATATGCGCCGCAATTGGCATTAAATCATTTTCATTGCCGCCTGTGCCGTGAAGCATTAGTAATGTTGGTTTGGACGAATCTGAACCTTTTTGAAATATGTGTTTCATCTTTGAAAACCTCCCGGGTATAGTAGAAAGCCTCTATGCAAGCTTCCCCTTTTTTGACTTCATCAATAATTGTATTGAATTCGAGATAATAATAACACATTTCGCTTCCGTTACCAACTAATCAGCTTTTCCCTTGAAATCCAAGCTCTTCAACAAAAAAATGCAGTGGAATGTGTCCGCTGCATTTTGAAGCTAGCTGGCAGTTGAAACCAGCTGCATTCATATTAGACGCTTTTCTAGCCAAGCATCTCTTCTAGATGCTGTTTGGAAAAATGGTATTTTTCATTGCAGAAATGGCATTGGGCTTCCGCTTGGCCATCGGTCACAATCATGTCCTGGATTTCATCTGGGCCGAGGCTGATGATGGCATTCGATATGCGATCCCGTGAACATTGGCATTGGAACTGGACAGGCATTTTTTCAAGGACTTTGACATTCTCGCTTCCGAGAACTTCAGACAAAATCTCTTCCGGCGTCAAGCCATCACGCACCATGCTCGAAATGGTTGGAATTTCCGACAGGCGCTGCTCAATATGCGTAATGACACTTTCTTCAGTGCCCGGCATCAACTGGATAATAAATCCTCCTGAAGCCTGGATGCTGTTATCCGGGTTGACAATCACGCCAACACCCACTGAAGAAGGAACCTGCTCCGAAGTGACAATATAATGCGTGAAGTCCTCACCCAGCTCACCGGATACGAGCGGTACTTGCCCGACGAAAGGATGCAGCAAGCCAATGTCTTTCGATACCGACAGCGTCCCTTCCGTTCCGACAGCCCGGCGCACATCCAATTTCCCTTTTTCGTTCAAATCGAAATGGGTGTGCGGATTCGACACGTAGCCTCTGACTTCCCCTTTGGCATTGGCATCCACCAAAATCGTTCCGAGCGGGCCATTGCCGTTGATTTTGATCGTCAGCTTTTCTTCACCTTTCATCATAGCAGCGAGCATGACGGTCGCTGTCATGGAGCGTCCAAGTGCGGCTGAGGCAGTCGGCCATGTATAATGGCGGCGCTGGGCTTCCCCAACGGCTTCTGTTGTGCGTGTGGCGTAAGCGCGGACTTGTCCGTCGTATGCTAATGCTTTTACTAAATAATCATTCATCTATAATCACATTCTTTCTATATATTATTGTCAGCAGTTCTACTTTTCACTTTATCTGGCGTGACGTCGTTGCCAAGCGGGTCGATGATCGTCAATCCCGTAACGGAACTTTCTACCTGTCCACGGATTTCGCGCAGGTAATCTTCACGCAGTACTTGCCGTTCTACTTCCTCGGCTTTCGTCAAACCTATTTCTTTTGCTATTTTTGATAATTCGTTAATGCGAGTCAAACTTGCAATCATCGATTACCGCTCCTTTCCTGAACAAGCATTTTTTCGTTTAGCCAGTGCTGAAGCTCGGCAGCTTTTGGCTGAAACCGCTGTTCTTCCATCTTTTGTGCCAATGAAGCGATTGTTTCCCGCTCCATGACAGCTCTCCACGCCGATTCCGCTTCATCCATCAAATCCGTCAATAAGCAGCTAACCTCAGCTTTTTC
Source organism: Planococcus sp. (in: firmicutes) (assembly GCA_035468565.1). Lineage (GTDB taxonomy): Bacteria > Bacillota > Bacilli > Bacillales_A > Planococcaceae > Planococcus. The sequence goes on from DATISS010000065.1 coordinate 6,630, forward strand.
AAGTTCCAGCAAATCGCCCAAAATCCCACTTGGAGAATACAGCGATTGCCTGCCTTCGATTGCCAAGTAAATATCGTACACACAGATTTCCTCGGGGCGTTTCTTCAACCGGAATCCGCCTTTGACGCCTGGCACCGATGCCACCAAATCCGCGCTGACCAATTTCCTCAACAACTTCTGAAAATAAGTGGGTGATGCATTGAGCTGCTGGCTGATGGCTTCCCCGGACAGCACCGCCTTGCGTGGCAGCATATTCAGCAAAAGAATGGCATAAACGGATTGCTCGACCCCTGTCTTCATGTGCATGAAATTCACCTCTATCCCTTATTAACGAGGACAACAATTGTCCTTGATTGCTATAATAAAATATCTCGAATTAAAAGTAAAGGTTTCTGCCTGCACCAAAAAACCACCCGCTGCATGCGGATGGTTTTGGAGGTTGTTGAGGAACTATGTCATATTCAATTTGTAAAACCGATATTCCGCAAAACAGCCCCGCTAAAAAATATGCTCCTGCATCGCTGCGCTAGCTTCGGGACATGAAAGTGCGCTGAAGCGAAATGAAAAGATATATCAAGAGTCTCAAACTAAAACAAGCCGCTGAGGCCGCCGTAGACGAGTGCGAGCAAAATAACAAAAGCGGGATGGATTTTCTTAATTTCCAATAACCAATAACTGACTATCGCCAGCACCACGGTCTGCAGGCCGCCGGATGTTTCCGCCGACGTCATGAAAAACTGCAATGTCATGGCGCCCAAAAGAACAGCAATGACCGGCCGGATCATCTTGGTGATGTTTTTGACTTTCGGGGAATCTTTGTATTTCATCAATGTCATCATCAAGGCGATCATCAAGATCAGCGAAGGCGCCACTGAAGCGAACAGCCCGATAAATGAACCCAGGACTCCGCCTTCCATATAACCGATATAGCCAGCCATCTTCGTCGCAATCGGTCCCGGAAGTGCATTTCCAAGTGCCAGCACTTCCCCGAATTCCTGCGTCGTCATCCAGCCGTACCGGTCGACCACTTCCTTCTCAACGAGCGGTATGGAGGCAGGGCCTCCACCATAACCCAATATGCCGGGAATAAAAAACGCCAGAAAAATGGACCAGTAAATCACCCTGTCCTTCCCCCTTTCCTAAAGCCCAGCAACACAATCAAAAGAACTCCAATGATTAAAATGACCGGATGGACATGGAGAATTTCCATCAACAGAACCGATATGCCGAGCAGCAAGGCAGCTCGTGGCCAGCCCAGGGACTGCCCGGATTTTTTCACAAAATCCCAGGTCATCACTCCCAGCATGACGGCAACAACTGGGACGACAGCGGCTGACATACTGTTCACCCACTCGACACCCTTGAATTGCTGCAATGCACCGAGCAGCACGATCATCATCAGGACTGTCGGCACCACTAACGCGATCAACGCCGTCATGCTGCCAACGATGCCGCCGATGCGATAGCCGATATAGCCGGCCATTTTCGTGGCAATCGGGCCGGGCATCGTATTGGCCAGCGCCAATGTATCGCTGAACTCATCTTCTGTCATCCAGTCATATTTCTTCACAGCTTCCGCATGGAAAAGAGGGATTGCCGACGGACCTCCGCCAAAACCTAAAATACCGACGCGAAAAAAGGCGGCAAATAAATCGGCATTGATTTTCCAGGCTGAGTCCGATCGTGGCTTGACCCCCTTTTTCCCTTCAGTCACCAAACAGCCACGGCTCCATCCGTACGGGACTCTGTGCCGCCTGACAATACGCCCGTGTCCGGATTGCGCCAGATAATCTGGCCGCGGCCAAAAGCGCCGCCGTCTGTAGCTACTTGAATTTCATGTCCTTTGCGCGCGAGCGACTGCGCTAAATAATTAGGGAAATTCGGCTCGACTAAAACCTTTTTGCCGCCCATCCATTGCCATCTCGGCATATCGAGTGCTGCCTGCGGGTTCATTAAATAGTCAATGGTGTGCGTTACTACTTGGAAATGGCCCTGTGGTTGCATATAGCCGCCCATTACGCCGAACGGGCCGACTGCTTTGCCGCCTTTGGTCAGGAATCCGGGAATGATCGTATGATAAGTCCGTTTTCCTCCTTGCAGGACATTCGGATGCTGCGGGTCCAGCGAGAAATCTGCGCCGCGGTTCTGCAGCCCGATTCCTGTTCCTGGAATAACTATGCCCGAACCGAAGCCCATGTAATTGCTCTGGATATAGGAAATCATATTGCCTTCCTCATCTGCCGCGGACAAATAAACAGTTCCGCCTTTAGGCAGGTCGTAGGGAACGGGATCTGCTGCGCCTTCACCGATTGTACCGGCGCGCTGTGCTGCATATTCTTCAGATAGAAGATGTTCGACGCTGACAGGCATCGCTTCCGGTTCAGTGATAAATTCTTTGCCATCTGTGAAAGCCAGCTTCATCGCTTCGATTTGTTCATGATAAGTATCAGCTGACTGCCATTTCGGCTCTTTCAGTTTTTTGAAGATATTCAATGCCATCAACGCCACCATACCTTGGCCGTTCGGCGGAATTTCCCACACATCGTAGCCTCGGTAATTTGCTGACACCGGTTCAACCCACTGCGGTTTGAAGGCTGCAAGGTCCTCTTTTGAAAGGAAGCCGTTATGCTGCTTCATGAAAGCATCGATTTTTTCAGCCAGCGGCCCTTCGTAGAAAGAACGCGCGTCCGTTTCAGCTATTTCCTTCAACGTCGCCGCATGCCCTGGCGAAGACCACATTTCACCGATTTCCGGAGCCTGGCCATTCGGTGCAAACGTATCGAACCACGATTGGTATTCTTCAGAAGTGAAAGAAACCTTGAATTTTTCGTAAGCCGCTTTCCAGTACTTGCCAAGGATCGGCGTCAACGGATAGCCTTCTTCCGCGTAGCGGATTGCCGGTTTTAACGCTTCAGATAAAGGTAATTTACCGAATTTGCTTGAAAGCTCAGCCCATGCAGCGGGAACGCCGGGAACCGTGACTGGCACAACACCATGCACTGGCATCTTGTCATGCCCAAGTGCTTTTACTGCTTCTACTGAAATGTTCGCAGGCGCCGGACCCGAGCTATTCAGTCCGTGGAGCTTGTCTTTTACCCAAACCAATGCGAATGCGTCTCCGCCGATTCCATTGGAGGTCGGTTCAACGACGGTCAGTGCAGCCGCTGTTGCAATTGCGGCATCGATTGCGTTGCCGCCTTTTTGCATCACTTCAATCCCTGCTTGAGCCGCTAAAGGCTGGGAAGTTGCAACCATGCCTTTTTTTGAAAATACCGTATGCCTCTTCGATTCGAACGGGTGCTGTAAATAGTCCATTGAAATTCCTCCAGTTTCAGAATAAAAGCCAGCTGCCGGAGTTTCCCCCGGCACCCGGCTCATAGTTTGCCCGCGAAATGGCACGCCGCAAAATGATTTGGCTCATGTTCCACAAACGCCGGCTTGTCCACTGAACAGACATCCTGCGCAATCGGACAGCGGGTGTGGAATGGGCAGCCTGTAGGCGGATTTGCCGGATTCGGCATATCGCCAACGAGGCGGATGCGTTCGCGTTTCGCGTTGATTGCCGGCCTTGGAATCGCCGACAACAGCGCTTTTGTATAAGGGTGGAGCGGGTTGTTGAAGATTTTGGATACATCGCTCATTTCCACCATATTCCCAAGGTACATAACAAGCACCCGATCGCAGAAGTAGCGCACAACTCCTAAATCGTGGGAAATGAACATATAAGAAAGATCGTATTTTTTCTGGATGGTTTTCAGCAATTTCAAGACTTGCGCCTGCACCGAAACATCCAATGCCGATACCGCTTCGTCACAGATGACAAAAGAAGGATTGAGGGCAATCGCCCGGGCAATGCCGATTCTTTGCCGCTGGCCTCCGCTGAATTCATGCGGATAGCGGTCGTAATGTTCAGGCTTCAGCCCCACCTCAGCTAACAAGCTTAAAACGGAATCTTTCCGCTCTTTTGCCGACATATCGGTATGCATTTTGAACACTTCATCCAATGCATGTCCGATTCGCTGGCGCGGATTCAGCGAAGCGTAAGGATCCTGGAAAATCATCTGCATTTCTTTGACGAATTTCTTTTTTTCCTTGCGGCTCAAATCCTGGATTTCCTGTTGCCCGAAGCTAATTGTACCATCTGTCAGGTCCTCAAGGCCGAGGATAGTGCGCCCCAATGTGGATTTTCCACAGCCAGATTCCCCCACCACTCCGAGGCTTTCGCCTTTGTATAATTTCAGCGTCACCGACTCAACGGCTTTGACATTACCGACAACTCGTTTAAAGACTCCGCCTTTGATCGGAAAGTATTTTTTTACACCATTCAATTCAACGAGGACTTCAGGATTCGACCGCGACTCTTCCACTGCTTTCATCTTTTTCGGCCTCCTTTTCGTTCAGCCAGCACATCGAGCTATGGCCATTGGATAAAGTGAAATTAGGAGGTTCCGTTACTCTGCATTTATCCATTGCGAATTTGCAGCGCGGATGAAAACGGCAGCCTTTGATTTGTTCATTCAATCCAGGCATATTGCCTGGAATCGGTTCCAGTTCAAATTCAGGATCATCGACGTTCGGCACCGAATGCAGCAAACCTAACGTATAAGGGTGGTTCGGGTTGTTGAATATTTCTTCTACCGGCCCTTCTTCGATTTTCTTTCCTGCGTACATGACCATGACGCGGTCTGCAACTTCTGCTACGACGCCCATATCATGGGTAATCATCAAAACGCCCATATTCAATTTCTCTTTCAAGTCTTTGATCAAGTCCAGAATTTGTGCCTGGATGGTAACATCCAGCGCCGTAGTAGGTTCATCCGCAATCAGCAAACTCGGGTGGCAGGACAAGGCCATGGCGATCATGACCCGTTGCCGCATTCCCCCGCTCAATTCATGCGGGTATTGGTTCAACCGTTTCTCCGGATTGGGTATTCCTACTTGCCGGAGCAATTCAATGCCTTGTTTCGATGCTTCCGCTTTCGACACTTTATGGTGCAGAATCAGCGGCTCCCGCAATTGAAAGCCGATTGTCAAAACCGGATTCAACGCTGTCATCGGCTCTTGAAAAATCATTGAAAGCCGGTTGCCGCGGATTTTTCGCATTTGTTCGTTTGAAAGATTTTGAAGAGGTTCGCCGTTCAACAAAATCTCTCCGCTTTCAATTGAACCGTTGGATGGCAGCAAGCGCATCACCGATAAAGAAGTGATGCTTTTCCCGCAGCCGGACTCGCCGACGATGCAAAGCGTCTCCCCTTTATCGACATGGAAAGAAACATCTCTGACCGCTTGCAATGTTCCATCGGCTGTACGAAATGATGTGACCAAATTCTTCACGTCAAGCAATCTTTCTCCCATATTCTCCCTACTCTCTCGTTACGTCTTTTAAGCTCCATTGACCATTCGGGTCTACTTTCAGCCCTTTGATCGATTTGTCAGTAGCTGAAGTCACAAGGCCGTGGTACATCACGACGGCAACGTCATTTTCAAGCATGTACATATTCGCATCATTCAGGTATTGCTCGCGTTCATCTTGGTCGATAGTCGTACGCGACGCTTCTACAAGCTTATCGAATTCAGGATCGCTGTACTGCGCACGGTTAGAGTTTCCGACGTTATCAGAATGGAAGTTCGGATAAAACATCTCAGAACCGTCACTCGTTACATTCGACCAGCTCAAGAATGTCATATCGTATTCACCGGCACGTGCCGTATCAAGGAATGTCGCCCATTCCATCATTTCAATTTCTACTTTGAATCCAGCATCAGTCAATTGCGCTTGGACAATTTCAGCCATCAGCACAAAATTATCGCGGTTCGCTGCAAGCAATTTGATCGGCTCGTCGGCAAAACCGTTTTCTTCAACAAGTTTTTTAGCAGCTTCCGGATCGAATGCTGTACCTGCATTGTCTGCACTTTCGTTATAGCCAAAGACTTTCGGCCCAAGCACGCTATCGCTTCTTACGCCTAATCCATTTAATTTTTCAACAAATGCGTCACGGTCGACTGCTTGTGCCACCGCTTTGCGGAACGCTGGGTCCTGATTACGTTCTTTCGAATGATTGAATGTCAGGTAGTAGACCGGAGTCCCTTCCTGTTTGGAAACATCAACATTCTCTAAGCCTTCAATACGAGAAATCTGTTCTGGCGGCAATGCGTCCAGGAAATTCACTTCACCTGTCTGAAGCATTGAAATAGCTGTTGATGTTTCAGGTACTACTCTGAATATCACTTTATCAAGAGCGACTTCTCCATCCCAATAGTCGGCATTTTTTTCAAGGACGATTTGGTCGCCATTCGCCCAGCTGACAAATTTGAATGGTCCTGTACCCACTGGATTTTGCATCAAATCTTGTTTTTCGTCAGCAGTTGGGCTGATAATAGCAGCATTTGAGTGGGACAATGCCGCAAGTAATGGTCCGTATGGATATTTTGTTTTAATTTCTACAGTTGTTTCGTCAATCGCTGTTACTGTATCCAAAGGCTCTAACAGGGATGCACGCGGTGCTCCTGTTGCCGGATCGCGCAATTTATCGAAAGAATATTTAACAGCTTCCGCGTTGAACGGCGTGCCGTCCTGGAAAGTGATGCCTTCTTTCAATTTAATCACCCAAGTTAGGTCATCCGTGTTTTCATAGGATTCTGCAAGCTTCGGTTCCAATTCCATCGTTTCAGGGTTTCTTTCAAATAGGTTTTCATAAATCTGAGTCATGACGTTCGAAGAAACAGAGTCATTCGTCATTGTCGGTGATAAGCCCACAGCGTCAGAAGTAGAAGCGTAAATAACTTCCTTCGCTCCTTCGCTTGCCGGCTCCGAGCCTGAACCTGAGCCTTCTTCCCCTTCTGGAATTGTACTTCCACCAGAACAAGCACTTAAAATCAATACCCCTATCAATGTTAATAAAAGCAGCCACTGTTTTTTCATTTAAATTCCCCCGTTCTTATTGTTGTATATCCATATTCGGATCGAGCGCGTCGCGCAAGCCGTCTCCGAGTACATTAAACGCGAAAACTGTCAGCATGATGGCGATGCCGGGCACAATCGTTAAATGCGGAGATGTCCACATAAAGTCTTGGCCTTGCGAAATCATTGCGCCCCATTCCGGAGTCGGCGGCTGTGCGCCGAGCCCCAAATAGCTGAGTGAGGCAGTGGAAAGGATAGCCGTTGCCATCCGCATTGTTGCAAAAACAATGATTGGCGCGGCGGCGTTCGGCAAGATGTGGCGGGCCATGATCCGAAGATCCGAAGCGCCCATCGAACGCATCGCCATGATGTATTCTTTTTCTTTAATCGATAACACCGAGCCGCGGACAATGCGCGCGCATGTGGGAATTGACCAGATGCTGATGGCGATTGCGACATTGACCAAGCTAGTGCCCAGGATAGCGATGATCAGCATCGCCAAAAGAATTCCCGGAAACGAAAACAGCAAATCGACAAAGCGCATGATTACTGCGTCAAGCTTCGGGTAATAGCCGGCGAGCATACCCAGGAGCACTCCGCCGATAAGCCCTAATGAAACGGCAATTAATCCGACTACCAGGGAAATCCGTGCGCCGTAGACGATGCGGCTCCAGACATCCCTGCCGTAATTATCAGTGCCAAGCCAATGGCCGGCACTAAACATCGGCAATTCACTGCTGGCCAGATTCTGCTTTATCGGATCATGTACCGTAATGGCCGGTGCAAAAATAGCCATCAGGATTTGCAGGATAACAATAATTAGGCCAGCCACCGCCAATTTGTTTTTAAACAAGCGACGGATCGTGGTGATGATATATTTTTCGCGTTTTTTTTCTTTTAAAGCAACCGTTTCCGCCAGTGCCATTGGGTCCCCTCCTTTTTAATCGAATTTGATCCTCGGATCGATATAGGTGTAGATGATATCCACAAGCAGATTGACGACTACGAACAAGGTAGCAACGAGAAGTACAGAACCTTGGACCATCGGAAAGTCCCGGGCAGCAATGGCATCGATCATCAAGCGTCCGACCCCATTGATTGCGAATACTTTCTCCGTGATGATGGTACCGCCAAGCAGGAAACCGAAATTCAAGCCGATTACGGTAATAATCGGGATCATCGCGTTTTTCAATGTATGGATCCATATCACGTTTTTCTCTTTGACGCCTTTCGCCCGCGCGGTCCGGACATAATCGGCCCGGATTACTTCAAGCATTGAAGAGCGTGTCATGCGGGCAATCATAGCAGCTGAACCTGTGCCAAGCGTGATAGCCGGCAAGATCAATTCTTTAATCCCCGCCACTGTGTAGAAGGGATTGGTCATCCCGCCTACCGGCAGCCATTGGAGATTGACCGAGAAGACCAGAATGAGCAATGCCCCCAGCCAGAAGTTCGGTATCGAGATGCCGGCTAATGCAAAGGTCGTTGCCGATATATCAAGCAAGGAATTTTGCTTCAGCGCCGAGACTAGCCCTGTGATGATTCCGATGACCACCGCAACGATCATGCTGGCGATCGCCAGCTTCAATGTATTTGGAAAACGCACCGCAATCGCATCCGCCACAGGTTGGGATGTCTGATAGGAATAGCCGAAATCGCCTTGCACCGCATTGCTGACGTAGCGCGCGTATTGTACAAGGAACGGATCGTCCAAGCCGAGATTCTCTTCGATTGCCGCTATATCTTCCGCCGTAGCAGTCGGGCCTCCAATGATAGCTGCCGGATTTCCGGGCGCTATATACATGGAAGAAAAGACAAGAAATGAGATTCCGAATAGCAAGAATACCAATTGCATTATTCGGCGGATTATTAAAGCAAGCATTGTTCCTCCCCCTCTTTACATTTGTTAAGCATTTAAATGAAAATGATTAACAAATGATTTTTTTGATAACTTTGATTATAGAGTAAGTCTTTTTAAAAATCTATAAGAATTTTCAAAAAAGTCATTATTTTTTATTTTTTCATTCATAAAATCAAAATTCATTCGAAAAACCTTTCTTTTAGTCTGCTTTTATATTCATTTTAAAACAATTTGAAATATATGGATGAAACCACTTCCCAATATTCTGGAATACAAAAAGAAAGCAGCGGATTTTTCTGCAAAAAAAAAGCCCGCAGCAATTGAAAATGCTGCAAGCTCTTAAAGTTTTAAACCATTTCTGCTCTTGAAACGGCGTAATAGAATGTGGCTCTCTACACGCGTGATCCCTTCAAGCGCATACAATTCCTTGTTGATGAATTTCTCCAGGTCTGTAAAATCATCCACCAATACGTGCATGTGCAACGTCGATGGCCCAGTCATCTGGTAGCAGCTGGCGACGTTCGGGTTATCCGCCAACGCTTGCGCCACTTCGACAAGTGATGAAGGTTCACAGTCCACTTCAAAGAAGCCCGATACTTTTTTTCCGACCTTTTCACTGTTGATAACCACCGTGAACTTTTCAATGACGCCTGCCTCTGTCAATTGATGGACACGTTCCCGAACCGCCACACGCGATAAGTTCAATTCTTTGCCGATGTCTACATACGATGAGCGCCCGTTGACCGTCAATAAATCCAATATCTTCTTATCGATTTCATCCAATTTCATAAATGCACCTCGAAACATATTTTTGTATATGATTATACGACTTTTACTTCCGTTTTGGAAGATAAATTATATTTATATTTACTTTTCGAAATCATTTATATGTAATGTATTGGTTTTAAGATAATTTACACAGGAAATTCCAAGCGCCGGTTCGAAGCTTCCTTGCAGTTCGAAGCCGTACATTTCATATAATTTCCTGGCGGGCTCGTTCAACGTCCCTGTGCTGACGATAAAATCGCTGCCCGGAAAATCCCTTAGCAAATGCTCCAGCAGTTTGCGGCCGATCCCTTGCCGAAAATGCGCGGGCGCAACGGCGAGCCGGTGGATATCGACCACCTGGCCCTTTACTTTATAGGAGATAAAACCGGCCAGCGCCCCGTCGAAATATCCGATGAACGTTTCGCCGGAGTTCTGGATTTCCAAAACGGACTCATTCATTTGCGGAATGCCGTCGAATCCGATCAATTCGGCTTCCACTTGGTATGCACGCTTTTGCAGGCGTTGAATTTCTTTTGCCATTTTTCCCTGTCGGTGGTTCAAACGTTCAATCATAAATGCACCTCTCCCCCGATTTTACCATATTTCCGATCCTTGGCGGTCGCTCTTTCTTCTTGCGCCATATAAAAAAACCGCTGGCTTGCAGCGGTTTAGCGGCCGATGAATCTGCTGATTACGTCCATCATCTCTTCGGTGTCTTTATAGCCTTGGTCGTATAGCTCCGTTAACTTTCCGACATCCCGCTCCATCCCACTCATTTTGAAATATTTAGACGGCCGAATGACCAGCACCGTTCCTTCCGCTTCCATTTTTTCAATAAGTTCCATTGTTGTATTATAGCGGATGGCCCAGTCCTCCAGGCTCTTGATGATACCGGGGAACTGGCGGTAAAAGGCAGGTACGAGGCGCGCAAACGAGTTCTTTTTTTTGCGGTAGCCTTTCTCTTTGGTAAGAATGATGATCGGCCTTGTCACTTCATCCTCCAATGCTTTTCGGATGGGCAGCGGATCTGCGAGCCCGCCGTCCATCAACAAGCGCCCGTGGTATTCGACCGGCCGCGCCATCAACGGAATCGAGCTGGATGCCCGGACAATCGATAGAATGTCATCGGCATGCTCATGCTTTTTATAGTAGATCGCTTCGCCCGTCATGCAATCGGTCGTCCCCACTACGAATTCCTCGGCGGCGTTGTTGAAATTCATGTAATCGAATGGCACAAGGTGATTCGGAATTTCGTCAAAAATCAAATTCATGCCGAACAATTCCCTTCTCAGCAAGAGGTTCTTCACCGATATATAATCCGGATGATGGACATAGCCGATTGTCACCTCGTGGTTGCGGCCGGTTTGCCGCGACACATACGAAGAAGCATTGCAGGCGCCTGCCGATACTCCGATGATGTAATCCACGAACATTTTTTCCTCAAGGAATTTTTCCAGAACTCCCCCTGTATAAACGCCACGCATGCCTCCCCCTTCTAAAATCAGACCACTTTTCATCAGGAATCACCCCAATCATCCCACTTTTCGAATCAATTCCGGTCCATTATGCTTTGGCGAATTGACAGCATCTGAGACTTCAAAAGCTTCCATTTCCTCCGAGTCGAACGGCTTCAATAATTCTTCAAGAATCCGGGGGTCTTGTTTCGGATCGAGCCAGAGCTTCTCGCCTTCTTCTGTCAGCATGACGGGCATCCTGTCGTGGATTGTCCCCATCAAACCATTGGCCTGGGTCGTCAGAATGGTGCAACTGTTCACAATTTCCCCTTCCGGCGATTGCCATGTTTCCCAGAGGCCCGCAAAAGCGAATGGCTTTCCGGACTTCAATCGGGCGAGCATAGGGATTTTACCTTCATCTGTGCGCTGCCATTCGTAGAAGGCATCTGCAATCACCAAGCAGCGTTTTTTCTTGAATGCATGGCGGAAACTCGGTTTTTCCGCTGCGGTCTCAGCCCTGGCATTGATCATCTTGTAGCCGACTTTTTGATCTTTCGCCCACGGCGGCACCAGCCCCCATTTCAAATAGCCAAGCCGGTTCTTCGTCCCATCGTTCACCACCGCCAACACTTTTTGAGAAGGCGCGATATTATAGCTGGGCGAATACTCCGTTTCGCCGACCGTGCTTTCTTCAATGCCAAACCTTTCTAAAATCGTTGCATAATCCGTATATAAAGCGTATCTACCGCACATGAAAAGCCTCCTTTCTTAGTTGATTCACCTACGTTAAATATAACAGAATTTTCCGCCTTTTCATTGTTATCTGCTCATTTCCCCGTTATTCCCCCTCCTTCTTTATTCACATTCCTGCATTGTATGCGCCAGCAAATCTCAATAGCCCTTTTCATCCCCATTTATGGCCAAAGAGTGGTATAATAAAGACATAAAGAGCTTTACAAGGAGGAATTACATGGCTACTGCACGAGAAATGAGTCTGGTAAACAAAGATTTTCTGGTAGAAGAATTAGGGCTGAAACAACAAGGCAATTCATCTGTATTTGCGAATGAGGATTGTTTTGTATTATCTCCATCAGTCCAGCGTTACGAAAAAGGTTTCGATATCAGCGAATTCAGCTTGGCGAAATTCGACCCGGAGCGTCAACAAGGCTTTTTGATCGTACGGTATATGGATACCTTTTTGATGGCTAAACTCGAAAGTTTCAGAACAAAAATGATGCCTCCTGAACTCCAAATCAAGAAGAAAAACACGAAACCACATTGGAAGTTCACGGTTGCTGAAAACCCGGCTTACCATCTGGTAAATACCCAAAACAAAGAACTTCGCTATCGCCTTCAAGAACCTTCGAAGAAGCAGATCCTTTCTTTCTTCAATAAAATATGAAAAAATCCCGCAATCATTCGATTTGCGGGATTTTTTTAATGGCATGCTAAATCAAAATCCCATTGCATCTGATTAATGGTAATATATTGGTATCGCCAAGCGAATGGATGTGAATTTTATGGAAGCCTCAAAATTTACTTCCAAGGACAAGGATTTTTGGAAGATTATGCTCAGCCTGCTGCTTGCTTCCCTTTTTATCTTCGCCAATCTGTATGTTGTCCAGCCGCTGCTGCCCCTTTTCGTCTCAGAGTTCCAGGTTTCGATTTCCACAGCCAGCCTGGCGCTGTCTTCGGCGATTGTCGGGCTGATTGTCGGCCTGATTGTCCTCGGCTTTTTTTCTGACCGCAACGGCAGGAGGACTTATATCATCTATTCCCTGCTCGGGTCGGCACTGCCTTTTTTCCTGCTGCCGTTCACCGAATCCTTCACATGGTTCATCATTCTTCGTTTTATCCAAGGCTTTGCGCTGGCAGGGGTTCCGGCAGCCGCACTGGCTTACATCAGTGAAGAAATCGACCGGAAAGACATCGGGTATGCGACCGCGCTCTACATTTCTAGCAATGCGCTGGGCGGAATGATCGGCCGGGTGCTTTCTGGCTATCTGTCCGACCACTTTTCCTGGCAGACTGCATTCCTCGTTTTCGGTGCCACCGGCCTTGTCCTTTTTGCCGCTGTCTTGCTGCTGCTGCCGAAATCCCGCCATTTCCTGCCGAGTGACCTAAGCTTCTCCAAAGACATCGCAGGTTTCCTTTTCCATTTAAAAAACCCTTCATTGCTTGTGGTCTTCGGCCTCGGGGCAGTGCTGCAGATTTCGTTTACAGGCATCTGGACTTATTTGCCGTTCCATTTGCAGGCACCTCCTTACTCCATGACGCTGCAAACTATTTCTTATTTCTTTTTCGCCTACGGAATCGGCGTCGCCGGTTCGCCGCTGGCTGGGCGCACCGCAGAACGATTCGGCCTCCGCACCGTGCGGAGAGCCGGTGTGGTGATCTTGTCTTTGGGGATTCTGATGACTCTCAGCTCTCAAGTCTGGCTCATCGCAGTCGGTTTATGCATTACGTGCCTGGGCTTCTTCACTGCCCATTCCCTGACAGCAGCATCCGTTGGACAGCAGGCCCCCCACCACAAAGGGAGCGCCTCAAGCTTGTATCTTGTCGCCTATTATATCGGCGTCGCTGCCGGCAGTTCGCTGTTGAGTCCGCTTTGGACCGCTGGCGGCTGGAACACTTTGGTGCTATTCACCGCATCACTGCCTATACTGTACCTGTTCGCTGTATCGATGTACCGCAAAAATGCCGCCTCGGCTAAAAGCTGAGGCGGCATTTGTTCATTCTTTTTCGTTTTCTTTTATCGGCGTTTGTTCATCGCCGATTCCGAGATTGCTATGAGCACCGCGCTTTTCCATGTCTCGTCCGTCTTCATTGGATGTCTGCTCGATGCCTTCGAATTCTTCCCGTTCGCGCCGGTTTTTGGAGCCGCCGAGAGGGCGCTCATTCGAAAAATCGTCTTTCCCCATGAATTCCGCCTCCTATGTTCCGTCTTTATAAGGCGATTATTCCCCATTACACGGCGATAAAACCCGATTTTCGGATTCATTTGCATAGCAGGCGGGAATTCTGGCCATTGCCTTATTGGAAATAGACCGCGAATGCGTCATAGCCAAAATAAACAACCAATACCGAAAGTGCGGCAAACACTAAGTATTCCGCAGTTCCGCCAGTCGTCGCCGTAATGGGAAAACGGATTGTCGCTTTTAGCGGGAAAAATAATTTAATGCCATTTTTCGTCGCCATGTCCAGCACCAGATGGCTGATCATCCCGACCAAAAAACCGGCGATGATGGCTTCGTTAACCCCCAGGGCGTTCAGCAGGATGCCTGTCAGCACCAAAAAAAGCAGGCTGTGTGTAAACGTCCGGTGCCCGAACAGAACATTGATGATTTTCGATAATGTCGGAAACGAGCGGCCGATTTTACTGCCTCCGTGGCAAATATCCGGCAGCAGCGCCCCTATCGTGCCTGAGCATAAAAGAATAACTGGATCGTAATGTGTAATTTGGGCAAACGCCAGACTTGCGGCGACGCCTCCGATGATATGTGTTTTTCCAGTCATAATGTATGTTCCCCTTTTTTAATATATAAGTTGAACTAAAGAACCAAGCTTTTGCAAGCCGCTCCGGTCGCTAAGATATCTCTCGATATGGAGCAAAACAGCGGAGAAAACCATACTGCTCCTGTCTCTGTCCCTGTCCCTGTCCCTGCAACGCTTCGCTAGCTTCGGGACATGAAAAACCGTTGCAACGCTTCGCTAGCTTCGGGACAAAAAGTACGTTGCAGCGCTATGCGCTTCGTCGCAAAGACTTGCCCTCGCAGGCTTCGGGTAAGTCTTGCCTGCGACGAAGCTAGCGAAGCGATGCAGGAGCACAAGGTTTTCGAAGCGACTGAGGAGGCTTGGCGCTCGCCCGCGGCTATAAAACATGTGCTCCTGCAGCACTTCGTGCTTCGTCGCAAAGGCATCTCCCCAATTCTTGGGTCGATACCTTCGCAGCTGTTTTGCGGAATATCGACACTGGGAATCATTAGT